>JASHQT010000652.1 GCA_030039005.1 Bryobacteraceae bacterium
TCCGCTCCAAGACTGATCATCTTTGCGCAGTTCAATACCTGCGTGGGGTGGGCTTCGGCGAGCCGCGACAAGCGCGCCAATGCATTTAATAACGGCTCGAATTTACCGTTGGTAAGCAAAAGACTGCTTTCGAGGTGGTCGAGTGCCCAGCGATCCCCGAAGTAAGCCGTGTTGAACCACCATCCGAAGCAGGCGAAGGCCTCACTCAAGTTCTTGGCGTGATCGGACCCCAAGATGTAGTCCCAAAGAGTTTGCAAACGAGCTATCGTCTCTGGAGCAACTGTCTCTGGGGCTTCAGCAAGTGACCGCCCAACGTAGATAATGGTGGAACGGAGAGCACTCGTACCGGCGTTCTTGAGGAACTCCACCAGCGGCGAGTCCTTGCGAAGATCGATCTTGGCTCTCCAGAAGAGCTGGATCAAGTGCTGAGCGAGCATCGCGCTCGGTCGGTCGGCGATATAGCTCTTTCCTTGTTTACGGGACTCATCCGAAATCTGCATGGCATCCCGATAGAGAGACTCCAGGAGTGGAAACAGATCGGAATAGGCCTGGTTCGCCGCCAGGTACGCTCCCCAGGCCACGTCACGAAGAGGCTGCAACTCGACTGCAGTCGGAAATACCTCGCTGTGCGCCCGTGAGGCCCACTTCGGCGCCACGGCGTGTAGAAACGGGAATTTCTCGCCGTAGATGAGTCGAACGGAAAGGCATTTCTCGATTGCGGGATGTAAATGCTTGTCCAGGTATGCAAGAATCTCAGGAACGTCGTCAATCGACTTTCCTTCGGCTTTGAGCCGGGTGAAGCGCCGCTCGATGTAGTTGAGTGCTACGCGGACAGCTCTTGGTCGAAGCGCATTGAGCGAATAACTCCATACATCTTTTTCCAGAGAGGCAGGATCTTCGTAGTTCAGGCACTCTGAGTCGTCATCCGAAAGCGTATCGATGATTTTCCAAGCGATAGAATCGAGCTCGACCGGAAGAACGCTTTTCTTGATTGCATCCTCAAGCATGTCAACGATGGCAAAGCGCGTAGGGCGCCAGCCTGAATCGTGCCCATGCCAGTCGTCCTCGTCAGAGTGTTCCGCGACATTGTCTGGCTGTTCGCAAATCCATTCTGCAAGTCCGAGGAGTGCCGACCATGCCAGATCGACCCCCCGCCTCGTGGCGTCACGGAAGCCTTGCAGCGCCGCGCGCACATATGTCGGCGACAGTTCCTTGAAGTCTTCGAGACGTTCAAGGTACCGCTCGGGGGCAGCCTGGATCGCTGTCGTCAGCTCTCGAGCCAAGCCTTGATAGGACGGGCCAAAGGGTTCGCTAGGGTTGGGCGACCATGTGCGGAGGTAGTTCAGTACGTCATCGACGGACATTGCCTCTAGATCTGCGCTGTCCGCCGGGCTCCTTCCTCCAAGAGGTATTGCGCCGCCGCGGACAACGGGATTCTCGTATCGACGCGCGGCCCCGAACTCCTCTTCGAGGGCTTCGACTCGTCTGAGCCGATCCGGCGAAAGGCTCTCCCGAATCGGCTCGTAACGTTCAAGTGTCCACCGCCGAATGGTCTGGTCGATTTCTTCTTGGGAAAGTCCACGTTCGACCATGCGTTCCCGATGGAGGCCTGCGTCGATCAAGGCAAGCACAGCGTCTTGCTGCTCCACTAATATTTTCGAAAAGACCGTGCGTGCAAGCTGGTTGTATTCCTGGCGAAGCCCGAAAGCCTGGAACAGCGTTGCATCGCCGAGCTTCTTACCTGCAAGATCGATGTCCAAGCCAGGGTACTTCGAGAGAAGGAATAGCTGTATTCGCTCAAAGACCGTGAACGGTTGTTTTTCCAATACTTGTTGAGCTTCTTTCCATCTACGTTCCAATGCCAACCGCTCGGTTGCCTGGAGAATTCCGAGGGTCAAGAGCTGCTTTGCCTCGTCGTGCATGTCCCAGGTATCGAGATGCGCGCGCCAGATATAGGAGTAATCCTCAACAGGTCGAGGTAACATCTTGTATTCTGGAAATTCTTGCCCTAGGGCGAAGACCAACTTTTTCGAGAGAAGTGTGATGTATTCCACTCCCAGGTTGCTTGCGAGTCGTTCGCCGCTGTGTCGGAGGATCGCCGCATAATCGAAGCTCCGGATCGCGGTTCGGGCCTCGTGGCGATATACGCGCCCCGACGGACCAACCGTCACGGGCCGGGCATCAGGAACGACGTCGAGAACGGACCGCAGGATAGTCAGTGCGGCATTTGTTTCTCCCACCTTCGCCAGATTCGCCGCGATCTCTCCCGCGCGATCCATTCCAACGAAACCCGTGCCTCGGGCTGAGCGTGCTATTGTCTCTGCCAGCCTAGCCGAGGCTGTCGGCGGCATCACTTGCGCGGCGGTGAGAATATCCTGCATGACGAAAGGATTTCCAGTCTCCGGAAACCCACCCATGATCTCGGCGACGAGATCCGGCTTGAGACCTGCCATACGAGACAGGTAACGGCTCGCTGGCCAGAGATAGAAAGTGACTGCACTACCTTCGCGTGTTTCGGCTGGAAGATCTGAAAAGAACTTCGCCTTACGCAGCGGTTCTATCCACTCTGGGTTGTCCAGGCGCTCGAAGAAGTAGCGCTGCTGCTCCAGGTAGGGCATACTCGCGATTGCGCGAGTGACGAGTTCAGGAGTTGGCTTCTCCCAGGATTTCATCCAAGCCCTCCATGCCCTCGTAGAAGGTCCGTATCACGCCAAGAATGAAGTTTTCGAGCGCTGCGAATTGTTGTCGCAACTCCATCTCCTCCGGGATGCGCTGCTGGACTCCAAAGTGGGCGTAGCGAATGAACCACTTTCGAAGGTGTACCCATTCCTTCGAAAGTGGTCGCACCGCCTCTGGGCGGTTCGCAATCGCGGGGTCGTTTGCCTTGAACAGTTGCGCGGCCTGTTCTTCCTGAGTGACGTCCCCGCGGCGATGTTCCTCGATCAAACGCTGCAGGAGCGCCATCAGGTAGCGAGGAATTGCCGCCTCGGGCGAGGCTGTCTGCTCAAGTGCTGGCGTAGTATTGGCAGGTTCGGCAATTCCTATAGCGTCCAACCCCTCTTTTTGCCAGACAGAATCGACCTCTCGAAGGATTGACGCGGTATCCGCGCGCTCCTTCCTGGTTACGCTCTGCAAGTCCTGTAGACCAGTGCATAGGTCGCGACCAGCATGACAAATCATCTGAGCCCGGCCAGGAGCCTCGGGATCGGCAAGAAACCGGAGGGCAGCCAGATAAGCCTCATGCAATGAGGAAGACCTACTAGCGAGCCACTGGGCAATTTCCTCCTGATCTGAACTCATCATCAGACTTCGTTTCTGGCAGGGTGTCGCTCAAATGCTGAATCTTAGTTTATCCCCACTGGCACGCCGTCAAGGGATAGTCATAGATGCAATGTCGGGTAAGGAATGCGGCAGCGCCACCGGGACGTGAGGCCTCGACTCATCCGACTCCCTGGCGCAGTATCGACTGTGGGGCGCAACATGCGAGGCCTCATCGGATTAATAACGAGAAACGCGCTTGGCTCCGCCGATTCAACAATACCGCCCTAGGCGCGACTTCGCCCGATACTCCGCATTATCGGTCCCAAAACATTCCATCTGTGTTACGTTCATTGATAGGCCTAGTCTACGCCTCCACTTTATGCCTAAGCCCAAGGTCACGGACCATCTGTCTGCGTTGTAGTGAGACTGGAATGGCCGAACTTCCGAGTAATTTAATAAACGTCTATCTATCGAACCAATGGTGCGTTCATGGAGGACCAAAGGACAGGGTGGACTTGTCCCCATTCTTGACACAAGCAGTTAAGACTCAAAATCCATTCAAGGGAGAATTGAGTCATGGGGTTGTCGAGAAGGATTTTCACTAAGGAGTTCAAACTGGCCGCCGTGCGGCGGCTGGAGCAAGGGGTTTCCATCGGCGAGGTGGCGCGGGCGTTGGAGGTAAATGCCAACGTGCTGCACCGTTGGCGGCGTGAGTTCCGCCAGGGGCCGGGCAATGTATTTCCGGGCAACGGGAAGCAGCGCTGGTCCGAAGGGCGGATCGCTGAACTGGAGCGTAAAATCGGCCAGCAGGCGCTGGAGCTGGATTTTTTGAAGGGGTGCTTGCAGCGCATCGAGGAACAGCGGATGCTGCAGGCGTTGACTGGAAAACCGCCGTCTACCAAAAGGTCCAAGAAGAAATGAAGGCCGGAGGCAGACTGACCGTCGAGCGCATGGTGAATCTGGGCCGGGTTTCCCGGTCTGGATTCTATCGCTTCGATGGCGCCGAACCGAGACCAGATCCCGACATGGACTTGCGCGACGCGATCCAGAAGATTGCGCTGGAGTGGCCGTGCTACGGACGGCCGCGTATAACCAAGGAACTTCGCGAGCGCGGCTGGAAAGTGAACCCGAAGCGTGTCTACCGGCTGATGCGCGAGGACAACCTGTTGTGCGTGCGCAAGCGCAAGTTCGTCGTCACCACCGATTCCAACCATACGCGCAGGGTGTATCTGAACCTGGCTCGTGACATGATCCTGACCGCGATCAATCAACTGTGGCGGGCCGATATCACCTACATCCGACTGCGCAACGAGTTCGTTTTCCTGGCCGTGATTCTAGACGCGTACTCGCGCCGCGTGATCGGCTGGGCTCTGGATCGGGATATGGAAGACTCGCTCACACTCACCGCGCTACGCATGGCGCTTTCGCGCCGCGCAGTCGAGCCCGGCCTGGTGCATCATTCCGACCGCGGCTCGCAATATGCCAGCAAGGACTACACGGATTTGCTCAGAGCCAACGGCATTGAAATCAGCATGTCGCGCAAGGGCAATCCGTGGGACAACGCGGCCTGCGAATCATTCATGAAAACACTCAAATACGAAGAAGTGCTACGCAACGAATACCGGGACTTGGCCGAGGCGCGCGCGTCGATCCGCGAGTTCCTAGAAAAGATCTACAACAAAAGGCGCCTGCATTCCGCACTCGGCTACATCCCGCCGGCCCGCTTCGAACAACATCAAAAGGATGCCGCTACGCGGCAGCTTTCTGTATGAGTTTTCTAAGGCATCGGGAAATCTATCGTCCGATGTGGCCTTTTTGCGCGCCGAGCTTGGGGGCGACTACGGCTGCCGCCCCCACCCATCGTCTCGATGAGTTTCCAGCCGGCTATTCCTCGGCGGGTTGCGCTCCCGCAGAGCCCGCCTCCGCTTCACCAGCCGGGAAACAGTATGCGCTACAGTCGTTTTGCCGGTCGAGGATTTTTCAGCGAACGGCCAATAGTGTCTTAACCGTTTGTGTCAGCTCAGGGGGCAAGCGCAGGGCAGCGCGAGAAGAGCTAAGGGATCTTTTGCTCCCGGTCGTCATCAGAGCATTTGGCTCGGTCGAACATTCCTTGGATCTGCTCCTGAAGGAGAGCCCTCGCGCAAATGGCCACGGAATCAAGACCCTGATTAAGGCGTACGCACTGTTTTGCCTGCGTGCTAAAAGAGAAGCGACTGAAGCTCGTGATCAGGCTTCGGAAGAGCGCTTCGCCGAATTCGTTGATCAATTTGACGAGTTAACGAAGCGCGAGACAAAGTTGTTTGGTGCGAACAGGCCCCACGAGCACGATAGGATTCATGCCACTCTTCGAACGTCCGTATGCAATTTACCGGCGATCAACTGCTGTCCCCCAAACCTGATGGTTCTTTTCCAAGGCGACGCAAGTGAACGGCCGCTGGGCGACAATCCATTTCCTGAAGGGCATCTTGGCCATGACGCATTTGAAGAGGCGACCTGGAGTGCCAAGCGCGCGATAGGCCAACTTCGAGCAGATTTTCGGCCTCCATACAGCGGTCAGGATCTGCTGAATTCCATCTATCGGTACCGAACTAGATATTTCAACGTCCTGGCCCGCGAGAGTATGTGTATAGTCGGAAACGACGAGACTGCACGGCGGTACGAATCTTGGATTAACGATTCGGCGGAATTCTTTATTGGCGAAACCATGCGGAAGCTCAGGCTTCAACCACCGGGAGTTGACCCTGCAGTGCCTCCATTCTTGCAGTCGAAGGATTTGGAGCATTTTGAGCGAGACTTCACCCTCGAGGTGTTCCGCATCGTTAATCATTACAAGACCGAAGCTGCTTCTCGCGTTCTCGAAATTCGACAGCGTTTGGCGAGGCGCGATGGCACCCAACCCGTCGCGAAATCACAGCGCGAGAGAGGCTGCGACGTGAAGGGTGGGCGCCCCTCGGCCGAGGCAATATTCGGTGAGAAAGTCAGAGAACTGCGCGGAGCCTTGTCGCAGAGAGCCTTTAGCCGTCTTACAAAGCTGTCAATCGACGTGATTCAGCGCGCCGAACAGGGCGAAGCAACCGTCCGAACGATGCAAACAATTTGCAGGCATGCCAAGTCTCGAAATCTCGAACTGACCGTCACTATGCTAAGAAAAAACCGACCGCAAAAAACCGCCAAAACCTAGTTTCTGCGGTTTATGCGGTTTTCTCGCCACGTCTATCCAGTCGTGCAGAGAGAAACCCCATCCAAGAGGATCCAGAAAGAGTTTGGTACTGAAGCCGATGTGGAGCGAATCGCCGGCCGGAAGCGAGCGACGCTGCAAAAAGATCGTTACCTCGGCCGAGGATTCCCCTTCTATCGCGTAGGGCGAAAGATCCTATACGACCTGAACGAGGTCCGCGATCTTATTCGCGCAGGTCGCGTTGATGTTACTGCCGGCGACGTACTCCGTCACAAACGCGAAAACTGGAGGCGCAGGTGACCGGGCCACCAGCCGACAGGCTGGAACCCCACACGGTCTCCCTTGGTTCCCGCGATAAGCAACCACGAGCGTTCGACGGCGCTCGACCTGTGCGCGTGCTCGGTGAGAATGGCACTTTGATCGACGTCTGCACGCCGGAGCGTCTTCGCGGATATCTGGCAGCCGCAAACGTTGAAGTTCACAAAAGAACGGATGGCTCCATCAAATACATCCGCTTGCTTCCGCTGGGCGACGATCGCGGGCACACCGGCGAACGGCACGGGCAGTCCACAATCACGACGGAGCGGGTGCGTAACGATTGGGGCGGGCTTATAGGCGGGGACACAAACCTGCAGCATAAGCGCAATTGCACCGCCTGGGGAGCGCCTGCAGTCCGCATCAAAACCGACAATCCGAGCGGCCACGACTAAAGGCAGTCAGCCAGAAGGAATCAATCATGGCAGAGAGCCTCACGAACCAGGCGATCCGTTTCCTGGTGGAGTGCGGCTT
>JASHQT010000653.1 GCA_030039005.1 Bryobacteraceae bacterium
GATCAGTACGTCGGAACTCTGCAGGGTCTCTCGTACCAATAAACGGCCCTCCTCCGTTGCCGGCACGCGCTGCTTGTCTTTCCCTACCCAAAAGGAGTCCCGTGAGTCGAACCTGCCGAAAGCCCACCGGAACTGCTGAGCTATGACAGCGATATTTTCAAAAGCAAATCCAAACTTGAGCAGAGCATTGTACGGCGATTCTGGAATCGACCGGTTGAATCCGCGGTCTCCCAGCCACAAGACGAAGTACCGCGCGAAACAACTGCCGAGCGCAACTACCCTTGTATCCGGCCCGATGATCGGGCTCGGCGGCTTCCAGCCGGACAACACCGGTTCAAAACCGGCGGCCCACAGCTCCGGCTTGGTCTGCAGATACTCATAGGCTTCGCCTTTGAACCAATCGTCCTGGAGGTCGGTTTGAGGGCTTACGTCCGTTGTACTGGAGGACCATTCGGTCAACCGCCGCCGTGACTCGTCCATACTTGGACTATTGTATTGCGGAAATGCCGTGTCCCTGACTGGTAACTCTCGAAAAAGGACCGGCTCGCTTAGATAGGCCCGTGAATCTGCTCGAACGCCTCGTTCCTTCGCACTTTCCGTGCTCAGGCTGCATCCCGCCAGGGACGCACAGGTATACGGTGGACCTTCTCGAAAGTGTAGCTGTTACATGCACGGGTGTCCCTGTGGTTACTTCTCCGATCCCACGCGCGAATGCCGTTGCACCGGCGCCATCATCCAGCGTTACTTGAGCAAGGTGAGCGGGCCGCTGCTCGATCGCATCGATCTGCACGTCGAAGTCCCCGCCGTCGCATACAAAGAGTTACGAGGCAAAGATCACGGTTCCACGTCGGAGGAAATGCGCGCCCGTGTAGAAGCGGCCCGCGCTATCCAGTGCCGCCGTGGCTTCTACAACGCCCGCATCCCGGCCCGGCTTCTTAGAACATTTTGCGCCCTGGATGAAGCGGGCGAGCGAACGCTCGAAATGGCCGTCCGGCGCATGGGATTGAGCGCCCGCGCCCATGACCGCGTGTTAAAGGCGGCCCGGACGATCGCCGATCTCGATCGCTCGGAAACCGTCTCCGCCAAGCACTTAGCCGAAGCCGTGCAGTATCGCAGCCTGGATCGAAGTTACTGGAGTTAGTCCTTATCTGGGCGTTTTTTCGGTTTCGGCCCTCTGCTCCTCGCGGCGCGCGCCGGCAAGGATATCCCGCAACCCGTAGTTCCCCTCCTGGCAGGCGTACTCGAAAACCGGCTTTTTCGAGGAACGCAGAGGGATCATCGCCGTCCATGGCTTTGTCCACGCTCCAGGATCATCAATCGTCACTTGCCACTGAAGGATGTCAGGACTTGTACGCGTGAACCGCTCAATTACGTGCAGCTTCTCGGTGGAAATATTGCGGAATACCCCGGGCCTGAAATTCGTCGAATCCACGACGAGGGTATCGCCCTCCCAGTGTCCCCGCGCATCTCCGAGCCAGGTGCGGATGGTCGAGGGAAGATGCGGATGCCCATCCAGTGGAATTACACGGGCATCGTGGATCATCTCCGTCAAGATCACCACCGAGTCCGAAGCCTGGACGATCTGATAGTAGCTCTGGTATCCGGCGACCAGTTGTGGCGTGCCATATGTAATACAGCGCTCTGACAGCGCTCGATCCTCCGGGCCGGCGGGTACCCGGTTGCGCGCCGCGGCGGCGGCAGCCACTTTTTCTTGAGCTTCCGCCGTCAAGGGCGGTAGACGGCCGTCTGGTGGGTCTGTGATGAGGGATGTTCTGTTGTCCCACTCCCTGGCCGCAAGCCAGACTGAGCTATAGTCGCCGGTCCCGCCATCAACACTTTTGAATCCCGATTTTTGTCCTTCTACATTGGCGAGCACGCTCTCGAAAACACTGTCGCCAAATGCAGCGTCGGAGTTACCGTTGTCGAAGAGTTGCGCCGCCTTTTTCTTGAGCGCGGCCACTTCCTCGTCCGTCAGAAATGCACGCCCGGCTAGCGCCTTTGGTCGCTCCAGAGGAGTCGCGGTATTGTTCGCCCAGACTCCCTGCAAGTCCGGCTGGCCGTCTAGGGTCCGGGGCGCTGTCCAGGTTGGGTTTGCGGTCTTGGCCGCCTTGGCATTGAGCGACTGCGCTCGGTTCTGCCCGGCGAGTAGCGACAGTGCCACCACTAATGCAGCTACGAAAGTGAGATCTCGACGTTGCATCTCCACCTCCAATTGCTCACAAGTATATGCCTTGCGGGACGCGTTCGGTAGGCCCATGAATCTGCCCGAATACCCGAATGGCCCGGACATCCCTCGCTCAGGCCGCATTTCGCCCTGTACGTCGAAGTCCTCGCCGTCGCTTACAGAGAATTACGCGGCAAAGATCACGGCTCCTCGTCGGAAGAAATGCGCGCCCGCGTAGAAGCGGCCCGCGCCATCCAGCGCCGCCGTGACTTCTATAACGCCCGCATCCCGCCCGGCTTCTCAAGAACATTTTGCGCCCTGGATGAAGCGGGCGAGCGAAGGCTCGAAATAGCCGTCCGGAGCATGAGATTGAGCGCCCGCACGATCGCCGATCTCGACTGCCAAGCACTTTAGCCGACGCCGTGCAGATCGCCGCCTGGGTCGGACTTACTGGAGTTAGTCGGCGGCTAACTCTCAGCTAACTGTTGTGTGCGAAACCCGCAGGGAAAAGCACCGGTCTAAAAAGCATGAGGTTATGCTTAATGACGAAATTCGCTTTTCCCGCTTGTTTTGCCTTCTTCTGTATCGGCACGCTAAGCGCGCAGGAGGTATCGCATTTTTCTTTTGAACTAGGCGCCGGCTTCACCCAGACCGTCGGCAACACCGGTCGCTACCTGAATGACGGGTGGAACGTCGAGGGAGGCGCGGGGTTCAACTTCAATAATTACCTGGGAGTCCTCGGCGAACTTGGCTACACGTCCTTCGGATTCAACAGCAGCACGCTCTCCAGCCTCGGCTACCCTAACGGTGGCGTTAACGTCCTCTCCGCGACCATAGACCCGATCGTTCACTTGACACCTCGCAGCCACTTCGATCTCTACGCCATCGGTGGCGGCGGCCTGTATCATTGGAACCAGAATTTCTCCGCGCCCACGGGAACCGTGACGTCCTTTAACAGCGGCTCGTTTCCCATCGTGATCCCCAACACGGGACAAGACTACTCCGAGAACAAGCCCGGTTGGAACGCTGGCATGGGCATTGCGTTCGGCACCAAGTGGCACGGCAAAATATTCGCGGAAGCTCGCTACGTGCACGTTTACCTGAATGGCCCCGAGCGTGGCGACTATGTGCCCGTAAGCTTCGGCTTCCGCTGGTAACCTACGAAGTAACCGCTCTCAAAAGCCAGGGGAATAATATCCGTGGCGATAATACACGTGTAAGTCGGGTATTTTCGCTTGGCCACTTACTCGCACCTGGATGATCCGGTATTTGCCGTCGCGCTCGCCGTTCAGCGGTGAGTAGCCGAGCAGGTACTGACTGCGAAGCTGGTTGCCAATTCGCGTGCTGATCGCAGGCAGATCGTTCAGGCTCGCCACGGCATACTCACGGCCGCCGGTCTCATCGGCCAGCTCGGACAGCAACTGGGGGCCGTTCTGTTCCTCCACCGAATGCTTCACGTCCGCCGGGTCGAAGATGCCCATCGCGTACACCTGAAGATCCGATTCCAGCATCTCGTTCTTGATCTCGCGCTCGGTGTGACGGCTGCGATTGTCGCCGCCGTCGGAAACGATCACCAGCGCCTTGCGGCTGTTGCGCGCCTGCTTCATCGTCACCATGCCCATATGGATCGCGTCCAGCAGCGAAGTCCGCCCGAATGGCCGGGTGCGCGCAATCTCGTCGTAGATATCGTTCGGATCCGTGGTGAAAGGCACCTTCAGCTTGGGCCGGTCGCTGAACTCGATCAGGAAAAATTCGTCCTGGGGATTGGACGTCTTGAAGAAAGCTCCCGCCGCTTCGGTGGCTTTCTTGATTTTGTTCCGCATGCTCCCGCTGATATCGAACAGCAATCCCACCGATACCGGCGCATCCTCTTGCGAGAAGTCCGCGATCGGCTGCTCCACGCCGTCTTCGAAAACACGGAAGTCCTCTTTGCGCAGGTTCGTCACGGGAGTACCCAGTTCGTTAGTCACCTGCGCTGGCACCAGGACGAGCGAAGAATCCACACGAATGTCGGGTTTTGGCAAAATAGGTTGCTCGATGGAAGCCACCGGGCGCAAGCGAGGAAGAATGGAAACCGCGGTTTCGCCGTCAGACGCCTGGAACGCCCAACAGGGAGACAACGTAAGTACGAGAACAGCGAGGCGCGCCGCGAACGAATCTGTGCGAGCCATTGGCAGATTGTATCCCAATCCTGTCCGAAACGCACAGTGCGACAACGGCACTTTCCGTACTAGCCGGGCTATGAATTCGGGCTATGGGACAAGTGCTACCCTGATCGATGCGTGAAGCTGTTTTTTGCTCTTGTATTGCTGTCTTGTGCGGCCCGGGCCCAGGACTTCAGCGATCTTCGCATCGAAAAAATCGCCACCGGCTACGCGTTTACCGAAGGTCCCGCGTGGTCACCCATGGGCTTCCTGGTTTTCAGCGACATCCCGGACAACAAGCTCCTCCAATTCATGTCCGGCAGCCAGGCCTCCGTGTTCCGTGAAAATTCGGGCGGCGCCAACGGCAATCGATTCGATGAACAGGGCCGCCTCTACACCTGCGAAAGCCATACGCGGCGCGTCACGCGCACCGATAAGAAAGGCAAAGTGGAAGTTCTGGCCGAGCGCTGGCAGGGCAAACGTTTGAACGCGCCCAACGACCTGGTCGTTCGCAAAGAAGGCGACGTGTATTTCACCGACCCCGCATTCGGCAACCAGCAGGACACGCGCGAATTGGATTTCTTCGGCGTGTATCGCATCTCGCGCAAAGGCGAGCTCGAAGTGATCGCCAAACCCAAGGGCCGCCCCAATGGGATCGCCCTCGCGCCCGGCGGCCGGACGTTATACGTGAGCAATTCCGATGAAAAGAACATCCGCGCTTACGATCTGGACAAGAACGGCGCGGCTTCGAACGAGCGCACGTTGATCTCGGGGCTAGATGGCGTGCCGGACGGGATCTGCGTCGACGAGAAAGGCGACCTCTATGTGGCCGCCAATCAGATCTACGTTTACTCGGCCGAAGGCAAGCCCCTCGGCATGGTTCAGCTCCCGGAAACTCCGTCCAACTGCACTTTCGGCGATCCGGATTTGGGATCGCTCTACATCACCGCTCGCACGTCGGTCTACCGCGTGCGGCTGGATGTGAAGGGGATCGCGTATTAACCCATCGCTCGTTAACCCAGAGAACCGGCGCTATCCCTCGCGGCCGTTCCTCGGAGTCGGCGCGCTGATTTTCGAGGATGGCAAGATTCTACTGGTGGAGCGCGGCAAAGAGCCGCTAAAAGGCTATTGGTCTCTCCCCGGTGGCATTGTCGAAACCGGCGAAAAGCTGGTAGATGGGATTCGCCGCGAAGTCGCCGAAGAGACCGGGCTCGACGTGGAGCCGTATGAAATATTCGAGATCTTCGAGCGGATCATTCCGGATATACAGGGCCACGCGGAATATCATTACGTTTTGATCGATTATTTGTGCCACCGCGTCGCGGGCGATCCGGCGCCCGCGAGCGACGTGAGCGCCGTGGCATGGGTCGCGGAACAGAACTTGCACGACTATCGTCTCACCGAAGGGACGCTGGCAGTGATCGAGAGAGCCTTTGCAAAACTTCAGCGCTGATCTGTTGGAATTCGAAGCGCTCCGCGAAGTCGTGGGGCGCTACATCGGCAGCCCGCTCGGGCGCGCCGAGCTCGCGAAACTCGCGCCGGCCGTGGACCGCACCGCTATCGAAGCCGCTCTGGCCGGCGTGGCGGAAGCCATCGCTTATCAGCGCGCATCGCGGCAACCGCAAGCGGCCGCGCGCGGATCGGCGATCCGGCTGCGATTCAATTCGATTCCCGATGTATCGGCGGCGCTCACGATTCTGCGCATCGAAGGCGCGGTGCTGGAGCCGAAGCAGATCCTGGATCTCACCCGGCTGATTGAGGAGGCCGCCGAAGTCCGCGCGGCTCTGAATATGGCCGCGGATAAATATCCACGGCTTGCGGCACAAACTTCGGCGCTCGGAGACCCTCGAGCGATCCTGCGCGATATTCGCGGGAAAATTCTTCCCGACGCCACGCTGGCCGACGACGCGAGCGTGGCCCTGCATCGCACGCGCCGCGACATCGAACGCCAGCAGCGCCAGATCCAGACTTCGCTGGAGCGCTTCCTGCGCGCCCATCGCGATGACGGCACGCTGCAGGAAGAGTTCATCACTCTGCGCAACGACCGCTTTGTGGTTCCCGTCGTCGCCGGGCAACAGCGCAAGGTTTACGGCGTCATTCACGGCGCATCGGGCAGCGGCCACACGCTGTTCGTCGAGCCGCTTGAAACCATCGATCTGAACAATGAGCTGGTGCGCCTGCGCGAAGAAGAGCAGCGCGAGGTAATGCGCATTCTCCGTGAGATCACCGAGACTCTGCGCATCAACGGCGCTTTGGTGCAGGCCCTGGTGGACGCCATCGGCCGCCTGGACCTTTTGTTTGCCAAGGCCGAGTTCGCCGCCGACTTCGATTGCGTGATCCCCCGCTTCAGTGCGGAGCAAAGCCGGCGGCTCGTGCTGCGCGATGCGCGCCATCCGTTGCTCGAGGACGTGCTCCGCCGGCAGAAGAAACGCATCGTTCCCATTTCCCTGGCGCTCGACGAAAAGCAGCGTACGCTCCTGATCAGCGGTCCCAACACCGGCGGCAAAACGGTCTCGATGAAAACCGTCGGCCTGCTGGCGCTGATGGCGCAGTCCGCGCTGCCCGTGCCCGCGGCCGAGGCCGAGTTTCCTCTGTTCGAGCAGGTGCTGGCGGACATGGGCGACCAGCAATCGATCGAGGCGAGCCTCAGCACATTTTCCGCGCACATCGCCCGGGTGCGCGAGATGCTGGAGACGGTCACCCCGCAATCGCTGGTGCTGCTCGATGAACTGGGCCGCGCTACCGATCCCGAAGAGGGTGGCCCCTTGGGCGTCGCAATTCTCGATTCCTTCCGCGCGCACGGTGCGTTCACGTTCGCCTCCACGCACCTGCTGGCGCTGAAGATCTACGGCGCCACAACCGAGGGCGTGGTCAACGCTTCCATGGGCTTCGATGAAAAGACGCTGGAACCCACTTATGTTTTGCAGCTCGGCGCGCCCGGAAAGTCGGCCGGCCTCGAGATTGCGAGCCGCCTGGGATTGTCCGAAGACCTGATCGCTCGCGCCCGCGAGCGCATGTCCTCGAGCGAGCGCGATGTCGCCGTTTTCCTGAACGAGCTGCACCAACGCCTGCGCCGCACCGCCGTCGAGGAGCGCGATTTGCGCGAGCAGCGCCAGGCGCTCGAAGCTCGCGAGCAGGCGCTCGCGACTGAATTTCAGAAGCGCGAAGAGGCGAAGTTCAAAGACCTCGACGAACGCTTGCGGCGCGCGCTCGCCCAGTTGGAGACGCAAAACCAGGAGACGATTCAGAAAGCGCT
>JASHQT010000094.1 GCA_030039005.1 Bryobacteraceae bacterium
TCACTTTGACCGGTCAGGACGGCATCAGTTTTCTCGCCCGGTGTGAGGCGGCCAACATAGCGCTGGTCAATTGCGATCCGTACGTTCGCGAGTGGATCGCGAGACAAGAAAACGAAACGTAAGCACGAGCTGGTTTTGATCCGAAGAAAGCGCGGAGCACATCTCGCACCCAAAGAAGGAGTACTGCCATGACTACTTTAGATTTAATCGGGTCCAGTCCGAAATTCCGGGCATTGCTGACAGAAGTCGCAAGGGTCGCACCGGTCAGTTCCGCAGTCTTGATTCAGGGCGAAACGGGCACCGGAAAAGAAGTGATTGCGAGAGCCATCCATGAGGCTAGCCCTCGCCGGAACCACCGGTTTGTGGCCCTGAACTGCGCCGCCATTCCAAGTGCTCTATTGGAAAGCGAACTGTTCGGCCACGAAAGAGGGGCATTCACGGGCGCGTGCGCGCAAACTAAGGGACGATTTCAGATGGCGGATGGGGGCACGCTGTTTCTGGATGAGATTGGCGACATGCCGCTGGAACTTCAGCCCAAGCTGTTGCGCGCTTTGCAAGAGCAGGAATTCGAGCGTTTAGGCGGCTCCCAAACCGTCCGCATCAACGTCCGGGTGGTGGCCGCGACCAACCAGGACCTCCCGCAACTGGTAGCTAAGAAGCTTTTTCGGGCAGATCTGTTCTATCGGTTGAACGTAATTCCAATCTGTTTGCCGGCGTTGCGTGAGCGCGTTCAGGACATCCCGTTGCTGACGGAGTTCTTCGTATCGAAATTCGGCGCTCGCCTCAACAAGCCCATCGACTCGATTCCCGATGAAGTGATGGCGGTGCTGAAAGCGCACGACTGGCCCGGCAACATTCGCGAGCTGCAGAATTTTATCGAGCGCGCCGTGCTCTTCTCGCCTGGATCAGTGCTGCGTCTGCCGCTGGACTTCAAGCAGACGGTGAAGCAGAGCTCCGAGAACACTTCGCGCACGCTGGCCGATGCCGATCGCGAGCACATCCTGGAAACCTTGGAGCAAGTGAACTGGCTGATCGGAGGTCAGGACGGAGCGGCCAATCGGCTTGGATTGCCACGCACTACGCTGATTTACAAAATGCGAAAGCTTGGAATTGAGATACGCCGATCCACCAGAGCGCGCCCCAAACGGCAGTTAGCGGATGAGCAGTGCCGCTCCGCCGCGAACTGTTGAGCAGTTCCCGCGTACCAACAGTGAAGAGTGGCAACCGGGGTTTCATTCCACCAGGGAGATGATCATGCAAGAGGAACATATACGCGAAGCTCTGAATGATCACTGGCAGGCGTCGGCCGCCGGCGATGCAAACGCCGAACATGACATTTACGCTGACGATGCCATTTGTGATTATCCGCAGTCCGGGGAACGGATTCTCGGGCGAAGCAATCTGCAGGCCTTACGGAGTCATCATCCCGGCAAGCCATCGGGTTTTAACGTCAAGCGAATGCTTGGGAACGGTGACCTTTGGATCACGGAATATACCATCACCTACCAGGGGCGTCCTGCGTACACAGTGAGCATTATGGAATTCCGGGACGGTAAGGTCGTGCACGAGACGCAGTATTTCGCGGATCCCTTCGAGGCGCCGGCCTGGCGGAGCCAATGGGTTCAGCGGATCGCGTGACGACTTATCAGTTAGCCGATCACACGGGCACGGCCGGAAGGCCAGCGAAGTCCGAGGCGATGACCCCGGGAACCCCAGCAAAGCCGCGGGCGTGACACCGACGGCCGACCGTTGACCGAGATGAACCCAAGCCGAATGTGTTTACGGCAACCGCGCGGCGGCCCCGCAAGTGCAAGCGTTATCCGTGGGGGAGTTCAATGCCTAAAAGCTACGACGCGATTATCATCGGAACCGGACAGGCTGGTCCATACGTCGCGCAGCGCCTGACAGGGGCGGGAATGAAAGTTGCGATCATTGAGCGCAAGTTGTTCGGGGGCACACGTGTCAATAGCGGTTGCACGCCCACCAAGGCCATGGTTGCCAGCGCGTATGCGGCCCACATGATTCGTCGCGCCGCCGATTTCGGAGTGGTTCACAATGGCCCGGTGAGCATCGACATGAAGGTCGTCCAATCGAGGAAGGACGCAATTTCGGCTCAGTCGAGAACCGCCGTTGAAAGCTGGCTAAGAGGTATGGCCAACTGCACCGTCTACCAGGGACACGGCCGCTTCGAGTCCGCGAGGAGGTGAGCGTCGGCGCGGAGAGGCTCGCGGCGGATCGGATATTCATCAACGTGGGCGGCCGCGCATCTGTGCCTCAGATGCCTGGGATCGAGGAAGTCCCCTACCTTACCAACAGCTCCATCCTGGACCTCGACTTTCTGCCGCATCACCTGATCATCGTAGGAGGCGGCTACATCGGCCTGGAGTTCTCGCAAATGTACCGGAGATTTGGGAGTGAAGTCACCATGATCCAGAGAGCGCCGCACCTGGCTAAGCACGAGGACGAGGATGTCTCGTTCGCGTGGACGCCACTTGTATCGGCTTTTCGAGTATCGACTTTTCAAAGCATGGCGAGGAGATTCTCGCTCACGTCGACTGCGCCAGTGGCGATCGCGAGGTACGCGGCTCACATTTTCTGCTGGCGGTGGGAAGGCGCCCCAATACGGACGACCTGGGGCTCGCCAACGCAGGCGTGGCCGTCGACTAACGGATTCATCATTGCCGACGATCAGTTGCGCACCAGCGTACCCGGGATCTGGGCGTTGGGCGATTGCAACGGGAAAGGCGAGTTCACCCGCACGGCCTTTAACGACGCTGAAATCGTAGCGGCGAATCTTCTGGATGCGAATGTTCAGGATAATGCCCCGCGCGAAGTCAGCGATCGCATTACCGCTTATGCTCTGTACATTGACCCTCCGCTCGGCCGTGTGGGCTTGACGGAGGCGGAAGTCCGCAAGAGCGGCCACCCCGCGCTGATTGGCCGGCGGCCTATGACGAGGGTCGGCCGTGCCGTGGAGAAGGGCGAGACGCAGGGGTTTATGAAAGTTATCGTGGATGCGCGAACCCACGAAATCCTGGGAGCCGCCATCCTGGGAACCGGCGGCGACGAGGCCATTCACTCGATACGGGACGCGATGTATGCCAAAGCGCCGTACACGGTGATTCAGCGGGCCATGCACATTCACCCGACCGTTTCGGAACTCATCCCTACGATGCTCGGCGAACTCCAACCGCTTTCAGTTGCAGCCGGTGCTCCGCAGTAACGCACAGAAATGAAAAGTGCCGGCGAGACGATTCCCGTTTCTCGTCTTCGACGTCTACGTCGAGCGGAACTCCCGGTGGATACTGTGGAGTTGGCGCGCTACCTGATTGGCAAAATGGTGGTCCATGATACCGGCGATGGCCGGCTCAGCGGGCGCATCGTCGAGACAGAGGCTTATCCGGTCGGTGATTCCGCCGGTCACGCATTTCGGGGTGAAACGCGGCGCAATGGCTCACTGTTTCTCGGGCGAGGGCACGCCTATGTGTACTTTACGTATGGGTCAGCGTTCATGTTGAACGTGACAAGTGAGGCGGTTGGGGTGGGGGCGGGGGTCCTGTTGCGCGCTCTCGAACCAATAGAGGGAATCGATCGGATGCGACGCCTCCGCGGCGGGGCAGGCCAGCTCGATTTAGCGCGGGGGCCGGGCCGGCTAACCCAGGCGATGCAGATCGATTTCCGGCAGGATGGTCTGGATTTGTGCGCCGCCGGTCCGCTGTGGCTCGCGGCGAGCCGGCGGAAAACGGGTGTCATCGGCGAGAGTGTACGCATCGGTTTGACGCGCAACGTGAATCGAAGATTGCGTTTCTACGAGCGCGGCAATCGGTACGTGAGTGGTCCAAAGAGCTTACGAGGGTAGTTCGACGTTCACAGGTCAACCTGGACCTCGCCGGCCGGTCTCGAACAGCACAGCAGCACGTTGCCCGGGGCTGGCGGTTCGAGCGGATCAGGCTGATAGTGGACAGTTCCTCCGATCAACGCGCATTCGCAGGTATGACAGACGCCTGCACGGCACGACCACTGGACGGGCACATCGCAAGCTTCCGCTAGTTCCAGCAAACTGGAAAACCGCGGGTCCCAGGGAACCGTAAGCCCGCTTCGCGCGAATGAAATTTGAGGGCCGGCGCCGGGTTCTCCCGAGGGAGCGTGCACCGGCGGGTGGGAGGATCGCGCAATTCCCGGGGTGATCGGCGCTTCCGGACCAAACACCTCGGCATGAAT
>JASHQT010000095.1 GCA_030039005.1 Bryobacteraceae bacterium
CCTGATCCAGGCACGTGGTTAGTCCGACGCTGACCGAATAGCGCATGGCGTCGAGAGTGCTGCGCTTCTTGTCATCGAAGGTTTGCGCCCGGCGCAGCAGATAGAGGGCGGACGCCGCGGGGCCGCCGCCGGTGAATCCGGCCGCGGCGATCACTCCAGTGGCAGAGACGTTGATTTTCTTGATATCGGGATGCACCTGCGGCGCGGCGTCGGCCGCATCGAAGAATTTCTTGCCGAGCGTGTTGGTCGCGGCAGGTCCGGTGAAGCGCTCGTAGAGCAGCACGGGATGATCGGGAACGGCGTCGTCAAGCTCGGCCAGCGTGGGGTGACGGTGCTCGGCCCATTGGTTGGGATGCCATCCGCCCATGGATGTGATCCAGACGCCGGGCGGAACGTCTTTGGCGCGCGCGGCCAGCGCTTCCTGAATTTCGCGAATGGACGCCGTGTTTTCAAGAATGGTGTGATAGCCCGGGCGATTGGCCAGGCTCACGATGTGGATGTGCGGTTCCACCAGACCGGGAACGACGGTGCGGCCTCCCAAATCGATCACGCGAACGTTCGGCCCCGCTTTGGGCGCTCGGCCGCCCACCGTCCGGAAGCGTCCGTTGCGAATGGTCACTATGCTCGCCACGGTTCCGGCATCGTCCAGGGTGTGGATGCGGCCATTGACCAGCGCGAGTGTGAGCTCGTCGGCGGCGAGAGGCGGAAGAGGCTGGGCGGGCGCTTCAATGCCGGTCGCTTCGATGCAACTCAGTGCCGCCGCTGCTCCGGCGCCGGCAGTGAGGAAGGTGCGCCGTGAAGATTCCCGTTCGGTTTTGTTCATGACCGCCTATTATATGGCGGTCACACGGCGGTGGACGCGGCGGATGCGGAGCTGGGGAACACGCGATTAGCGAGCTGCTCAAATCGCGGATCGGTCCGCAACGGATCCGCCTTCGGATCCACGTTCAAGAAAAGCAGCGTATAGGATTTCTCTGCGAAGGCGCGTTCCAGTTCCTCAAAGGCTGCTTCGCGCTGGCCCAGCGCGTCCGCGAGCAGTGCGACCTGGAACGCGTCGAGGTAATCGTTGTCCCGCGCCCGTTGCAGCTCCTCGAAGATCCGCAGCGCTTCCTCGCGGCGGCCGATTTTGGCCAGGAAGCGTGCTTGCGTGACGCGTGTAATGGCGGGTGCTTCCGACCTGACGATGGCCATTTCATACTGCGTCCGCGCTTCCTCGGAGCGGCCGGCGAATTCGAGCGCTTCAGCATAATGCACGCGCCCGATCTGGGAGCTGGGATGTAGATCCAGGTTGCTCTGGGACCACTCGATGGCGGCCTCGAAATCGCGGCGGTAAACACGCAGCAGGCATCCGATGAACGTAAGGGGCGGCAGAAGCGCATCGGCCGCCAACGCCGGGGGAAGCAACGCGCCGGCCTCATCCAGCCGTTGACCGGCCAGGTACACCATCGCCAGCCTAATGTAGACGTGGGGCGAATTCGGACGCTCGCGCTGGAGTTGCACCAGTTCACATTCGGCCTGCGCCAAGTCATGATCGAAGACAAAGCGCGCGTAAGCGGCGTTCAGGCGCAGATCCCAGGTTTGGCCGCATGCTTCCACGGCTAGCGCATGGGCTTCCCAAAACGGCGCAGCGAGATCGCAAGGCGCCTGCATCACGAAGCTGGCGAGCATCAGGTAAGTGCTGGAAATCCCCTCCCAGGCCCGGAAATCCGCGCTGTCCAGCCGCGCGGCCTCCTGGAAACAGCGTAGGGCGTTCTGGTAACCAGCCGGATTGTATTGATTCCAGTAATGCCATCCCCGCCGGATGAGAACTTCCGATTGCGGGATTTCGAGCCGGTAGCCGAACTTGGGCTGGCACTGAATCCACGCCGCGTATTCGCCCAAGAGCTGCTTAATCTCGCCGATCGTGACCGCGACGGTATGCTTCGACACGTGCACGCCGTCCCAGGCTTCCCGGATCAACTGCTCGTATTCCACCAGCCGGCCGGGATTTTGAACCAGGACCGCTAACGCGCGATAGGCGCGCGGCCTGAGCTGGATCTCGACGCCATCCCGATACAGCCGCGTGGACGCTAAATTGATCCTAAAAGGGCCGAAGCTTACCGGTGCATCTACTCCCTGCATGAGAGCCCCCGCAATTTGACCGATCTTGGACACCCGCCCCAAGGAATTTGACCGATCCTTGAACCGCGCTCGCGGGAATTCTATCATAAAATCCCTCCTAAGCGAGCGGGCAGTTTCGATTGCATGCAGGGTGTACCTTCCGTTCGCCTGAAACGGGGCAACCATGACATCCAAGCCGCTGTCTTCGCTACCGCTGGCGCTAGCATTGTTCACGCTGTCCGCGGCCACGCTCGCTGCTCAATCCGCCGGAACCGGAGCGCTCACCGGAACCGTGACCGATCCCACGGGGGCTGTTGTGCCTGGCGTCACGGTGGTTCTGGTGAATCCGGAAACCAACCAAACCCGCACCGCGATGACCGGCGGCGATGGCGTCTACAAGTTTTCGCTGTTGCCTCCGGGAGTGTACAGCGTCCGGTTCAGCGCTGCCGGATTCAAGACCTCGGAGGTGGGAGCGGTGACGGTGAACGTCACCGAGACGCCGGTGCTGGATCGCGTGCTTGAAGTGGGCACGCAGGCCGAGCAGGTCACCGTGGAGGCCACGGCGGAGCTGCTGCAAACGGCCAGTTCCACGCTGGGAACCACGGTGGGCACCGCTACTGTCACCGGTCTTCCTTTAAGCAACCGGAACTACACGCAGATTCTGGCGCTGTCGGCGGGAACCAATGCCGGCGCGAACGATGCGACCGCGTTCGGCAAGGGGACGCAGGACATGAGCGTCAACGGCAACGATCCCGGCCAGAACAGTTTCCAAATGGACGGCGTGAATATCAACAATTTCGCCAACGCCGGGAGCGCTAACGATTCCAGCCTCTACGCTGGAATCGGGGTGCCGAGCCCCGATGCCATTCAGGAATTCAAAGTGCAAACGTCCACCTATGACGCCAGCTACGGGCGCAACCCGGGCGCCAATGTCAATGTGGTCACGAAATCCGGCAGCAACCAGTTCCACGGGACCGCCTTCGAGTTCCTGCGCGACACCATATTCAACGCCAACGACTTTTTTTACAACCGCGATTCGTGCCTGGGGTATGCGAGCGGCGCGTGTCCGAAACAGATCCTGAACCAGAACCAGTTTGGAGGGGTGCTCGGAGGACCCATCAAGCGCGACAAGTTGTTTTTCTTCGTCAGCTATCAGGGGACGCGCCAGAAAAACGGCGTGTCATCCTCCGGGTTCACCAGCGCGCTTTTACCGCCGATTCCGGCGGGAAGCCGCAGCGCGGCTGGTTTCGCGGCGGCGCTGGGCGCGGCCAATTGCCCGGCCAATCATCCGGGAAACGCGAACTATGGGACCTTCGGCGGTCCCAACGTGGACTGCAATGGGTCCAACATCAGCCCGGTGGCGCTGAATATCCTGAATCTCAAGCTTCCCGGCGGCAGCTATTATTTCCCCGCTTCAGGAACCAACGACTACGCCTCAGCCAGCTTCAGCGACCCCGCGATTTATAACGAAGATCAGGTGGTCGCCAATTTCGACTATGTCATCAACTCCAAGAACACGCTCGCCGGCCGCTACTTCTTCACCAATAATCCGCAGGATCTGACACTCGGCGGGGAATTGCCGGGCGCTCCCAACTATCTCGGCTTCTCCAATACCGACGCCGTTCTGAAGCTGACCACGTTGGTGACGAACACGCTGGTGAATGAAGCGCGCATCTCCTTCCAGCGCAATCTGAGCACTGGAAACGCGCCTACACCTCCTGGCGCAACCAACGCGGGGCTAGGCATCACGCCGATGACGCCGGGTGTGATCCAACCGCCGGGCATCATCATCGCCGCGGGTGGTTACACGATGCTCGGAGTTTTCGGCCCGACTTTCAGCGTCACCAATCAAACGGAATTTTCCGACCAGGTTTCCTGGACCCATGGCAGACATACGCTCCGGTTCGGATATGAGTATCAGGCCACAGACTGGCCGATTATCTGGTCGGGCGTCCGAGGACTGCTGTTCATGGGCACGTTCAACGATTTCTTGGTAGGCGGGCCGGGAAATATCTTGTCGTGCCTGTATTGCTCGCGCAGCGCGCCGGAAGGCATCGTGCACGGCTATGCTTCGCCCAGCATGAACGCTTTCGTGCAGGACGACTGGAAGTTGAGCTCCCGGCTCACTCTCAATCTCGGAACGCGCTGGGAATACGATGGCGCATTGAGCGACAAATACGGCAATCTCACGCAGACCTGGGTGAGCCGCATTCAGGATGTGCCCATCCCGCCCAGCGTGCCCACCACTTCGGGACCCGGCGTCAGCCAGTGGGTGGTGCCGAGTAATTTCACGCAATTCTACGGGCAACCGCCGGCCGGCGTGTTGATCAACGATAGCGACACGCCCGAACGAGAGCACGCCCCGTTGAGCAATTTTGGCCCGCGCATCGGGTTCGCCTACCAGGCGACCAGCAAATTGGTGATCCGTGGCGGCGCCGGGATCTTCTACGATCGCGTGGGCGCGGACCGGATTATTTACGCGGTGGAGCAGGGCAATCCTTATTCGGCCACGGTCGATTTCGGCGTGCCGAACAATCAGACACTGGCCAACCCGTTCCCGTCCACACCGACTCTGGGCACCTTCTCCTCACGCTACATCAGCTTCTCGTCCGCCTGCCTGGCCAACGATCTCGGGCCCGGTTGCAACTCCAACCTGAACGTTCCGTTCCTGGATGAAGTGCTGCACACGCCGTTGGTGCGGCAATATAACCTCGGCATTCAGTATGAATTCGCGCCGAATTGGGTGCTGGAGCTAGGCTACGTGGGCTCGAGCGGGATCAATCTTCTCGACGAATATCACAACAACAACACGCCGCTGCTCGCCAGCCCCAGCGATCCGATCAACGGCGTCACCACCAACACCGTTCAGAACATTCTCTATCGCGTGCCCTACCTCGGCTACCAGTCGGTCGGCGTGCGCGGAACGGGCTTCGATGGAAGCTCCAATTTCAACAGCCTGCAGGCCACCGTCCGCAAGCAATTCTCGCACGGCTTAATGCTGCAGGCGTCCTATACCTGGAGCAAGTCGCTCACCGATCTGAGCAACATTTCCGCCAACCCAACGGCGAATAGCAACGATGCCAGCAGCTTGAGCCAGCAGTACGGCCCATCCACTTTCGTTCGCCCGCAGCGGTTCGTCGTCAATTACAGCTACGACCTGCCGTTCGGAAAGCACCAGGGATTCCTCGGCAAAGCCACCGAGGGCTGGAATGTTTCGGGAGTCACGGTAATTCAGGACGGCCTTCCGATCACCATCGGCGATTCAGCCGCCGGCACCATTTACGGCACCGCCGGATCGGTGGACCAGGCCGGATACGCACGCGCGGAAATGTGCCCAGGCATGAGTTACGCGAACATCGCGACGCCAGGCGGCGTGGAACAGCGCCTGGGGGGCAACAGCGGCGGTCCGGGATACTTCAATGCGGCCGCGTTCTGCCCTGCCCCGGTGATCGGTAACGGCACCGGCTTCGGCAACTCAGGAACGGGAATCATCCTGGGCCCCGGCCAGTTCAACTGGGACATCTCGGCAATTAAGACGACGCGCATTACCGAGCAGCACATGATCCAGTTCCGCGCGGAATTTTTCGACGCATTCAATCACCCGCAATTCAACAACCCGGATAATACCGGCGGCTTTCTGGTGAACTCCATTCCCGACCGGTCGTCGGGAAACTTCGGGCAGATCACCACCACCAGCGTGAATCCGCGAGTGATTCAGTTAGCGCTGAAATATATGTTTTGAACGCCGCTAAGCTGCCGACCGCACTTTGCCCCACAGCTTCTCGGACGCGATCCGCGCACCGTCGGCCAGCGCACGGAACTTCAGCCAAGTAAAGGCCGGAAAGACCGGACCGAAGCCGGCGAACGTTCCGAAGCCGCAATCGGTGCCGGCGAGCACGCGCTCACGGCCCACCAGCTCGGCATAGCGAATGATGCGCTGGGCCACCAGTTCGGGATGTTCGACGTAATTGTTGCTGGAAGCGATGACGCCCGGGACCAGGACCTTGTCTGCGGGCAGCTTGTGCGTCGCCCAAACTTCCCATTCGTGTTCGTGTCGCGGGTTGGCGCCTTCGAGCAGCAACGCCTGCGGCTTGGCTTTGAGAATGATGGGGAGAATCCGAGTGAGCGGCAGATCGTGAATGTGCGGACCTTGATAGTTGCCCCAGCAGACGTGCAGGCGCACCCGGTCCGAAGGGACATTGGCGAGGGCGTGATTCAGTGCTTCCACCTGAACCTCGGCGGCGCGCAAGAACTCGTCGTCGGTCATGGCGTGGAACCGGGTATGGCGGCCCATCGCTAAATCCGGGCAGTCCAGTTGCAGCAGCAATCCGGAATTGACGATCTCTTCATATTCCGAGCGCATGGCATCGGCCAGCGCTTCCATGTACGCCTGATGCGACGGGTAATACTGGTTCGGCTGAAATACCGCGATGGTTCCCGGTGAGACGGCGTTCATAAAGCCCTCGGTGGCATTCACCTGGGCGAGACCGTCTTTCATCCGCGCGATGTCCTGCCGCAGCGGTTCCATGGTCTTGACTTTGACGGGCCCCTTACAGACCGGACGATGGTAAGTGGCGGAGGCGCCGGCTTTCACCAGTTGGTCGCGGTAGCCGGGGAAGTCTTCCAGATCCTGTGGCGTGGGGCGCGGTGAATCGCCTTCGAATCCGGTCAGACGATGCCGGATGTAAGTGGCGTAGCCGATCTTACCCATTTCGCCGTCGCTCACCACATCCACGCCTGATTCTACTTGCTTACGCAGGGCATCCAGGACACCGGCGCGAATGACCTGGTCGAACTTCGCGGGGTCATAATTCTCGCCGCGATCCTGGGCGAACAGGAAATCGACAACCTCCTGCGGGCGGGGTAGGCTGCCGACGTGGGTAGTCAGGATGCGATCGGTGCTTAACTTCATTCGGTGGTATTTTCTCCTATTTGGCAGGGTGGCCTATATTGACGGCTTTCCTCTTATGCGGCTTCCTCTTTATGTTAGCGAGCGGCCCTGGAAAACGGATCTCCCGGATCACGTCCGCTGATAGGCCTGGAAAATGTAAGTGAACCGCGTAACAATGTTTCTGGGAAGGAACGCCTACATATTGAGGGTCTTCGTAAGCGTTTGGGGAGGATTGCCAGTGAAAGTTACCAGATTCTTGGGCTTGCCGGTTACCGTTTTGGGACTCGTACTGAGTGCTCTTCCACTGTCCGCCCACCATTCGTTTGCCGCTGAGTTCGATGGTAGCAAACAGATCACTCTTACCGGCGTCGTCACCAAAGTGGATTGGGTGAACCCGCACGCCTACATTTATGTGGACGTCAAAGGTGCGGATGGCACGGTCGTAAATTGGGGGATAGAAACGGGAGCCCCGAACATCTTATACAGGCAGGGCTGGCGGAAGTCCGATTTGAAAGAAGGCGATACCGTAACGCTGACCGCGTTTCTGGCTAAGGATGGATCGCACACGGCTGCCGCCCGCCAAGTGAAATTGCCGGACGGCCGGGAAGTTTTCGCTGGTACGCCGAATAGCACGCCGACAACGCCGACAACGAAGGAAGACCAGAAGTAGAGCCACGTGGGACTTGCACGAATTCTGGGGCTTGCGCAGCGGTCCGCGCCGGCGCCTCCGGCCACGGATCGCAAAACGGTCCGCCGTTTGGTAGCGCTGTGCCACGATCTGCTGTCGGAGCGCGGCGGGATGTCCGGCGTTCCGCTGGCCAACGACGTCCTGGACGGATATCAATCGCTCGATGAGGCCGGGCGGCGCGCGTTCTTCAAGTTTCTGATCCGGGATTTTTCGCCGGATCCGGAAGAAGTCGGGCGTGCGGCCGATGCCTACCGCCGCGCCCCGAATTTCGAGAATCTGGAGTATTTGCAGCGCGTGGTGGAACCGCCGCGCCAGGAGCTGTTTCGACGCCTGAATCTGGCGCAGGAGGGTACGCGCGCTCTGGTGAGGATGCGCCGGGACGCTCTGCGTGAAATTGACGCCGGGCAAAGTCTGGAGCCCATCGCGAGCGATCTGGGCCACTTGCTCGCGTCCTGGTTCAATCGCGGGTTTCTTACCTTGCAGCGCATCGAGTGGCGCTCTTCCGCCGCGGTCCTGCAAAAGCTGATCGAGTATGAGGCGGTGCACCAGATTCAGGGCTGGGACGATCTGCGGCGGCGCCTGGCAGCGGATCGCCGATGCTACGCGTTTTTTCATTCGGCTTTGCCTGAAGATCCCTTGATCTTTATCGAAGTGGCCCTCACGCGCGGGATGAGTGACCGCGTGCAGCCGCTGCTCGATACGGAATCGCCGGTCGAAGATCCGGAATCCGCGGACACGGCGATTTTCTATTCCATCACCAACTGCCAGGAGGGGCTGCGCGGCGTGCCGTTCGGAAGCCTGCTGATCAAGCAGGTGGTGGAGGACCTTCGAAGCAGCCTGCCGCGCCTGCGGACGTTCGCGACGTTGTCGCCCATTCCGGGATTCCGCGAATGGCTGGCCGCGCAGGCTGTCGAATGGGAGCCGGGCAAGGCGGATGCGCAGACCCGGCAGCGGGTGCTCGGCCTGTGCGCTCAATATCTGCTGCACGCTAAACGCGGCGCCGAGCCGCTCGATTCCGTCGCCCGCTTTCACTTAAAAAACGGGGCTCGGCTGGACCGGATCAACTGGGATGCCGATACCTCGCCTAGCGGCATCAGACAATCCGGCGGATTAATGGCAAACTATGTATACGATCTCGAAGAGCTGGAGCACAACCATGAGCAATACGTGCGCTCGGGCCAGATCGCGTGCTCCCGGCGCGTGCGGATCTTGGATCGGCAGGCGGCGCAGACCCATGTAAATTGATGGCCGAAGTTTGAGAGACCCTATCGAGTTTGCGGGATCCGGCGGTATATTGCCGGTCCCGACCTAAGGAAATGTGAATGAGACTGTTCAGCTTCGCAACTGCGTTGGGCCTCGCCGCCGGACTGTCCTTTGTTGCGCAATTGAAGGCGCAGTTCGGCGCACCGCACGATCCCAAAGACGATCTGCCGGCTGCTTTTAAACGCAGCGTCGAGGGCAAGCCGGATTTGAGCGGGCTGTGGCTGGCTGACACTCTGGCGCCGTGGGATGTGGAAGATCATCCCGCCGTCTATGGCATTCCCGCTGGCAAAGGCGTGGTGGTGGACCCGCCCGATCACAAAATCCCTTACCAGGAATGGGCGTTGAAGAAGCGCGCGGAGCTTTTCAAGGACGCCTCCAACGATCCTCAAGCCCACTGCCATCTTCCCGGCGTGCCACGCGCCGTCTACACGCCGTTTCCCTGGGAAGTGGTGCAGAAACCGGGGCTGGTTTTGTTCCTATATGAGTACCCTCACGGGATTCGCATTGTGCATACCGATGGCGCGCATCAGCACCCCACCGGACGCGACATCCTGAATACCTGGATGGGCGACTCCGTAGGGCACTGGGACGGCGACAGCCTGGTAGTCGACGTCAACGGCTTTAACGACGAGACCTGGCTTGATATGGCCGCCAATTTTCACAGCGATCAACTGCACGTCGTCGAGCGCTACACGATGATCAATCCGAATCTGATCCAGTACGAGGCCACGCTCGACGATCCCAAAGTCTACACCCGGCCCTGGACGATGAAATTCCCGATTCGCCGCGAAAAAGAATCCAGAGACATCATGGAATTCGAGTGCAACGAGGGCGAGCGGGACTTGCAGCACTACGTGAAGCAGTAGCTCAGCACCAACCATCTCGAACACCGACAACAATGAAGCGCAGCGAACACAGAATCCTTACCACGCACGTAGGCAGTCTAGTTCGACCCAAGGAACTTCGCGATCTCGCGCCCGCCGGTGAGCAACCCAAAGACCTGGAGCACTACAACACCGTGCTGCGTGAGCAGACCTTGGATGTGGTGCGCAAGCAGGCCGAAACCGGCATCGACATTGTCAGCGATGGCGAGTACGGCAAGTACAGTTGGTCGACTTACGTTCTGCAGCGGATCAGCGGATTCGAAGTTCGCTCCGAGCAGAGGCGTCCGCTGTATTGGCTGGGGCGCGACCGCGAGCGCTTCGCCGACGCCATTGCTCTCGACTTGACGCGCTTTGCGGGCGGAACCGTCACGGAAGCTTGCGTCGGCCCGATCCACTACCTGGATCACGCTGGCATCGACCGCGCCATCTCCAATTTCAAGGCCGCGCTGGCCGAGGTGAAGGTGGAGGAGGCGTTCCTCACCGCCGTGGCCCCGGCGAGCACCGCTTACGACGGCGTCAACGAGTATTACGCGAACGAACACGATTACGTGTACGCGATCGCGGACGCGCTGCGCGAGGAGTATCGGGCGATTCATGATTCCGGCCTCCTGCTCCAGGTGGATGACGCCGTGCTGGCCAACATGTACGATCATCTGGTCTCGCAGAGCCCGCAAAAATACCGCGAGTGGGCCAACCTGCGGGTGGAGGCGCTCAACCATGCGCTCCAGGGAATTCCCGAGGATCGCGTGCGCTATCACGTGTGCTTCGGAAGCTGGCACGTTCCGCACGTAGCGGACGCGCCGCTCGAGGCCATTGCGGACCTGATTCTGAAAGTACATGCGGGCGCATATTCCATCGAAGCGGCCAACGTCCGGCACGAGCACGAGTGGCGCGTCTGGGAGAACAAACGGCTTCCGGCGGGCAAGATCCTGATCCCGGGCGTCATCACGCACCACACCGCAACGGTGGAGCACCCCCAGGCGGTGGCCGACCGTATCGTGCGATTCGCCACCATCGTGGGCCGGGAGAACGTGATCGCGGGCACCGATTGCGGCTTTGCCCAGTCCGACGTGATCCAGCGGGTGCATCCTACGGTCATGTGGGCCAAGTTTGATAGCTTAGTAGAGGGAGCGCGGCTAGCCAGCCAAGAGTTGTGGTAAGGAGTTGTGGGAATGCCGGCAAGGCGTTATGGTGAAGTAGGATGCGAAATCTGATCTGCCAGTTTTCTCTCGGGTTGCTTTTCTGCGCAGCGCCGGTTTCGCTGGTCTGGGCCAGCGACAGCCCGGTCGCCGATGCGGCGATGAATGGAGACCAAGCGGCCGTCGAAGCCCTGATCCACAAGAAGGCTGACGTGAATGCGCCGCAAGCCGACGGCGCCACGGCGCTGCAATGGGCCGCGTATCGCGATGACCTGCAAATGGCCGATCTGCTGCTGGCCGCGGGGGCGAATCCGAAGCTTGCCAATCGCGAGGGCGCCACCGCCATGCAACTCGCTTCCATACACGGCAGCGCGGCCATGATGGAGAAGCTTCTCAAGGCGGGCGTGGACGTGAACGAGCGCGGCCCGCACGATGAGACGCCGCTGATGTACGCCGCAAGAAGCGGCAATATCCAGGCCATCGAAGTGCTGTTCAAGCACGGCGCGGACGTGAACGCCGCCGAATCGCTGCGCGGAACCACGGCTTTGATGTGGGCTGTGGAGCAGGGGCACCCGGATGCCGTGAAACTGCTCCTGCAGCACGGGGCCGATGTCAGCGTGGCTTCGAGTTTCGACTCCAAGGGTGGGACGGCTTATCTCGCGCCCACGGTCAAAGGCCGCGCGGAGCAAGAAAAGCGGTTCCGGCGCGTGTTTTCCGCCAACAAGGCGGATGAAGCGGCGCTGGCGGCCGCGTTCGGCATTCAAAAGAACACCAAGGGCGGCGGATTGACGGCTTTGATCCTGGCTGCCCGCCAAGGCAACCTGGATTGCGCCAAGCTCCTGGTGGAAGCGCACGCCGACGTGAATCAGACTTCGCACTACGGTTGGACCCCGCTGCTGACCGCCGAGCAGAACCGGCATTACCAGCTTGCGGCGTATCTGCTGGACCATGGCGCCGACCCGAACATCGCCAATAACGGCGGATGGAACCCGCTCTATATCGCTGTCGACAATCGCAATATTGAAGGCGGCGATTATCCGGTGCGCGATCCGGACATGGACCACCTGGACATGATCAAGCTGCTGATCGCCCACGGCGCGAACGTGAACGCGCGCGTCTGCGGCGTCGAGTCCACGCCCGATAAATGCAAGGGCGACAGCACCGAAACACGCACCATCTTCACCATGCAATGGCTGTATGAAGACGGCGCCACACCCTTTTTGCGCGCCGCTCAATCGGGCGACGTTACTTTGATGAAGCTGCTGCTGGCCCACGGCGCCGATCCGAAGATCGCGACCTCCAACGGCGATACGGCGCTGATGGTGGCGGCGGGAATCGGCTGGGTGGAGGGCGTGACGTACGAATGGTCGCCGGAGGAAAATCTGGAAGCGGTGAAGATGTGCCTGGACCTGGGGCTTGACCCCAACGCCACGGACGGCGACGGCCGCACCGCGCTGCACGGCGCCGCGCACAAGGGACGCAACGACGTGATCTCTTTGCTGGTCCAACACGGCGCCAAGCTGGATGCCAAGGACGCCGGCAGCCGGGATACCTTCACGGGTGCGCTCAAAGGCCACGAGTGGGAGCCCATCGATTACGCGCGGGGCCTGGTCCGCGTGGGCGTGCAATCGGCCATTGCGCATCCCGACAGCGAGGCGCTGCTCGAAAAATTGATGAAAGAGAAAGGCCTACCCGTTCCGCCTGCGAGCAACATTACGATCTGCATCACGGACGTTTGCAAGGGCGGCGGCAGCGCGCAATAAAGGCACCGCTCAAGCCTGCCGGCTCCAGGGGCGAGCCGAACTTTCATTATTCACGGTATTCTCTATTTTGATGGCGAATATCTCGGGAACCGTGTACAAATGCATGCACTTCTGGAGCCGAGCCGGCTGCGCTCCTCGCCCCGGAATTTAAGCCCACTGCCGCATCGCAAACAGGTTGACACGCGCCCTGGCCCGGCGATAGAATGCTCGCGTGCATGCAATCTGACGTGATTATGCATGCATTGCGACGAGCGCGATGAAGCGGCGGAACATGACGAATATCGACCTTCGACTGTTGACCATCGTCAACGAGCTCAACAAGACTCGCAGCGTCTCGCAGGCAGCGGAAAATCTCGAGCTCAGCCAGTCGGCCGTCAGCATGAGTCTCGCCCGGCTCAGGAAACATTTCAAAGATCCACTCTTCGTCCGCACGCCCGACGGCATGGAGCCCACGCCGCAAATGGCCGAATTGATCGAGCTGCTCGAAAAGGCGGAGGGTCTGCTCGAAACGGCGCTGGTGCATCGCGTGGCTTTTCATCCGGCCACTTCCGATCGCACGTTTCGCCTGGGCGCCACCGAAATCACCCGCCTGACGATCCTGCCGGCGCTGATGAAGCGCCTTCACTCGACCGCGCGCGACGTCGCCATCGAGCTGCAAGATATTTGCGAAGAGACTCCGCGTCTTCTGCACGCGGGGCGCCTGGATCTCGCGGTGGGGTTCATGCCGCCCACCGGCTCCGGGTTTTGCCAGCAGCGGCTGTTCAAGGACCGCTTCGTGTGCGCCGCGCGCGTCAATCACCCGCGCGTCGACAGCACACTGACCATCGAACAATTCGAAAGCGAAGCGCACGTGGTGCTGACCACGCCGGGCAGCGGGATCGAGATGGTGGAAAAAGCCCTGGAGGCCAACCGGATCCGACGCAAAGTGCGCCTGCGCCTGCCGGGATGCTTCGGCATCTCCAGCATGATCACCGGCGCCGATTGCCTGAGCATCGTGCCGGAGCAGCTCGGAAAGCTGATCGCCAGCGCCGGACGCATCAAACTCCTGCCGCTTCCTTTTTCCTTGCCTCCTTTTTACGTCGTGCAGCATTGGCACGAGCGTTACACGCACGACCCGGCGAGCAAGTGGCTGCGCGGCGTCATCGCCGAGTTGTTCCTCGAAAAAGGTGGCGTGGAACGGGAACCCGGTATAACATCAAAAGGCCATGGCGCGGTCGCCAGCGTGGCCAATCACTCGGAATGATACCTTGAGTCAACCGGATATTATCGACCTGAACGGCCGCGAGCAGCATGCTGCCACTTCTACGCAACCCGGCGCCCGGGCTACGGGGTCGTATCCGGCTGGAACTCTGACAGGAGACATAAGCGTGCGTCAACAATCTTTGCAGGACTTACTGCAAACCGTGGGGAATCCGGTGGACATGCTCCGCAATTCCAAGGTGGGAGCCTACATCTACCCGGTGGTCCCCCCGGAGTTCACCAACTGGCGCGATGAGCAACGCGCCTGGCGGGAAACCTGCGTTCTGTTCGACCAGTCGCATCACATGGTGGAGCAGTACCTGGAGGGTCCCGACGCGTACAAACTCCTCTCGCATCTGGCGTTCAACAGTTTTGCCAGCTTTCCTACCAGCAGAGCCAAGCAGTTCGTTCCCTGCACCTACGACGGCTACGTGATCGGCGACGGCATCCTGTTTCGAGACTCGGAGAATCAGTTCACTTTTGTGGGCCGTGCCCCTACTGCCAATTGGATTCAATTTCATGCCGAAACCGGTGGATACGACGTCACCACCAGCAAGGACGATCGCTCGCCCTCCCGGCCCGGCGGCAAGCCCGTGATCCGAAAGCATTACCGCTATCAGATTCAAGGGCCGAACGCCCAGCAGGTGATCGAGAAGCTGAATGGCGGAGCGTTTCCCGAGATCAAATTTTTCAATGTTGGCTCCATCCACATCGCCGCGCGCAAAGTGAAAGCGCTGCGCCATGGCATGGCTGGCGCTCCCGGCCTCGAAGTTTGGGGACCCTATGAAGAAGGCGACGAAATCAAAGCCGCGATTATCGAGGCCGGCAAGGACTTCGGCCTGCTGCAGGTAGGCGCGAGGGCCTACTCCACCAACGCGCTCGAATCCGGATGGATTCCCTCGCCTCTTCCGGCCATCTACACGGGCGAGAAGATGAAGCCCTACCGGCAATGGCTTCCCGCCGCCAGTTATGAGGGCCTGGGCGGCTCGCTCGGCGGAAGCTTCTACTCGAACAACATCGAAGATTACTACGTAACGCCGTACGAGCTCGGCTATGGAGGGTTCGCCAAGTTCGACCACGACTTCATCGGCCATGACGCTTTAAAGAAAATGGCCGATCAGCCGCATCGCCGGAAGGTGACCTATGCCTGGAACGCCGAAGACCTCGGCAAAGCCATGGTCTCGATGTTGAGCCGCGACAACTGCAAATACATCGATATGCCCAATCCGAATTACACCTCGGCGACCTATGATCGGATGATGGCGGGCGGCCACGTCGTCGGGCTGTCGATGTTCTCGGGCTACAGTTTCAACGAGCGCACCATGCTGTCGCTGGGCATCGTAGACCCCGATATCGAGATCGGGCACGAAGTCACGCTGGTCTGGGGCGAAGAGGGCGGGGGCTCCGGGAAGACCACGGTCGAGCGCCACAAGCAAACCGAGATCCGCGCCATCGTCAGTCCTGCTCCCTATTCGGAAGTGGTTCGCCGGGAATACGCGCCAGGATGGCGGACAGCGCAGACCGTATAATCGGATCTGTGGCGCGGGAACTCGACTTCAGCCCGCTATTCGAACCATTCACGATCAACGGCCTTACGCTCGCCAACCGGTTCGTCATGCCGGGCATGCAGCGGATGTGGTGCGAGGACGGGCGTCCGCTGCCGCGGCTAGCGCAATATTACCGCCGCCGTGTGGAAGGCGGGGTCGGCCTGGTGATCACCGAATCCTGCGCGGTTGACCATCCTTCTTCCACACAAACTCCCCAGTTCACCCGCATCAACGATGCGACCGTGGACGCGTGGGCGGAATGCGTTCGAGCCGTCAAAGACGCCGGTGGCCGCATCTTCCTGCAGTTGTGGCATGAAGGCGCGGTACGCAAGGAAGGCGGGGATGGACCGTACTCGCGTTATCCCAGCCTCAGTCCGTCCGGCCTGGTGTATGCCGGTAAGCCGAATGGTCAGGCGTGCACGGCGGAGGATTTAGCCTCGATTCGCGATGCGTTCGTTCGCGGCGCTTGCGCGGCGCGTGAGATCGGAGCCGATGGCGTGGAGGTTCACGCCTGTCACGGGTACTTGCTCGATCAGTTTTTGTGGGACGAAACGAATCGCCGAAGCGATGGCTATGGCGGCGACGACATTCGCGCCCGCGTACGATTCCCGGCCGAGATCGTCGCCGCGATTCGGGCCGCCGTGGGCGCCGATTTTCCCATTTCGTTCCGCTTCTCGCAGTGGAAGGAAGTGAACTATGACGCGCGCATCGCGCCTACGCCGGAGGATCTGGGCATGATGCTCGCCGATCTGCGCGCCGCCGGGGTCGACGTATTCCATGCTTCCGCGCGGCGTTTTTGGATTCCCGAATGGCCGGGATCGGATTTGGGAATCGCGGGCTGGACCAAATCGCTGACCGATAGGCCCGTGATCGCCGTCGGCAGCGTGGGACTGGATACCGACGTGATGGAGAACTTCTTCGGCAAGGAAGCGCAGTCGACGGGCGCAGATGGATTCGCGGAGTTGCTGCGCCGTTTCCACAACCGTGAGTTCGATCTGGTTGCCATCGGGCGCGGCCAGATCGGCGATCCGGACTGGGTGAACAAAATTCGCGAGGGACGGTTCGACGAGCTGCGGCTGTTTACCAAACGGGATTTGTTGGGCGATCTGGAACTGGAAGGCGGGTTTGTAGAGGAAGCGCACAGGCGATAAAGCCGTTGTGCGCGATTGACTGAAACGCAGCGCACGGCTCCGGCACTGCTTAGCCGGTGGGCCGCGCGCTTCACGAATCGTTCGTTTAGAACAACAACTTCAGAGCAAACTGGATCTGCCGCGAAGACGTTGTGGTGTATGTGATCTGCCCGAACGTCGAGTTGGGGACGCCGGTACCGTTCGGACCCTCCGCGAAGACCTCGCCGTTAGGCAACCCGAAATTTGGATGGTTGGCGATATTGAAAAACTCCGCGCGGAACTGAAGGCGGAACTTTTCGGAAAGCCGAGTGTCCTTCAGAACGGCCAAGTCCAAATCCACGAGACCGGGGCCTGACAGGTAGTTTCTCTGAAGATCGCCGAGCGTCCCCACCGCCGGTACCGAGAAGGCCGCGGGGTTAGCCCATTCGTTGACGTTGCCGATAATGGGGTTGACGCCCGAAATGATGTTGGGCCGCTCTTCTCCGGTTTCTCCGTTTCCGGCTTGATCCCACGCAAGCGTTACGTTCCATGGCGCGCCGCTGGAGTACGTAAAGTTGCCGCTTAGTTGCCACCCCGTTACCAGTAGGTTGCCTTTAAAGGGGAATGCATAGATGCTGCCTAGCTTTACAAATTGCGACCGGTCGAACTGGCAGCGGCCTTTGTCGTAGGAGCCGTCCAGCGGATCGACCCAGGGCACGCCGCCTTCGAGGCCGGAGGTGCCCGAGGCGTCGTCGATGCATTTGGACCAGGTGTAGGAGACCTGGCCTTGTAAGCCATGCGAGAAGCGCCGGTTCAAGCCCACCTGCAGGGAGTTATAGTGCGAATCCCCCACCGGAGCCTCGCTGCTGAGAGCGCCCAGAGCCGTATTCTCGCGCGGGTTGCTGACGATTGAGCCATTTACTAATTGGCCGAAATAGTCGACGCCGTTCACGACGTTAGGCTCCACAGGATTGAGGTCCCGTCCTTCATACAAGTGCAGGCCGCGCGAGCCTACGTAGCCCACCGTCAAAACAGTGTTTTCAAACAATTCGCGTTGGATGTTGAAATTCCACTGGTACATATGCGGCGTATCGTGGATGTTGTAATCGACACCGACGATCTCGGACGGGATGCTGTAGCCGGTGGAGAACGGATTCGGGAACGGAGGGAAAAACTCGAAGGCCAGCTCGTACGGCTTGTTGAAGTAATAACCGGAAGCGTAGGTGCGGGCTTCAATGGGATCGTAGAAAATGCCGGCGCCTACGCGAATCGAGGTCTTGTGATCTTTGAACGGATCAAAAGCCAGGCCGATTCGCGGATCCCAATTCTTGGTGGAGGGATT
>JASHQT010000096.1 GCA_030039005.1 Bryobacteraceae bacterium
GCGACGAAGTTGGGGTGGTAGCGCTGGTACAGAAAATAATGCGCGCTCTCTTCGTACACCGCGAGGTCGGCGGCGTGGATGTCGGATGCTGCCGCGAGGCGATTCGGCAAGACCTCCATCAAAGGCACAAGTTTCTTGTAAATGGCGCCAACGTTGGGAGGTTCGGCATCCGGATCGGAAACAGATGCGCTCCACACTGGGCCGCCGGGCACGAATTCCCGGCCGAGGGCCGTTTTCTCGAGCGTGATTCGCTCGGTGAGGAAATGGTTTCCGTAGCCTAGGCTGGCGACCGAGGACAGGAAATGCCGTTCCTGTTTCGAGAAGATCGACATACATCTAGTGTACTGCCATGTACACCCAGTGTATGTTACAGGCTCCACACTACAGCGTAAGTCATTGAAACTACCGGGGAAATCCTTGGGCTATTGCGTGCCCATGATAGGGCATGACATCGAACAACCAAACGAGCGGTTACGCGAGGCTCTTGCGCGATGGCGGCTTCCAATCTTTCCTGTGGACTCAATTTCTCGCCGCGTTCAACGACAACATTTACAAGATGATTGTTTCGGTGGGCGCAGTGGAACTCGCCGCGAACCAATTGTTGGGATCCCGGTATCTGGCCATCGCCGGCGCGGTCTTCGTTTTGCCGTTCCTGTTGTTTGCCGGTTACGCCGGCCAGCTTGCCGACCGCTTCAGCAAGACGCGCGTTCTGCAAATCACGAAGGCGTTCGAGATCGCGATCATGGGCGTGGGCATGCTGGCCCTTTACGCGCGCAGCATCCATCTGTTGCTGGTGGTGCTGTTCCTGCTCGCCGCGCAGGCCAATTTCTTCAGCCCGGCGAAATACGGAATCCTGCCCGAGATGCTCCCTGAATCGCAATTAGCGCGCGCCAACGGCCTGCTCGAATTGACGACGTTCGCCGCGATCGTTCTTGGCGCCAGCGCCGGCTCGTTCTTGTTCGCGCGCTGGAAAGGAGATTCGTTGACGCTCGGGGCGGTGCTGCTGGCCATCGCGATCGTGGGATCGCTCGCGAGCCTGTTCATTCCGAAGGTCCCGGCATCCGGTTCATGCTTGCCGATGCGATGGAACCCGTTCGATGAGATCTGGACCGGCGTCAAGCGCATTTATCGCGACCGGCCGTTGCGGCTCACAGTTGCAGGCATCTCCTACTTCTGGTTTGCCGGCGCGCTTTTCCAGATGACGGTGATCCTGACCGGCAGCGAATCGCTGCGTCTTGCCGAGGTGGGAACTGGATTGCTGGTGACGGCGCTCGCCGTGGGAATCGGCGCCGGCAGCATCGCCGCGGGATGGCTTTCGGGCGATGCGGTGGAGCTTGGGCTTGTGCCCTGCGGCGCCGGCGCGCTGGGGCTCTGCTCGATCGGCCTGGGATGCGCCCATTCGTTTGAAGCCAGCCTCATTTGGCTCGCGGGCGCGGGGTTCGCGGGCGGGCTATTTATCGTCCCGCTAAACGCCTTCTTGCAGGAACGCGCGGAGCGCGAAGAGAAAGGGCGCTTGCTTGCGACCAACAATTTCGTAAACATGATTGGCGTCGTGCTGGCATCGGGCGCGCTTTATCTTTTTCACGATCTATTGCACTGGACGCCGCCGCACATCGTTGGCGCTCTCGGCGTGGCGACTTTGGCCGCGACCATTTACATCGCGTGGCTGGTTCCCGCGCCGCTGGTTCGGCTGGCCGCACGCGCGCTCGCGCATCTGTTTTTCAAGATTCGCATCGTGGGAGCCGGCAACATCCCGAAGAACGGCGGCGCGCTCCTTGTTTCGAATCATGTTTCGTACGCCGACGCGGTGTTGATCGGCTGCGCCACCGGGCGATTCATTCGTTTCCTGATGTGGCAACCGCTGTACGAAAACAAGTGGCTGAACCCGATCTGCAGACTGTTTCAGACTATTCCGATTCCACAGCACTCCAGGGAATCCCTGCGGGCGCTGCGGCAGGCCAGAATCGAACTGGAAAACGGGATGGCGGTTTGTATTTTTCCGGAGGGCGAATTGACCCGCACCGCGCATGTGAAACCGTTCGAGCGCGGCGTGGACATGATCACGCGCGGCCTGGATTCGACGCCCGTGATTCCGATTTATCTCGACGGGCTGTGGGGCCATGCGCTCAGCTTGAAAGGCGGCCGTCCATTCGCGTCGCGCCTCACTTTGCGGCATGAGGTCACGATATGCATCGGCGAAGCGATGACCGGCGACGTCAGCGCGGAGCGGCTGCACCAGCGCGTTCTCGAACTGGGAACGCAGGCCGCCGAATCTGCGAAGGGCGCCAATGCCACGCTATCCCATCGGTTCGTTGCCGCCGCGAAGAGCAACTGGAGTACAACCGCGATCGCCGATTCCACGGGCAAACAGCTCACTTTCGGGCAAACGCTGACCGCTGCGCTGCTGCTCCAGAAATGGATTCGCGCCCACTGCGCGGCGTCCAAGTGCGTGGGATTGCTGCTTCCTTCGTCCGCGGCAGGCGCGCTCGCCAATCTCGGTGTGACGCTCGCCGGAAAGGCAGCGGTGAACCTCAACTTCACCGCCGGCGCCGAAGCGATGGCGCATGCGATCGAGAAGTGTGAAATCACAACGGTTCTCACGTCGCGTGCGTTCCTGGACAAGGCGAAGCTCGCGGCGCCGGAGGGAGCCGTGTTCGTCGAGGATTTGTTCGCTCGCGT
>JASHQT010000654.1 GCA_030039005.1 Bryobacteraceae bacterium
CACCGCGCGAGTCCATAGGCCCGTCACCGCGTATCCGGCCATGCCGACCATGCTCGCGATCAGAAAATATCCTTGCATTGTGGCGCGGAATTGCGCGGGCTGCCAGCGGCGCAGGATACCATAGATCACCAGCGGCGGGCCATTCATTCCATAAGCGCCTCCGAGGATTCCGGCCGTGAATCCAAAGAGCGGAGCCAAGCGGTCACTTTCGAGCTTGGGCTTGCGTCCGGCGAGCGAATATAGTGCAAACACGATGATGATGCCGCCGAGGATGGATTTGACAATGGATTCGGAAACTGTTTTGAGCATCAATAAGCCTAGCGGAATACCGAACAGCGTGGACGCCACGAGCCAGCCGGCGCTGCGCACGTGCACGTTGCGCCAGTCCTGAATCACGATGACCAGAGCCACCGTAATGGACACCAACACCGCCAGCGGCGCGGCCACCCGCACCGGCAAAAGCAGCGCGAGCAGCGGCACGGCGACCAAGGCTTCGCCGAATCCGAGCGCGGAGCGAATGAAGGTCGCGAAAAACAGTACGGCCAGGATCGCGACCGTGGTTCCGGTCACGCGAAAATTCGCCTGGTGGCATCGATTCTCGCGTACACGAACGCGCCAAACACGCACAAAACCGAAGTGACGAAGAACGGGACATTCCAGCCAAAGTACTTGACCAGATACGCCAGCAGCGCGGGCGAAATCGCGCCGCCGATATTGCCGCACATGTTCATGACGGAAGCGGTGCAGCCGGCGAAGTCGCCGCCGATATCGAGCGGGATGGCCCAGGAAACGCCGATGGTCAGCTCCAGGCCGCCGAACGCGAGGCAACTGAACGCGACGGACAGCTTGGGATCGTGCGTGAGCGTGGCGGGAAGAATGGCGAGGGCGGCGATGACAAAGCCGGCGATACCGACGACACGCCGCGCGAACGTGAGGCGGCCGGTCCGGCGCAGCACGAGATCGGTAAGCCATCCGCCCGCGAGATCGCCGAGCGTGCCCGCGAGAAGCGGCAGGCTGGCATAGAACCCCATCTGCTTGAGGTCAAACCCGCGATGCGTGTGCAGGTAGGTGGGGAACCAATCGAGATAGACGGAGAGCGCATATTGGTAGCAGAAATACATCAGCGCGAGCTGCCACACCGTGCGGCTGGAAAGAATGCGCCGCCAGGGAACGCGCACGCCGACCTGGGCGCGAGGGCCGCCGGTGGAGGAGTGGATGAGATCGAGCTCGGCGGCGTTGACGCCGCGGTGCTGCTCGGGCGAATCGCGATAGTAAAAAAACCAAAGCGCGGCCCACGCGAGGCCCAGCACCGCGAAGGTGAGGAACGGCGTGCGCCAGCCCCAGCGCAGGATCATCCAGACTACCAGCGGGGGCGTGACGGCCGCGCCCAGCCGTGAGCCCGCGTGCGTGATGCCTTGCGCGAAGCCGCGCTCGGCGGGAAGCATCCAGCGCGAGAGCGACCGTGTGGCGATGGGAAACGCGCCCGATTCGCCGATGCCGAAGATAAAGCGGACCGCCAGCATGGACACGGCGTTCCAGGCCGCCGTGGTGAGCGAGGTGAAGACGCTCCACCAGGTGACGATGATGGCGAGCGCGCGGCGCGGACCGATCTTATCGCCGAACCAGGCGCCGGGGATTTGAAAGAGCGTGAAGCCCCAGCGGAAGCTGGCGAGAATCCAGCCGGCGGTGATGAGCGAGAAGCCGAATTCCCTCTGGATCAGCGGCATCGCGGAGGCGATGATGGTGCGATCCATGTAGGTGATCATGTAGATCGCGACCGTGAAGGCGAGGACGATATGGCGGGTATGGGTGGGGCGGAGCGAGCGCAGCGTGTGCTCGGGCGACGTGGCGGCGTGCGGTGCGCTGGGTGTCATCGGCGTGGCTGACCCGAAACGAATGATAGCAGGTAGCGATTGGCGCCGCAGTCGCGGCGCGCGGTTGGCGATTGGCGGAGCTGGCACGCGGTACGAAGTTTGGAGCGCTGAGGGGTGGGAGGGGATGTGGGAGGGCCGGCGAATTTTTTCGTGCGGCGGGCGAATTTAGAGCGAAGATCGGGAGACCGGCGTCGTGAGGCAATCGATTTCAGAATGCAGCAGGCGATTGAGGCGCGATGTAGCGGGCGAGGGTAAACGATTCGAGGAACGAGGAAAATGGAGCAGTCGCGCGAGTGACTAAGCCCCACGGCGATTGCGAATAGAGATGTAGACCGCTGCGCACACCGCACCAACTGAATAAAAGATGGTGCGCCACGATTGGAGCGGATAGTCAGCCCAAGCCAGACAGTTACGAACATCGTGCGTGCAGCCGGCTCCCGAGATTAGTGAGTAAGCCGTATGAATGAGGTCCTGTCCGTAAAGGGCGCTAGAAGTTTGTAGTTTCAGCGATTCCGACACGCCGCGCGCCAGCCAAAGCAGTCCGGCCACCCAAATATAACGAGCGGTCGCTGACAGCCATTTCCACCTCCAGGACACATAGGCGCCGAGCACAAGAGCCAATACCGCGCTCGATAGTTCGATTTGAGAAATGGCCCGAGAGGTTTGCGTGCGTATAGTGGACAATCGCGGCTCAAAGGGGGCTGTGAGCGCGTTTGTCAAGACAGATGCCAGGACGCAGTTCAACAGGAAGGATGCGGCATAGCGCGCTAACTTCCAGGGTGGATGGGGTTCGGAGCTTTTTTCGATGGTCATTACCTGTGTGGTTCCGCCGCCGGCGGGGGTTCGAAGGGGGGCGGCGCGGCGGCGGGCGGGGGGAGCGGCGTTTTGCCGTCGAGCGCGAA
>JASHQT010000655.1 GCA_030039005.1 Bryobacteraceae bacterium
GCGCGGAAAATGGTAAACGTATTTTTGACGCCTTCTTCACTACAAAGCCTCATGGCATAGGAATGGGACTAGCAATCAGCCGATCCATAATCGAGGAACATGGTGGCCAATTGACGTTTTCGCCAAACGTCGATCGGGGCACGACGTTCCGCTTCACGCTCCCATGCCCCGCATAGCTCGGCTACAAAAAGTGTGTCGCTGTATGCGGAACTGGGCCGACACTTTGTCGCATGTGATCTCGGGCCAATCTTAGTACCCGATCAACCGGCTGTGTTTGCGTAAGAGGACGAGAATATGACTCAGCCCTCTCAAATTGTCTTCGTGGTTGATGATGACCCAGCTATTTGTGTTGCGCTGAAAAGATTGATTAGCTCCGTTGGCATCGAAGTGCAAACGTTTACATCGGCGCAAGAATTTCTCGGCGCCACCCGTCCAGGGATCCCTGCGTGCCTCGTGCTGGATGTCCGTTTGCCCGATCTGAGCGGGCTCAACCTGCAGCAGAAGCTCATTAATGCGAAGATTGATCTACCCATTATCTTTATCACCGGCCATGGAGACATCCCTATGACGGTTCGCGCCATGAGGGCCGGAGCGCTGGAATTCTTGACCAAGCCCGTCAAAGAACAGGACCTGCTCGACGCGATTCAACGCGGAATCGAACAGCATCGCCATCACCTGGCGCAGCGTGCGGAGGCGTCCGAACTACAGCGCCGTTACGATTCCCTGACTCCCCGTGAACGGGAAGTATTCCCCCTGGTGACTAGTGGATTGCTCAACAAACAGATTGCGGCAGAATTAGGGGCAAGTGAAAAGACAATCAAGATTCATCGCGGCCAAGTCATGCAGAAGATGAAAGCAGAATCTTTAGCTCACCTGGTGCGAATGGCGGAGAAACTCGGCCTCACTGCCTCCAGCGCGAATCGCGCATAGCTCCGGTCCTAGGACGCTTCCTGAAAATCCCAGCGCGGTAGGACCAAAGGCGGATAGAAGTGGCTCGACCCGCTTGCTAATTTTGAAGAAGAAAGGCGGTCTGAAGATGAACACACGATCAGACAGCGTCGAGCGGGAACAGCGCCTGCATGTGTTGGGGACAAAGTGGCATGACGGCGATGCGAGGTCTTATTCGTACATCGACCTCGACCAGGAAATCGAGAGGTCGCCAGGCACGGAGTTTGCTGGAATCATCGGGTCAAGCCAGGCGCTCCGCAAGGTTTTGGATCAGATTCGGATCGTTGCGGCAACCGATTCCACGGTTCTGATCGAAGGGGAGACAGGTACAGGCAAGGAACTTATCGCGAACGCCATTCACATGCGGAGTGAACGCCGGCGTGCACCGTTTGTAAAGTTGAACTGCGCCGCAATTCCGCTGGAGCTGCTGGAAAGCGAACTGTTCGGCCACGAGCGGGGCGCCTTCACTGGTGCTGTGAGCCACAGATTAGGTCGTTTTGAGGCGGCCAGCGGCGGCACGCTGTTCCTGGATGAAGTCGGCGACATGCCTCTCGCGCTGCAGTCGAAGCTATTGCGAGTACTGCAAGAGCACGAGTTTGAGCGGCTGGGCAGTACGGTCACTCGGAGGGTCGACGTACGGGTAATCGCGGCGACCAATCAGAATCTCGCCGGCCGGGTCGCTGAAAAGCAGTTCCGAGCGGACCTCTATTACCGCCTGAATGTCTTTCCCATCGCGCTCCCGCCGCTTCGTTGGCGCGTGGATGACATCCCGGTGCTGGTAGCGTATTTCGTCCGCGCGTACGCCACACGTATGTCGAAACACATCTCGAAAATGCCGGTGGGCGCGATGGATGATCTGATGAGCTATAGCTGGCCGGGAAACATACGGGAGCTGGAGCACTTTATTGAACGAGCAGTGATTCTGACCAGGACCGACGTACTGGGGCTGCCTGCCCTGCCATCTGGCACGTCGACCGCGAGCCAACCTGTGACATTGGCTGAAGCGGAGAGGAACCACATTCTGCACGTTCTGAAAGAAAGTAATTGGGTGGTCGGAGGCAAGGCCGGCGCGGCAGCGCGTCTCGGCGTCAAACGTACGACCCTTTTGGGCAAGATGCGCAGGAGCGGTCTCTCAAAGAAGGCGGCCTATGCGACTATCTAGTGGATCGCCATTCGCAATAGACGTTCACCGGGATGAACTTTTACGGAGCAGGTAGGGGCGCCGCGGGCCGGGACACATGGCCGGTGCGCGCTTCTTCTATCGAAACGTGATTGACGTCGAGCGTCCTGGCGGTAGCCCGGTCGAGAGCGATCAAGGCCTTCGCGTAGGCCCCTTTTGCGGAGACTTCGGTAGATTGCGCCTGTGCCAGCAGCGTTTCATAGTTGATCACCATATAATTGGTGGCCAGACCGACGTTAAAGGTCTCTTGTTCCACTTTCACGGACTGCTGCTGCAGGACGCGGCTTTGGATGGCGGCTTCGTATGCGGCTCGAGCCTGCTGCATGGCGACGTACGCATCGGCTACTTCCAGGCGAACCTGATTCTCAAATTGCTGGCGGCGTACTTGAGTCTGCCGGACCTGCAGTTCATCGCGAACGGCATCGGCTTGAGCCACACGATTCCGCAGCGGTAGCGTCAACTGGAGCCCGATGCTGTAAGTTGGAAAATTGTTTTTGAAAATCTGTCCCAGCGCGGTGCCGTACCCACCGGGATACAGGGCGGCGGCTGGTGTCAGCGCGGCCCCCGCCGGACTAATGCCTCCGGAGAGGCCGCCATTCTGCACCGTGCCTACCACGTCCAGTTCCGGCCGCAGGGCGTTGAGTGAGCCCTGCAGGCTGATCTGGGAATTCTCGACTTGTATGCCGGCCTGAGCCAAATCCGGCCGATCGTGTAAGGCCTCGGTCATCAAGGCGTCGACCGGTTGGACCGATTCGGTCTCCGGAACCGTGACGGAGTCAGTCGCAATAATATGGGCCGCGCGGATGGCGGGATTCGCCAGGCCATTCCGGGTGAGCGCTGTCTTTACGATTAGTTCCTGCTGTTGGACAAGACCTTCGGCCGAGATCAAGGCCTGCTGAGTGGACGCCAGTTCAGCCTGCGCGCGTGTCACTTCGATCGGCGCCTGTTCGCCTTGTTCCACCTTATGCTTGTTATCGTCATACAACTGCTGAGCGAGGCGCACGGCTTCGCGCTTCACCTTAACATCTTCGTTCAGGCTCACCAGGTCCGTATAGAGTCTCGCAATTCCTGCCACGGTGTCGATCACTTGCTGGCGAAATACCAGATCGGCAACCCTTTGGTCATTCTTGGCGATGCGGATAAACCTGCGATTCAAGTTGATCCCAAATCCGCGCAGCAACGGCTGGGTAATGGTGAATCCCAGGCTGGCATCCAGAATCGGATTGTAAGTGTAGCGTGAGGCGTCGGAGGTGATTCGGTCACTGTCGAACGTCACGGCAAGCTGTGCGCCGGAGGAGAAACCCTGTGTGTATCCGGCGTTTGCGTTGAAATTGTTCGAAACCAACCAGTTTGACGCACCAGTGATCAGAGGATCGAACTCCAGCGTGCTTTGATGCGCCGCGTTGATGGATCCCGAAAGTAGAGGGTCGAATTGCGGAATGGGCGATCCGTTGGACGGCGGGATGGCGCCCGTCACCGATAAATCATTCTGCTGTTCGGTGATCAGCGCGACATCAGAAAAATTCGAATTCACCACCGGGGCCGGCGTCGGACTGGCGGTGAGAGTTGTGAGCAGCGGGCCACTTGGCCCGCCAATGCCGGGAGGCGGCTCGTCCACCAGGAGGCTGAGGCCGCGCAGCAAGCCGCCGCCCTCGGCACGCGTAATGTCGGTTCCGGCGATACGCGGGAGATAGCGCTCCAGGTCAATGTCCAAGTTGTTTTCGAGCGCCAGCGCGATCGCATCCGGCAGGGAGAGATACAACTGGCCGGCGCGCATCAGGTCGAAAATTCGCCCCGAGTTGTGGAAGTTCTCCGGCCCCACTGGCTTCGCTTCGTAGGGACTGATGAACGAGCTGCGCACGAAATTCATTTGAGCTCCTCCCAGCGCGGGGAGAAGCACCGCCAGAACCGCCGCCTGCGACCAGGTCCTCATTGTGCCTTCTCTTGCGGCGAATTCGGCGCCGCGATTTGAACGAGCGCCCCCTCTTGCACCGCGTCGCTCGGATCAACGACCACCTCTTCATCAATTGTGAGACCGGCTGGAATCTCCAGCTCAAGGCCGTAATCGCGGCCAGGTTGCACGGTTTGAAAGTGAACGCGCCTCACGCGGGCGAGCATTGCCGAATCCATGCCCGCGGCCTGCTCCTTATGCTGTTCGTCCGGACTAAGGGGCTGCAGCACGGCCAATACCGTGCCGCTCGATCGCACCACCAGCGCCGCGTCCGGCACCATAAATGGCGGATCGGCGCGATCGGTGATGAACGACACCGAGGCGTACATTCCGGGCAGGAGCACTCTCTTGGGATTTTCTACGTCTACCTCGGTCAGGAGCGTCCTGGACTGAGCGTCCAGGGAGTCGGAGGTGCGCGTCACTTTTCCCGGATAGCTCTGATCGGGAAGTTGCTGCACCGTGACGGTTGCGGGCTGGCCCACGCGGATATCCGGGGCATTGGTTTGTGGAACCGAGACCAAGATCCGCAGCTTCCCGATTTCGGCCACACGAAACAGCTCGCCGCCACTGGGAACATCGGAAGGACCGGCGGCGTTCTGGCGCGCGGGCCCTGGATTGGAATTCGCGGCGGAGATGAGCGCGCCGACATCGACGTTTCGTGAGGTGATGACGCCGTCAAACGGCGCGGTGATGCGCTCGTAACCTTGCAGCGCCAAAACGCGGTCCAGGGTCGCTTGACTCGCGTCCATATATTCCTGCATGGCCCGCACGGTCTTTTGCTGGGCCACAACGTTCGCCGCCGATGTTTTGGCCGCGGTGGATTGATTGTCGCCGTCCTGCCGCGATACCGCGCCGTCGGCGGTCAATACCTTGTACCTTTGCCAAGTGATCTCCGCTAAATCGCGCGTGGCGATGAGCTGATCGAGCGTGGCTTGAGCTTGACCGAGTTGGCCTTCAGCTTGCGCTACCGTCGCACGCGCCGTAGATACCTGTTCATCGAGATCCGGCGCTTCGACGTCGGCGAGTTGTTGCCCCGCGTGCACGCGATCGCCGATATCGACATATCGTTTCTTCAAATAACCGGTGGCCCGGGCGTAGATGTACGCCTCCGTGATGGGCGTGATGTTTCCCGGCAGCGTCAATTGAATATTTTTCGGTGCGCGCTTCACCAGGGAGGCATTCACCAGGGGCGGCGTGATGCCGCGGATTCTCGCCGCAGCGTCCAGTTGCTTCGTTGTCCGCTCGCGCGGTAAATACCCGAGGAAATAAAAAGCGGACGCCACGATGAGAATGAAGGCAACAGCGAGCAGTGTGCCGATGGGCCGGTGATGGACTTCATTTGGATTCGGGACGTTCATGAGTTGGGAACCTCTCCCGCTTCTTCGGCGATCCGGCGATCCATGTCCAGCGGGGCTTTCTTGCGAAGCAGCGTGTAAATGATCGGGACGAAGAATAGAGTGGTGGGCGTGGCGAACAAAAGGCCGCCGATCACCGCGCGCCCCAAAGGAGCATTTTGCTCGCCCCCTTCGCCCAAGGCAAAGGCCATGGGAAGCATGCCGATGATCATGGCCAGCGCCGTCATGGTCACCGGGCGGATGCGCGTGAACCCCGCCGATAGAGCGGCCTCGACCGCGCTTTTTCCCGCTGCGCGCTCGTCGTTTGCAAACGTAACCAGCAGGATGCTATTGGCGGTAGCAACGCCGATGCCCATGATGGCGCCCATGAGCGCGGGAACGCTCAGAGTGGTGCGGGTGAGGTACAGCATCCAGAGCATGCCGGCCATCGCGCCGGGAAGGGCCATCAAGATGATAAACGGATCCAACCAGGATTGAAAATTGATGGCCATTATCAGATAAACCAGCACCACCGCGAAGATCATGCCCAGGCCGAGACGAGTGAAGGAGGTCCGCATCGTGTCCACCTGCCCGCGCAGATCAATGGTGGTTCCGCGCGGCAGCGACGAGCGCGCTTTGGCGATGATCCCGTCGACGTCGGCCGCGAGGCCTCCTAAATCCCGCCGGTCCGGACTCGCGAAAATGTCGACCACGGGTTGAATGTCGTAATGACTTTCCACCTCGGGCGAGTTGTTCCTTTTCAGCCGGGCAAGGTTGTAGAGCAACTCCTTTGAGCCGCCCGCAAGGGCCGTAATCGGGGTGCGTTGCATCGCGTCCAAGGTGTTGATCTTGTATTGCGGCGTCTGCGCCGCTACCTGGTAGTTCACTCCGTTCTGTGGATCCAGCCACTCGTTCGGCGCCACCTGGCCGCTGGCCGATAGCGAAATCAGCAGGCTGCTGGCTACGTCTTTCTGCGTCATCCCGGCTTCATCGGCCAGGATTCGATCGACGTTCACGTCCACCGTAGGGTAATCTTCTCGCTGGCGCACAAACACGTCCACCGTCCCCGGGAGTTTGGCGATTTCGTCGTGCAGTTTTTGGGCGGTCTCGGAGTCCACATCCAAATTGTTACCGGTCACCTGAACGTCGATTGGCGCCGGCAAGCCGAAGTTGAGAATTTCACTGGTAATGTCGGCTGCCTGGAAAAAAAAGTCGTCGGCCGGAAACTGCGCGGAAAGGATTGTTCGAAGTTTTCTGGCGTAGTCGAGCGTGGGACGGTGATCCGGTTTGAGCGAAATCAGAATATCGCCGTCGCCGTTGCCGTTGGTGATGGTGTTGCTGAATGCCAGGTTGATGCCGGAATTCGGTAATCCTATGTTGTCGAGGATCGAATCGAGTTCCTGGGGCGGAATCACCCGGCGAATTTCGCTTTCAATGGACGCAAAGATAGCCGCGGACTCTTCGATGCGAGTGCCGGTGGGAGGGCGCACGTGCAGCCGCATCTGCCCGGCATCGACATAAGGAAAGAAGTTCTCTCCCACGATTGTGATCAGGCCGACCGAAGCGAGCGCGAAAGCCAGGAAAGCTCCGCCGGTGATGGCACGGTGCGCGAGCACCCAGGCGAGCAGGCGGCGATAACCGTCACGATATTCCTCGAATTTCCGGTCAAAAGCCTCATGGATGTGCCAGATCGGACCGGCGGAACGGGCGGCCGCTACAGCTTCCTCGCCACCTTGATAGAGCGGCATCTCCGATGGCAGCAGGTAATGCACCAGGGTCGGCACCACGGTGCGGGTGAGCAGATAAGACGTCAGCATCGCGAACACCACGCCCATGGCCAGCGGTGTGAACAAATATTTCGCCGCGCCGGAGAGCATGAGAACGGGAACGAAGACGATACAGATGCACAGAGTGGAGACGAAGGCCGGTACGGCGATCTCTTGTGCGCCATCCAGAATCGCGCGAACCAGAGTTTTTCTGCCGATGCCCATGTTGCGATGCACGTTTTCGATCTCCACGGTGGCGTCGTCCACAAGGATTCCGACGGCCAGCGCGAGTCCGCCGAGGGTCATCACGTTAATGGTTTCTCCAAGCAGGCCGAGGATGGTAAGGGAGGTCAGAATGGAGAGCGGGATGGAGATGCACACGATCAGAGTGCTGCGCCAGCTTCCCAAAAACAACAGAATCATCAGAGCGGTTAACAACGCGGCGATACTCGCCTCGCGCACAACGCCTTCGACCGATGCCCGCACGAACAACGACTGGTCGAAGAGCTGGCTTATGTTCAAAGATGTCGGCAGCGTGGCTTGAATTTTCGGGAGCAGCTCCTTAACCCCCTGCACCACCGCCAGAGTGGATGCACCGCCGTGCCGCAGGACGGTCAATAAGGCCGCGAGGCCGCCATTGATCCGAACCACATTCGTCTGCACTTGATACCCGTCCCGGACCTCCCCGATGTCGCGCATGTAGACCGGCGCGCCGTTCACGGTTTTGATCGGTATGTTGTTCATGGCCGAGATCAGTTCCGGGCTGCTGTTGAGCCGAATCAGGTATTCGCGCGTGCCCACCTTCACGGTGCCGGTGGGAAGAATCAGATTCTGGAGGTCCAACGCGTTGGAGATGTCGGTGGCGGACAGTCCCTTTCCGTAGAGAGCGTCCGGATCGAGGTCAACCATCACCTGGCGAACCTTGCCGCCGTACGGGAGTGGGACAGAGATGCCCGGAATGGTGGCGAGTCGCGTACGAATAAAGTTTTGCGCGTAATCGTAAAGTTGCTGCTCGGTAAGCGTGCTGCTGCTCAGCCCCAGTTGGAGTATGGGAACACTGGAGGCATCGGTCTGCACGATCAATGGCGGGAAAATCCCGGGAGGCATGGTCCGCAGCAGTGTCTGAGAAACGGCCGTGACCTGAGCGAGCGCTAGATCTACATTCGTGCCCTCTTGCATGTAAACGCGGATCAAGCCGACGCCGTTATAGGCCGTAGCCTCGATGCGTTGAATACCGTTGACCGTTGTTGTCATGGCGCGTTCGGAAACAAAAAGGACGCGCTTTGCCATGTCGTCCGGACTCATGCCGTTGTAAGTCCAGATCACTCCGACCATCGGAATGTTGATGTAAGGAAAAATGTCCGTCGGCGTAGTGACGATGGAAAGGCCGCCCATGATGGCAATGAGGACGGCCATCACCATGAAGGTGTAAGGGCGGCGCAGGGCGAGTCGGACGATCCACATGGTTATCGATCCCTTACGTTTTGATCGACGCTGCACCAAGCTCTGACCTGGCGCGTCGGAGGTTTAGCTGCTGAAACAGGTGCCGCAGGAGACCCGCGACACCTGCTAGGAACCTATCTGGTCCGCACGATTTCGGAAAGAAACCAGATGCGGCGCTCCGTCTCGTCGATCCACACTTCCAACAGGCTTGTGGTAGCGACGTCGTTCTCTTCATCGCAAAGGTCGTGAATTTCGCGCATCCTGGCGAGCAGCGCCCGATTGTCTTCTTGTAGTTCCGCCAGCATATCGAGTGCATCGACATATTCAGCGTCGTTATCGCTGAGGCGCTGCAGCCGGCCAATGTGCCCGATGGAATGAATGGTGACGCCGCCGATCTTGCGCACGCGCTCGGCGATGACATCGGTCATGGCGAAAATCTGGTCGCCATGCTCATCGAGCAAGAGATGGTAGTCCCGAAAGTGCGGTCCGCTCATGTGCCAATGAAAGTTCTTGGTCTTCACATAGAGCGCAAACACATCGGCCAGCAGCGCATTGAGAGCGCCGGTGATGTTCTTAACGGCGTCCGAACCGAGATCACTGTGTGAGGCGTTGGCGGCCCGCCGGCGCTCCGAGAGTTTATCCTGAGTGGTTGGCATGTTAGACCTCCTTAGCCGCGAATCGCAATCCGAGGGCCGTGACGAGCGACGCCAGGCCAATCAGCCCGATCAGCGGTAAATCGCTCGCGGTCGCGGGCAGTGTTGCCGGCGCTGGGCCTTGATCGGCCGCGACAAACACCTCGGCAATCTCCACTTCCTCCGCATTTGGCTTTTGCGCTTTCAGCGGAGCTTGCCTCATGGCCACCACCTCGGGCGCTTTCACGCTGGCGGCGGGCGCCGTAGTGTTCGCGGCGAGCTCGGCGGGCATGGAGGGTACGGGAGTGTTATTGGCTTTTGCCAATGCCACGGCTCTCGGCTTGGGGTACACAAATTGATGCCCATAGTTGTCGCCGGGATAAAACCAGGCTCTCACGGCCTCCGGGGAGCCGGCAGGCGTCTCGTCGAACGTGATGATCGGTTTCCCCACGGGTCGGAGGCGCTCGTCCGGGATAGCGAGGAACGTCCCGTACAGATGGTTCTCGTCCTTGTTGTACACCTGCACAATGTTCCGGTTGGACGAAGCGTCCGCCAGCTTGAAGACATAAGTTCCGGCTGGCAGCACTTGGCCCGGAATCTCAACCGGTCCGCTGAACGTGAAAATGGTCCGCTGATCCCAATCGTCGGCAAGGGCACTGGTGGCCGCCAAACCGAGAACTGCAAGACCAGCCAAGAGAATCGCTGGGGTAGTCGTTTTGGTCATTCGTGGTCGTCTCCTTCGGACGAGCCGGTTAAGGCAATAGGCACGCCATCAGTGAAACCGTTCGTTATCAGGTAAATTGCGAGCGATGCTACATCCGCCGCGGCGCTATGTTGACTCTGGTGTCGCATATGGGTCACGCCTTGGATTTCCGCTTTGCTTTCAGTCAGGGATGGTCGCGGCAACAAACGTGCGGAAATCAGTGGGAAGGCTTACCTATGGATTGGGCGAAACACGGTGTCAAGATCGTACACGCGGAGGAACTGGATTTGAACACGCCACAGACCCCTGGCATGACGCGCGCCGCCGCCATCACCCATGCCAGAGCCGGGGCCACGAAACTGTGGGCCGGCACCATGCTGGTTCAGCCGGATGCCAAGACCGGGCCGCACCATCATGGAGAGCTGGAGACGATCCTGTATGTGATCAGGGGCCGGATTCGAATGCGCTGGGGCGATCATCTGGAATTCAGCGAGGAAGCCAGGCCCGGAGATTTTATCTACGTTCCGCCTTACGTGCCGCACCAGGAGATCAATGCTAGTCCGGATGAGTCTTGTGAAGCTGTGGTAGTGAGAGACGGACAGGACCCGATCGTGGTCAACTTAGACCTGGGCACGCCGGAGCCGGCCAGCGCGGGTCATAGAGGCATGCCATTTCATCCTGAGCGCTGAAAAAAAGACGGCACAGAGCTTGCGGGAACTCTGCGCCGTTCTAGGAAAGGCCGAATGAGCATGGGGCCGAGACGAGCGTCTACTTCTCGTCGGCTACGTCCCAACCCCCGTTGTAATCGGCGGGCATGGTGCGCGCCCGGGCCGCCGTATTCGCGCCGAGATCCTTCTGGTTGACGACATCACTGTCAGTGATCACAAAGGTCATCACACCAGACGAGCGATATTCGGCGGGATAAGCGATGAACGCGAATGCGGTCTTGGGATGCTTTGCCGCCACACGAAAGTAGTAACCCTGGATCAGCACCGGCTGACCGCTGGTGGAACCGCCGGCCGCGGCTGCCAGCAAACTCGTAAGCCGGCTGTCCATGCTAGTTTTAGCGTTCGGATTCGAGCGAAGCTGCTTTTCTGCGGCGACGAGCTGATGGCAGAGGTCGATCGCGGCTAGTTCGTTCTCGCCGATTCTTCGGAATAAGACTTCCTTCTGCCCAGCGTCCGGATCGAAGCGCCAGGCGCCGTTTTTCTGAATGAGCGGGACCGGGAAGGGCCAGTTCTCGGCGCCGATATACAACACCATCGATCCGTCCGCCTCACGGCCGAGCCGGTGCATCTGCTGGTATTTTTGAACGAACATTTGATGGTCCAGCTTGTCTTGAGCCGCGTCGCCTGCCGAGGCGAGCTCCATAGGTCCGCCGAGGATGTTTGCTACGGCCTTCGTGTTGTCGCCTTGGACGGCCTGGAACAGGCTTTGAGCTGCTTTCGCGGGTGTGGCGAACGCCGGCTGAGCAGCCTGTTGAGCCATCCCAGGGAAAGCGCCGTTGGTTGCCCACAGCAACAAAATCGCGAATGGAACCCATTCCTGAATCGCTTCTTTCATTTGTCGTTTCATGGTTGTATCACCTCGCCCTTTCTATCTCCTGCCTCCGCCTCCGTGGAAACCTCCGCCACCGAAGCCTCCAGCGAACGCCCCGCCATGGAATCCGCCAAAGCTGGAGCCGCCCCGGAAGGAGCTGGCTCTTGCAAACCCTCCACGATCGAACCCGCCGAACGCGCTGGAACGCATGCCACGGGAGCCGAAACCGCCGCCTCGAAAGTCACCGCCGCGAAAGTCACCGCCGCGAAAGCCTGAGGAATGGCTGAAGCTCGCCGAATGAAAATTGTTGCGGTTCACGATCGTCCTGCTACGTGAGATGTAAGTGTTGTGGTTGTAGACCACCCTCCCGCCGCCGTGCCAATCGTATCCCCAATGGCCCCAGCCCCAGCCAAAGCCGGCAAAGAAACCAATGCCTAAACCCAGGCCAAAAGCAATCCCCGGGCCTCCTAGGAACAGGCCAGGAAACGGATACCAATCCGGGAAGACAGGCAGCGGATAACCGTAGACGAGCCAGGGATCATATTGCGGCACGTACACCACGTCGGGCGACGCCGGTTGAATGACGATGGTTTGCCCCTGAGTGGTCACGTTCTCCTGAGGCGTGCTCTTCAGGTTTCCGGCCTGCTGGGCTTTCTGCCGCATGGTTTGAATGGCCTGAGTGAGTGCCTGTTTTTGGTTGATGAAGGCATCACCCAACTCCGAGGTCCAGGCGAGATTCTGGTTCATGTTGGCGAGCACCGCGGGGAACTGCGTCAGCGCTTTGACGCTGTTATCCCAGTGTTGTTTGTTGACTTCTTTCGCCAGTTTCTCGCCGCTTAGATTTTTGTGTTTTTCCAGCCAATTCTCGGCTTCTACCAGCTCCTCGGGGTACGTTGCTCCCCCCAAGATCTGCGCGACCAAGCCGTCGGGATAAAGCGCGATGGGCGCTACGAGTTGCTGCAATTCTTGCGGGCTCTGCTGGAGAGCCTGAGGTGGCGCCTGAGCGGATCCATCCTGTACAGCCACCTGCAGGCTCGCAAGCACGAGCGACCAGGAAAGGAATAGTGCCATGCACTGTTGAAACAATTTCATAGAGAACTCCTAGTTATGTGAACCGCTCTCAGCTCTTGGAGCCCGGCGGGAAATGACCGAACATCTTTTGCACGCCCTTATCGAAGTTCTTGATGTTTTTGTCAGACTTGTCTGAAAGCGTGTCACTGGCGGATCCGCGCCAGATGAGCTTCTTGGTGTGTGCGTCGAACATGTCGACCACCAGCGTGCCCACTTTGTAGGTATCCACGGATGTTGTGGCATCGCCGAAACCACCACCCCAGAGCCACCCGCCTCCGAAGCCGTCATAGTAGGTGTTGACGGTTTGGTGGTTCCGAGTCATGTCCATCGCGACTATTGCGACATCACCGCCCGAAATAACCGGCGTCCAGCCTTTCGGCCCCAGGCTTGCATTGATCGCTTGTTTGATGCGGCTGACCCAGAGCGGGTCTTGTGTCTCGATTTTTTCGAAGTAATACGTTTTGAACTGACCAAAGTCTACGCCGCGGTCGTAATCGGTCTTCACCTGCTGCGCGAACGTTGTAGCGGCGCCGAGAAGCGCGAATCCAAGCGACGCAAGTATAGTGTGCACTTTCATGCGATTCTCCTTCATTGCCCGATCTATTTTCCGGTGAACATCCGCTCGTTCAGCCTCAGAAGCGCGGCGAGCGGATGCCCCATGCGTCAAACGGGATTTGTTTCAGGATCCCCAAGCGAACTCCAGCTTCTTGGACTCAATGCCCTTGATGGTGGCTTCATCCAAGTGCAGATGTGCCGAAACCATTTGTGGTGGAAGATGGCTGAGCCAGTCTCTCAACGACACATCCTGAAATTCGTGCGCGGCGAACATCTCCAAAGCCACCAAATCCGTATCGCCCGTGTTCTCGATATAGTGCCCGGCGTTGGCCGGGACATATCCAACATCATTCGCATTCACATCCACGGTGCGCGCTTGTCCAACGGGTGCGAATACCGTAAACCGTCCTTTGCCGGAAATGTAGTATTGCCATTCCGAGGCATTCGGGTGCCAATGCATTTCACGCATGCCCCCTGGCTTAATGGTGAGGAGGGCGGCGGCAATATTTTGGGCGGCGGGGAAATTGCGGGAGTCGACGATGCGGGCCTCTCCTCCCGGCGTTTTGTACTGGGGCTCCATCGCCGCCAGTTTGAAGGTGTACCGGATGCGCGTTTGCTCCGCGGCGCCGCCTACGGCCGCTCGATCCTCCGCCAACGATTTGGGAAGAGCCGCAGGGAAAATGTACTCTGCGGTCTTCGGCAGCTTCTCGATCGTAGCTTTATCCCAGCCGAAGTTCTTCGTCATCACCTCAGCCGGCGTGTGGGCTACCCATTCCGACAGCAGAAACGTGTTGTCCTCGGAAAACATCCCCTGGTTAAAGACCAGCAAGAATTCGCCGCCGTTAGGCCCCAGACCCTGAATCGAATGCGGGTGGCCGGCCGGGAAGTACCAGAGATCCCCCTTGCCCACATCGTCGATAAAGATTTTCCCATCGGGGCTGAGGACTGTTACTCGACAGCTCCCGTCCAGCATAATGGCCCATTCATCGGCAGTGTGCCAATGCAGTTCGCGGAAGCTGCCTGCCGTCACGCGCATATTCACGCCCGCGATGTCTTTTGAAGACGGGAATTCGCGCTGGGTGACCTGATGAGTCCAGCCGCCTTCTTGAATTCGTTTATGCGTCAAGTCGAACGAAAACCAGATCGGCCCCACATCGCCGCTGTCGGTGGGAGGGGGCGTATTGGAATTCGGATTCTCGTTGAGCAGCGCCGCGTTCTCCGGGCCCGGATCGCTGTCGGACGGGTCATGTTCGGCGGTACGGGTATTGGCTCGGGTTTGCGCTTTAGCTGCGACTCCGGCGAGGGCCGCGGTCGCGAGCGTTGAGCCGATTCCAATCATGCCCCTTCGCGAGAAACCACGATTGGGACTCGGGTCTGGACTTTCCTTACTCATCTTGCCTCCTCGTAGCGAGGGTCGTTTGCTTACCGAACCTCTGCCGCGGACCATATGCAGTCGAGCGGCCAACAGAAAGAGCTTGGATGGGCCAGGCACTTCACGGGGCGAAGACAACACAGCAAGCACAGCTAATAACTGGTCGTGAGAGCATCTCTTCATCGCCCAGCACGCCTCCTGGTTCGGCCATATATCGCGTTATGTCGCGCATCGGTCGAGACGGCAAGGCGCCATCAGTGTCTTCGATACGACTCTCTGGGGATGTCCACCATGGCCATCCGATCTGCGTTCGGATCACGGCAGCACCGTTGCATTGAGCATCGCAGTCTGCTCGAAGCTGCCTATGACGATGGACGCTGAATCAAGTCATTACGACGAAAAAGGCACCTGCCGTGTGACCATCGGCGGTCGGTGGAAGTCGTCCGTTGGACAGGCACGTTGGCAGCATGCGTGCCAGGCTTGCGAAACCAAGGAGGTGTATGAATATTAGTGAATCGAGTCATCTTTCTGGTCCGCTCGTTACCGCACTGCGAAAGCCGAGTGCGCTCGGGCGGCTCACGGCAATCGGTGTAGTGCTTGCGGTGATTTTGGGTACGTTTCTGTATACCGGGGGCTTGTTCACCCCACGCGCGCTTACGCCGGCGGCGATGATCAACACGTTTGAACATTTGAACGGAGTGCATCCTGGATTTCGTCGCAATCACGCCAAGGGGGTCTGCGTCACTGGTTACTTCGACAGCAACGGCCAGGGACAATCCCTATCCAAGGCTCTCGTTTTCCAACCCGGCCGCGTGCCCATCTTAGGGCGCTTTGCGCTGGCGGGCGGACAGCCCTATGCGGCCGACACGCCACAAACGATTCGGAGTCTGGCGATCTTGTTTAAGCAGTCGAACGGGGAGGAGTGGCGCACCGCGATGGTCAACATCCCTGTTTTCGTCGTGAACACGCCGCAAGAGTTTGCCGAGTTCCTGGTGGCTTCCTCGCCGGATCCTGCCACGGGGAAAAACGTCCCGGGCGCAATGAGCGCCTTTCTGGCGAAGCACCCGGAGACCGGCGCCGCGCTGAAGGCAATCGGAAGTCATCCGTTCTCGTCCGGATTTGGGGATAGCCCGTTCTACGCGCTGAACGCATTCCGCTTCATCAACGCCAAAGGCGAATCCACTCCGGTGCGCTGGTGGGTGGCGCCGGATCAAACCTTGCAAACGGCGACCTCAGCGGACAAAAACTATTTATTCGATGCGCTGATCGCGCAGGTTCATGCCAAAGCCCTGCATTGGCGCTTGATCCTCACCGTGGGCCAGCCCGGCGATCCGACCGCGGAGGCGGCGACCCAATGGCCTCCGGACAGAAAACAGGTGGAGGCGGGGACGTTGACGATTAACACCATTGAGAGCGAAGACACGAGTCCGATACGGGATATTAATTTCGATCCGCTGGTGCTCCCGAACGGGATCTCGCCCTCGGACGACCCCCTGCTGAGCGCGCGTTCGGCCGCATATTCGCAATCCTTCACACGCCGTGAAGGGGAGCGCAAAGTTCCCAGCGCTGTTTCGACTGCGGAGGTTGAAAAATAGCAATGTCCATGACGAAAAGTCCCACTCAATTTGCGCTCCTATCGCGCATCCTTCACTGGCTGATGGCCGCCTTACTGATTGCTATGCTGTTCATTGGTGTGGGCATGGTGTCCTCGCTGGGCGATTACCACAGGCTTCTTACGCTCCATCGGCCGCTCGGCATCCTGATCCTGATCCTGGCGTTCATCCGGTTAGTTACTCGCTGGTCGAGCCGCCTGCCGGAGTTTCCGTCCACTATGCTGCAATCGGAAAGATTGGTGGCAAAGATGTCGGAACGGTTGCTCTACACGTTGTTTATCGCGCTGCCGCTGGTGGGTTGGGCCATGCTGTCAGCCGGCCACTACCCGATTGTGATGTTTGGCGCGGTGCACCTGCCGCCGATTCTTCCAGCGCGGCCGGAACTCTACGCCACGTTGCGCGAAACTCACACGATACTCGCTTACTTGCTGTTCCTTACGTTTCTGTCGCATCTCGGTGCGGTGCTGTTCCACACGCTAGTTTTGCGCGACGGACTCTTGAACCGTATGGTTCCGTGGTCCGTCCGCCCAGCGCAGGGCGAAAGTCAAAACTGACCCTAAGCCGCAAACGACTCGCCGGCAAGATCCACTGACAACAAAGGAGTCTTATGACCCAACCAACGACAGACAAAATTTTCAATGCAGGCGCCGGTTCGCCGTCCTTGGACCGGCCTCCTCTGCCTCCATTCACTCGCGAAACCGCCATAAAGAAAGTCCGGCTGGCCGAGGATGCATGGAACACCCGCGATCCTGAGAAGGTCGCTCTGGGTTATTCGATGGATTCGCGGTGGCGAAATCGAGCAGAGTTTGTCACCGGCCAAGCGGCCATCGTCGAATTCCTCAAGCGCAAGTGGGCGAAGGAGCTGGAATATCGGCTCACTAAGGAGTTGTGGGCCTTCACGGGGAACCGCATTGCCGTCCGTTTTGCTTACGAGTGGCACGACGATTCCGGCAATTGGTTTCGATCGTACGGCAACGAAAATTGGGAGTATGACGAGCACGGACTGAACCGAATACGGCATGCTTGCATCAACGACCTCCCGATTGCCGAGCATGAACGCAAGTACCGATGGCCGTTGGGGCGCCGGCCCGACGATCATCCCAGCTTGAGTGATCTCGGGCTCTAAAGGGCATAGACGCGTGCAAAGGAGTGGCCATGTTCCGCTTTCCGCTAACCAAGCCGACCAAAACTTCTCGGGAACCGTATAGCTTACAGTCGCTGGCGAAGGCTTCGCGGCTGCGCGGCGCCAATGTCACCCGGAGCATTTGTCCTTACTGCGCCGTCGGTTGCGGCCAGCTCATTTACAGTAAGGGCGGCGAGCTGATCGACATTGAGGGCGATCCGGATAGTCCCATCAGCGGCGGCCATTTATGCCCGAAGGGGGCCAATGCCTATCAGCTAGCCGTCAATTCGCACCGCGTCAAACATGTTCTTTATCGCGCTCCCTATTCCGATCACTGGGAAACGAAGACGCTGGATTGGGCGCTGGACCAGATTGCACGGCGGGTCAAGGCGACCCGGGACGCCGATTTCACCGCGCGCGACGAGCAAGGCCGCTTGCTCAACTCTGTGCGCAGCATCGGCACCCTCGGCGGGGCAACCATTGACAACGAGGAGAACTACCTCATCAAGAAGCTGTTCGGCGGCGGGTTAGGGGTGGTTTCGATCGAGAATCAGGCCCGTATATGACACAGCGCCTCGGTGCCCGGTCTGGGCGCCTCCTTCGGCCGCGGAGCGGCCACTAATTATCAGCAGGACATGGCCAACAGTGATTGCATCCTGTTTATGGGATCGAACATGGCGGAGGCGCAACCCGTCGGCTTCCGATGGCCGATGAAGGCCAAGGAGAAAGGCGCGACGCTGATCCATGTCGATCCGCGCTTCACACGCATGTCTGCGGTGTGTGACGTTTACGTCGGCATCCGCTCGGGAAGCGATATTGCCTTCCTGGGCGGCCTGGTCAATTATGTCTTGACCAATGACCGGTGGTTTCATGAATACGTCCGGGCCTACACCAATGCTTCGACGATCATCGAGGAAGGGTTCCGCGACACCGAAGATCTGGCCGGGCTGTTTAGCGGTTTCGATCAGGACGGCAAGCCCTATGATGCCAGGAAGGGCCATTGGGGCTATGAGGAACTCCGGAACGGCCATGCGCAGGGTCAGGACGGTCAGGCGAGATCCACGAAAGAGCCGCGCGGACGTTTCGGCCACTGCATGGATGGCAGCGGCGAACCGTACACTTCGCCCTATGCCCATGTGACGGACGCTCATCACGACCCCACCTTGCAGCATCCTCGCTGCGTGATGCAGATTCTGCGCCGGCATTTCGCGCGCTACACACCCGAAGTCGTCTCCGAGGTGTGCGGCTGCGCGCGGCAAGAATTTGAGCGCGTGGCGGAACTGCTCTGCGCCAACTCCGGACGCGAGCGGACCACTTGCATCGCCTACGCGCTGGGCTGGACGCAGCATTCCACCGGCGTACAGATCATCCGTACCGCCGGCATCCTACAACTTTTGCTCGGCAATATGGGCCGGCCCGGCGGCGGCATCATGGCCCTGCGCGGGCACTCGACCATCCAGGGCGCGACCGACGTGTCCACCTTATACGACACGCTGCCCGGCTACCTGCCGCAACCGGCTGCACATAGCCCGGAGCACGAAGATTTGGGTTGCTACATCGACAACCAAGGGATGCCCACCGGCTACTGGGCGAACTTCAGCAAATTCATCGTGAGCCTGCTCAAGGCGTGGTACGGCGCATCGGCTACACCGGACAACGACTTCCGGTTCTCCTGGCTACCGCGCGTGGATGGCGACTATTCGCAACTGGCCTACTTCGATCGCATGGCGAAAGGCGTGGTCCAAGGCTATTTCCTATTCGGTCAAAACCCCGGAGGTGGCGGACCCAACGCCGGGCTACACCGCGCCGGACTCCGGAATCTCGACTGGCTGGTGGCTCTGGACTGGTTCGAGACCGAAAGCGCCGTCTTTTGGAAGAGCGACCCGAATGGGCCGCCGCCCGCCGATATCAAAACCGAGGTCTTCTTCATCCCCGCCGCCGCGGCTCCAGAGAAGGAAGGCAGCTTAACCAACACGCAGCGTCTGCTGCAATGGCACGGCAAGGCCATCGATCCGTCCGAGGATTGCCGTTCCGACGCTTGGTTTCTCTACAACCTGGGCAAACGCCTCAAGAAGCTTTATGCCCGCTCAACCGATCCCAGGGACCAGCCATTGCTGAACCTCACCTGGGACTACGATTTCGACGAGCAGCCTCGTTTGCCTGACGGGACCCTCAGCCGCATTGAAGGGGAACCCGACCTGGAAAAGGTCCTCATGGAGATCAACGGTCAACGGCTGGATGAAATCGATCCGCGCATCGGGCGTCCTCGTCTTGTGAGCGGCTACTCGGAGTTGAAGGATGACGGCACGACGGCCTGCGGCTGCTGGGTCTACAGCGGCGTCTTCCCCGAGCCAGGCCGCAACCGCGCCAAGGAACGCAAGATCACTGCCAATATTGACGATGACTCGTTCCAACCGGAATGGGGCTTCGCTTGGCCGAATAACGTTCGTATCCTTTATAACCGCGCCTCGGCCGATCCCCAAGGGCGGCCGTGGTCCGAACGCAAGAAATTGGTGTGGTGGGACGCTGAGAAGCGGCGCTGGGCCGGATTCGACAAACCGGACTTCGAGCTAACCAAGCCGCCCGACTATCAACCGCCTCCGGGGGCGACGGGCATGGCGGCCATCGCGGGCAGCCAGCCGTTCATTACGAAGGCGGACGGCCTGGGCTGGTTGTACTCTCCGGGCATCAAGGACGGGCCTCTGCCGGCGCATTATGAGCCGGTCGAGTCGCCGTTGGGCAACTTGCTTTATCCGAAGCACAATAACAACCCCACTGTGCGTCTTTTCGAAGGACCGCTCAACCACATCGCTCACGCGCCGACCTCAGACTTTCCCGTGGTGGCCACGACATTCCGCCTCACGGAGCATTACCTGAGCGGGCCCATGAGCCGCTTCAATAGCTGGCTCAACGAACTGCAGCCGGAAATGTTCGCCGAGCTGAGCCCCGAGCTGGCCGAGGAGCGCGGCATTGTGCACGGCGGCTGGATGACGATTCAAACCGCGCGCGGGCTGATTGAGGCGCGCGCGATGGTCACGCGGCGGCTGAAGCCCTTTCCTGTGGACGGGCGCGTGGTCCACCAGATCGGCCTGCCGTTCCACTGGGCTTTCGCCGGCGAGACTGTTGGCGGCAACGCCAACGATCTGACCGCGCTCCTAGCCGACCCCAACGTGAGCATGCATGAGTCCAAGGCGTTCGCCTGCCAGGTGCATGCCGGGCGCCTTGAGGGCCGGGAACCACACGCGACGGTGCCCGCGGCGCTTTGGCCGACGCTCGATCCGATCCC
>JASHQT010000097.1 GCA_030039005.1 Bryobacteraceae bacterium
ACCTTGGTCGTAGCAGTGATGGTCACCTGGCGCAGGTAAGCGTCGCTCGATGAATTCGCCACCGTGACCGTGATGCTGGTGTTATTGGTGTTCCAGTTCCCGTTGGGGAAATTGGCGTAAAACCAGTTGGTGGCGTTTTGCTGGGCGGAAGTGGCTTGCGCGGCAGTACTTGACCCGATGCTTAAGGCGCGCGCGGCCGCCAGTGCAGCGCCGTCGACGGCGGCCTGAAGCCGGGATTTGGCCGAATACACAATTCCCAGGTCCACCACCAGGCCGAGCATCGGAAGGATCACCCACACCAGCCCGGCTACGGCCAAATAAAGAGAAATACCCTTCTGACGTTTTCTATCTTGGCGGATTTTCATAAGAACACTCCTAGAAGAAGTAACGCGCGTAGACGCCCGTCGCGCTGTAGCCGGGGTTGCTGGCGCTGGGCATGCCCACGCTGCCATTGATGCCGCTGGGCGAGGCGAAATAGGTTTCCACGATGTAGACGACTTGTTGGTCCACGAGCGGCGTGGTGCCCGCCGGACCGGATTGCCACAGCGCCTGCATGGCCGTTTGAGCGCTCGCCGGGAGAGCGGCCTGGGCCTCGGTGATGTAGTTTTCGACCTGGCCGTTGTTGGTGGAACTCTGGACCACTCCGGAGCTGTTCAGTATCGCGGTAGGACATTGGCCCACAGTGACCGTAGTGGAATTCGCGTATGCCGAGTCGCCGAATTGAATCTGCTGCGTGTACACGAAGCTGTTTGCGTTGGTACAGGCTTGGGGCGCCACGGACTCGCAGCTAGCCGACGTGTTGCCGCCGATCCACATAATTTGCGTGACCGTGACCAGTCCAGCGCCTCCGTTGCTCGTGTTGCCCTGTTCGTTGCCGGAAAAGGAATTGCCGATCTGAAGGTTCAGGCCTTGCGCGAGCCGCTGCGCTTCCTGTTGGATCGGGTAGGTGGAGAAATCCGCGCCGTGGATGTACATGTCGTCCAGGTCCCGGCAGACCTGGTTGGCTTGGATGGTGCGGATCAGGTTCATTCCCACGATGAAGGCGCCGATGAATAGCGGCACGAAGATCCAGACCATCGCCATGGCGAACTCGAAAATCTCCTGACCGCCTTGAGTCTTCTTACGCCGCGCCGTCGCCATATCTACTCCGAGACTGAATCCACGCCGGCCGGATACCCGCCCAGAATATCCGACGAATAAATGTTCAGAGTAATCGGCGCCTCGTTGCGATAAACGGGGACGCCGGCTCCGTAGCTGCCGCTGAGCGGAGCGAGCCACGACCAGGAGACGCCCTGCACTGACACCTCGACGATATTGCCTGGCACGTTTCCCCCGGCGCCCACGATCGGCGTGGTCAAATTCGTGGGCGAATAGTAGTTCACGAAAATGTCTTGTGGATTATCAGTGGTGGAAACGATTCCCATGGCATACTGCTGGACCACGGCCTCGATCGATGCATTCTGGCCCAGGCCAGTCTGGGTTTGATAGGTAATCGCATAGCGGCAGCCCTCGCGAACCGCGTTCTGCAAAGTCGCCCAGCGGAACAACAGCAGACCGTAATCGACGAAGGCAAACAGGAACGCAAATATGGGCACCAGAGTGAAGGCGAGTTCCAGGATCGTGTTGCCGGAACGGCGGCGGTTTCTCCCAGTCCAAGGCTTGTTGCTGCCGGCCGAATCTGCCAGGCCCGGCCTCCGAGATGGGATAGGCTCGCGCCGGACGGACGTATAGTGAGAGAACATTCAGTTGTGCATCGGCCGGAAGGCCAGTGCACTGTAGGCTGGAATGCCCGGCAGGCGCGAAAATAAGGTGAAATATCCCCGTGTTAAGGGATAATCCCGAATCGGACTACGACAAAACCCCGCGCGCGAGCGGCGGCAAATCGACGGTCGCGGGCCGCTACTCCCGAGGCAGCGCGCCCGAGACGAACATCGTGTTCCATTGCTGAGCATGGCCGCGGCCGGCAGGCGTGGAGCGCATGATGTGAAACGCCACGGCGGCGCCCGGGTTGAGGGTGCCTTGGATGCGTTTCACATCGTCCACGGTCGCCACCGGTTGGCGGTTAATGGAGAGAATCACGTCCTTCTCCATCAGGCCGATGTCGTCGGCGAACGAGTCATCGTCCACACTCTCCACCAGCAGGCCGCCTTTGATATCCAGGCCCATGGAACTGCGCTCGCTGTCGGTGAGTGCGTGCAGCTTGACGCCAAACTTGTATTGGTTCACCGGCTCCGGTTTGGTCAGCGGCTCTTCGGCACCCGGTTGCTGGTTCAGCTCGGCGAAGCGGTCCTTAAAGACCTCGGCGCGATCGAGCACGGTGATGGGGACCTCCAGGTGCTTGCCTTCCCGATCCACCGTTACTTGAATGGAGGTGTTCACCGGAGTTTCGGAGACTCGCGCCACCAGATCGTCGCCGTTCTTGATGGCCTTTCCGTTCATGGCGGTGATGATGTCATCGGCCTTAAGACCGGCCTTGTCGGCCGGGCCGCCCTTCTGAACGTTCTTGATGAGCACGCCGGAATTGGTGCCCAGCGCTTTGAACAGCTCGGGCTTGTCGTCGGCCTTGGACCACTCGATGCCGATGGAACCGCGCGTGACCCGGCCGGTGCGGATGATGTCGTTATATACGCGCGCCACCATGTTGATGGGCAGCGCGAAGCCGATGCCCTGGTATCCGCCACTCTGCGTCGCGATCATGGTGTTGACGCCGATCACTTCTCCACGAATGTTCAGCAGCGGCCCGCCGCTGTTTCCGGGATTAATGGCCGCGTCCGTCTGAATAAAGCGCTGCAATTGCAGAGCGCCGCCAATGTCGCGGCCAAGCGCACTCACGATGCCGGCCGTTACGGAAGCTTCCAGCCCGAACGGAGAACCGATCGCCACGGCCCAATCGCCCACCTGCACGGCGTCGGAATTGCCAATGGTCACGGGCACCAGAGCCGTGGTGGGATCGATTTTGATCACCGCCAAGTCCGTTTCCGGGTCGACGCCGATGACGCGCGCATGGTATTCGGTGTCGTCGTCGCCGTGCAGCTTCACTTTAATATGATCCACGCCCTTGATCACGTGCTGGTTGGTGATGATGTAGCCATTCTTATCGACGATGAAGCCGGTGCCGGACTGTTCCTGCTTGAAGGCGCGCGGCGGAACGTCGCCCTGCGGGCCATTGTGGAAGAAGCGCTTGAAAAGATCCAGGCCGTCGCCATTGCCGTTTCCGTTGGGGTCGCCCGGGTCTTCATCGCCCTGCGGGTGCGGGTTGTCGCTGACCTTGGGAGTGTAATCGGCGGTGATGTAGACCACGGAAGGTTCCAGCCTCTTGGCCAGTTTGGTGAACTCGTTGCCCAACTGGATGGCGCTGGGGACCACCAGCGGCGAAGCATCAGGCGCGGCGGTCTGGCCCCGCGCGGCGTGCACTCCGGTATTGACCAGCGTGCCGATGACGATGCCGATGGCGAGCGTCACCAGCAGAAGAGTGAATGACAGCAGCTTCTGCTGTCGCATTACGTTGAACCACCGCATGGCCGTGATTTCGCCTTTCTTTACTTCCGAGACGCTTCCTGGAGAACCGGGTTCCAGGAAAGTGCCTCAGAGAACCCTTGTACTCACTATATCTGAATCGGCGGAGAAAGGTGCGTGGTTGAGCGCGCGCAGGCGAACGTTTTACAAAACCTTCCGTAGCGCTAGGCCTTCCGGCGCAGGCGCTTCAGTGGCGCGACCAGCAGGATGGCTCCGGCGGCCAGAAATGCCACCCCGGACGGCTCGGGAACGGAGGAGACGGGATTCCCATCGATTTGGAACTGAAAGGTTCCGGTGCCAGAGGAGTTCCAGTTCTCTCCTCCATTTCCCGAATCGGCAAATGGCACTGCCGCATTGCCCCCGTTTTCCCATCCGATGAACGAATCCGCGGTGGCGGGAGCCAGAACCAGCCAGTAAGATGTTCCGGACTGAAGCGTGATTTGCTGACTCGACGTGGCATCGGCGGTTATGAGCGAGCCCGGGTAGGTCGTCGTCGCGGTTAGCTCGGAGCCGATCTGTTCTATTTCCGAGCCAGGCGCTCCACCATTGTTCGAGTAGAGAAGGACATTGAAGGTCTGAGCGTCTCCACCAATGTGATTCACTATGACGAGCACTTCCGCGTCGGTCAATGTGTAATCCGCGGCCGGCGTAAATTCTTCCGACTCGTCGAGTCCGCCGCCGGGGAAGGGGCAAGCATTAGCAGTGCTTCCGCAGACAATGGCGCTGCCGGTGACGTCGCCCGTTCCGGCAACGTTAGAGAAGATTACATCCGCTTTCACCAACATCGGGGCGAATCCGAGAGTCAATAGCAGCAGCTTCACGCAAAGACGGTTCATGTCACCTCTCATATATGAAGGAATTTGTGTGGTTCACAAAGTGTTTGGCACCTGCGGCGTCCTCCGGGCAAGGCGTTTCAATGGCGCAGACGACAGAATTGCTCCCGCGGCGAGCAATGCCCCCCGGGCGGCTCCGGCGTGGTGGTCCGATGTGTTCAGAGGTCCTCTCCTGTGATTGTGAAGAGCGCTACACAGGGTAACAAGGAAGGTCGGCTTGGTTCAAGAGTTTGACTGGATAGGAACGGTGGTTCTGGAGGAAGCCTCAGAGAATCCTTGTACTCTGCATCTGAATCGGCGGACAAGGACGTGAACAAGAAGTTTTACACAATTTTCTGCGGCCGCTGCACCTGCCCTCTTTTGCAATGAGCGCCAGGGGCGGCTCGGCGGTAGCCACGTTGAAGCGATCGGCGCTTGGGCGCGCGCCACATCGGTGCGCCCGAACAGTGCGCGCGAATCATTCCATCCAATATTTCTGCAGATTCGCCTTCGTCGCCCGCACGATCTCCAGCACCGCCCCGCGGTCGGCCGCCGAAATCTCCGCGAAGGTTTTGCTTTTGTCCTGTCCGTCAGGATCTCGTACAGCCGCCGGTACACCCGCTCACGCACCACGTCCGGCATCGCGTCGAAGACCTTGGTGTAGATCATATAAGACAGCGGATAGCGGAACAGCCGCGTGTGCAAATCGAAATCGCGCAAGGACCGGCCTTTGGAATCGCGCGGCCCGCGCTCGGGGAACGTCTCGGGGATCTTCCCGCGCCGTAAGGCCGCTTCCGCGATACCAACGAAATCCGAGGAATTTCGCATGAGTACCCCTAGTACAATTCGGCCGATTCACGTCTTGCTGTGTAGTTGATCTTCGTGTAGACTAACCGAGCCGTCCAAGCACCAGAAAGCTAGTCAAGATTACGGAATTAGAGAAAGGAGCACCCCTTGCGTCTCCTATGGCAGGCCGCTATTCTGTGCCTTGCAGTTAATTCTGGCCGGGCCTCGACCCTTTACTCCAACGGCTCGATCAATGGAACAGCCGGCGCATACACGATCACTGGATCCATCAACGTTAGCGACTCGTTCGTAATTGCGAGCGACTCCACCATCCTGGATGTCTCCAATATCGGCCTTTGGGTGTCAACAGAAACAAACGCTCCGCTGACCCTGGATTGGACGATATCCACGGCTCCGGCGGGCGGGGGAACCGTGGAGGGCTCAGGAACCGACGTCAGTTTGTCGACCAGTTTCTTTGGCGACACTACACCCGACGATGGCGTCTACTCCGCGAGTTTTTCGGTCCCCAGTCTAAACCTTGCCGCGGGCACTTACTACCTGGAACTCTACGACGCCACTGCGCAAAACTCGAAGACAGTGTTTTGGGATGAAAACTCTGGCCCCTCCGTGGCCTATCAAGATGGACTAGGGCCTCTCCCCTCAAACTCGTTCGAAATTGACGGGATCGTGGACACGCCGGAGCCTAACACCGCGCCGCTCTGTCTCGCACTACTACTAGCGCTCGTGGCCACCGCGCTCCTCCGCAAACGCCGGCCGATTTAGTTGGCGGACTTCCAATATCCCGGCAGCCCCGGCTTGGTCGCACGCACGATTTCCAGCACGGCCTGGCGATCGGCCGCCGAAATCTCCGCGAACGCTTTGGTCTTATCTTGTCCCGTCAGGATCTCGTACAGCCGCCGGTATACCCGCTCGCGCACCACCTCCGGCATCGCGTCGAAGGCCTTGGTGTAGATCATATAAGACAGTGGATAGCGGAACAGCCGCGTGTGCAAATCGAAATCGCGCAAGGACCGGCCTTTGGAATCGCGCGGCCCGCGCTCGGGGAACGTCTTCGTAAATGTTGACACGCCCTTGACCGGCGCCGTCAGCTTGGCCTCATCGACGAACAGCATGTACTCGATCATTTCTTCGATCTCGCCGTCGATTTTCTCGCGCGCCGCATCATCCAGTTTTCCTTTGCCCTCGCGCAGCGCGATCCGCGCGTCCCATCCGATGCGCGTCATCAAATTATTCATGCGTGTCTGATGCTCCAGCGTCATCAGCGCCACGATGTCGCTCGACGGCGCCAGATAGCGCGACGTATTGAAGCGGTCCTCCAGGCTGGTGACGTTCTGCGTGCCCGTCTTTGAAGCCAGGCCCGGGTCCAGCGGATCGGTCAGCTCCGGATTGTTGCCCAGGTGCACCATCGATCCGTGCGTGCCCGTCACATACCAGCCGCCCCAGCGCTCGTTGAAATCCGTGCGGCCGTCGGTGATAAACGCGCTGCCGTGCGAATCGCGCGCTTCCGGATCGTTCGCCGGATGCACTGAGCTCACCATGATCCCTGGAATGCCCATGGTCGGCGCGCCTTGATGGCAGCGCAGGCAGTCGTCGCGCCGCGCGAAACCTGGTTGGTCGGATTTCTCCGCGTCCAGGCTATAGAACACCGCGCCTTCTTTCGGATCCATGCCCGATAGCTCCAGCACGTCGCCATTCTGCACGTATCCCACCGCCGCGTCGTCGTTGAAATAAATTGCGCGCGGGGTACGGGGGGAAATGTGCGCGGTCTGGATGCTGGTCCGCGAAAACACCAGCACCTGCGAATCGATGTTGATGTCGAGCTGCTTGAGCACAGAAGGCAAATAGCCGAGACCGTCGGGCGCGTAATCTAGTTTCACCTTGCCGCTCTCGATGCGTTTTTCAAGCTGCGCCACCGCGTCGGACACAGGCGCCTTGTATTCAATCGCGGGATCGTCCAAAGGAATATAGAAGGTATCTTCCAGCCGGTCCGCCAGCGCAATCGCCCCGGCAGCCACGGCCGCCAAGCCACAAAACAGTGCTGCTCTCATCTATTGTCATGGTATCGCCGGCCATTCATGTCCGAAAACGGCTAGCTCTCTTCCGCATCCACAGTTAGAATCAGGGCAGAGTGCAATTCACGCGAGACATCTGCCGCGCCGCCCGTCTCTCGCACGATCCGCGTTTCGACGGCAAAATCTTTATCGCGGTGCGCAGCACCGGGATCTTCTGCCGCACCGTATGCCCGGCTCGGCCGCCGAAAGAAAGCAACGTCGAATACTTTCCGTCGGCCGCCGCCGCGCTCGAAGCCGGCTACCGCCCGTGCCTGCGCTGCCGCCCGGAAAGCTGGGGCACCGCGGCCTGGAACGGAACCTCCACCACCGTCGCGCGCGCCCTGCGGTTGATTCATGAAGGCGCGGTCGATGGAGGCGCGGAAGCCAGCCTCGACTCGCTCGCCGAGCGCCTAGGCATCGGCTCGCGCCACCTGCGCCGCTTGTTCATCCAGCATCTGGGCGCGACGCCCATCGCCGTGGCGCAAGCGCAGCGCCTGCTTTCGGCCAAAAAACTGATCGATGAGACCAAGCTGCCCTGCACGTCGATCGCGATCGCGGCCGGATATGGCAGCGTCCGGCGCTTCAACACTGCTTTTCACTCGGCCTATGGACGCAGCCCCCGCGAGCTGCGCCGCCAGTCCAATCGCGCCTCCAACTCAGGACCTGTCACGCTCTCTCTCCGATTTCGCCCGCCCTACGACTACGCCGCGCTGCTCGACTTCATCGCCCGGCGCGCCATCGCCGGCGTCGAATGCATCGATGGCGAGGTCTATCGCCGCACCTTCCTGCTCGACGGCAACGCTGGGTGGCTCGAAGTCCGTCCTGCTTCGTCGAAGGGTCCGTCGAACACCCTCGCTCTGCGCGTCGATTCTGTCGCGCCCACCCGACTGTTGCATGTCGTGGCGCGTGTACGGCGCATGTTCGATCTCGATGCCGATCCGCTGGTCATCGATGCCAGTCTGAAAGGCGATCCTTTACTAGCACGGCTGATCGCGTCGCGTCCGGGCCTGCGCGTTCCCGGCGCCTGGGACGGATTTGAGCTCGGCGTGCGCGCGATCCTCGGCCAGCAGGTCAGCGTCGCCGGCGCCTCCACGCTTGCCGCGCGTCTGGCAGCGAAATACGGCCATCCGCTGCCGTTCGCCGTGGATGGTCTCGCACACACGTTCCCCTCACCCGAACAGCTTGCGGGTGCCGACCTCGCCATCGGACTTCCGGCCTCTCGCGCCGAAGCCATCCGCGAATTCGCTCGCGCCGTGATCTCAGGCGCTCTGGCGTTCGAGGGCGCTCAGGATGCCGAATCGTTCGCCGCCCGCGTCTGTACCATCCGCGGTCTGGGCCCCTGGACCGCGCACTACATCGCCATGCGCGCCCTCTCCGATCCCGATGCCTTCCCTGCGGGCGATCTCGCGCTGCTGCGCGCCGCCGGATCCAAATCGCCTCGAGAGCTTGCATCTCGCGCCGAACGCTGGCGTCCCTGGCGCGCTTATGCAGCCATGCATTTATGGCAAGGAGTCAAAGATGGAAATAATCTCTTACACGTGGATGGAAAGCCCGGTCGGAAAGTTGCTGCTGGCGGCGGATGAATCCGGGCTCCGGCACGTGATCTTTTCGGGCGGCCGCGAACTCGCCGAGCCACGCCCGGACTGGCGCCCCTATTCCAACAATGACCCCGTACCCCTTACTGAAGTGATCCAGCAATTGCGCGCCTATTTCGACGGGCGTTTGCGCGATTTCGATTTGAAACTCGCGCCGCAAGGCCCGGCTTTCCACCGGCGTGTCTGGCGCGAGCTGTGCAACATCCCCTACGGCGAAACGATTTCCTACGGCGAGCTCGCGCGCCGCGTCGGATCGCCCAACGCCTCCCGCGCCGTCGGCCGCGCCAACGGCGCCAACCCCATTGCCATCGTCATCCCCTGCCATCGCGTCATAGGCAGCAACGGAAAGCTCACGGGCTATGGCGGCGGCCTTCCCCGTAAGGAATTCCTGCTGGGCCTGGAGCGCCGCCAGCTAACTCTCGCCTTGGAAAGCAAAGCGGCGGGCGCCCATTAGGCGAAAGCGGTTGCGCTGCTTGCTCAGAACCGTTTGGACACGCTCGTCTGTCCCGGACGCCCGATCACCTGCGCGCACGGGCGGGCCGGGCGAGGTTGTCCTCAAGAATGGCCAGAGGTTGGACCTGGCGCGCCGCTCGGGAGCGAATCTTCCGCTAGCGCATTGTTCCGAGAGAAGTTACAATCTCTACTGAACCATGGGAGATTGCTCCCGGCGCTATGAACATCTCGGTTAAGGGCGACTACGCCTTGCACGCGATCTTCGATCTGGCACAGCAAAAGCGCGGCGAACCCATTAAGATCGCCGATATCGCCAAACGGCAGAAGATCCCGCAGAAATTCCTGGAGTTGATTCTCGCCAGCCTGAAACAGGCCGGCTTCGTCGAGTCGCGGCGCGGCGCTGAAGGCGGCTATCTTCTGGCGCGGACGCCCGAGGCGATTACGGTCGGAGAGGTGCTGCGATACGTGGAGGGCGGCAAGGCGGGGAAGCCGGCGCGCAAGCCGAGCGCCGCCGATCCATTCACAGAGACCTGGCGGCGAGTCGATCAGGCCGTTTCCGACGTGATCGATCAAACTACGTTCGCTGAGTTGGCTCGTGCCTGGCGCGAACGCCACTCCAAATACGTTCCGAATTGGGAGATTTAATGGTCTATCAGGATAATTCGCTGAGCATCGGCCGCACGCCATTGGTGAAGTTGAACCGCGTGGGGCAGGGAGGCCACGCCACGATTTTGGGCAAGATCGAAGGGCGTAACCCGGCGTATTCGGTGAAGGACCGGATTGGCGCGGCCATGATCTGGGACGCGGAAAAACGCGGGTTGCTCGGGCCGGGCAAAGAACTCATCGAGCCGACCAGCGGCAACACCGGCATCGCGCTGGCCTTCGTGGCGGCCGCGCGCGGATATTCGATCACGCTGGTGATGCCGGAGACGATGTCCGTGGAGCGTCAGAAGGTGCTGCGCGCTTTCGGAGCCAACCTGATTCTGACCGAGGGCGCCGCGGGCATGCAGGGCTCCATTGACAAAGCCGAGGAGGTGGTAGCATCCGACCCGGAGCGCTACGTATTGCTACAACAGTTCCAAAATCCGGCCAATCCGGAGATTCACTTCAAGACTACGGGGCCGGAGATCTGGCACGACACCGAGGGCGCGATCGATGTACTGGTGTGCGGCGTGGGGACCGGCGGGACGATCACCGGCGTGTCACGTTTTATTACGTCGGTGCAAAAGGGCAAGAGCGTGATTTCGATTGCCGTGGAGCCGACGGCTAGCCCGGTGATCACGCAGGCGCGCGCGGGGCAGCCGCTGCGCCCTGGCCCACACAAGATCCAGGGCCTCGGAGCGGGCTTCATTCCCGCCAACCTGGATCTCGCGGTAGTGGATCGGGTGGAGTTGGTGACCAACGAGGAATCCACGGAAATGGCGCGGCGTTTGGCTCGCGAGGAAGGAATTCTCGCGGGCATTTCGAGCGGAGCAGCGGTGGCTGCCGCCGTGCGCGTGGCCAAAGAACCGGAGATGCAGGGAAAAACACTGGTGGTGGTGTTGCCGGATTCTGGCGAGCGTTATCTGAGCACGCCGTTGTTCGAGGGAATTCCGGGAACGTGAAATTCTCGCGCGTGGAGGGAAGCGGGAAGAGAAGTGGCGGACGCTCTTGGGGTGATAGGGTGAAGCGTCCGCCGTCGTAACGGGGATTTGAATATGGAACGTTTCCCGAGGCGATCAAGTTACGCCGTCGCCGCAAAATTTTCTACTTTCTTGATTGGCTCTTTGGGGCTACTGGCTGATGTAATCGAATGTAAAGGCGATCAAGGGACGGGGTCGGCTAGAATACGCAGGGCGGACAGGATGAACTCGGAACGCGGATTCAGAATAGTTCGACGTTGTCGCCCAAATCGCTCGGCGCCGGTGTGGCCTTTGGCGCGGGTGTGGCCGGCGAAGCGAGGGCCGGTGCTCCCACAACGGAAGCGTGCACCTCGCGCTGCCGTTCCATCGTGTAGGTCTTGGCGAACTGATCCAGGTGCTCTCGGGTGCTGGCGCTTGACTCGCCTCGCGATCGACCTTCGGCCACGATCGAATCCATAGCCTGGATCGCGCGGGCAATGACTTCGGCAAACAGGCGTCCGGCGGAGATTCCCTGAGCGAGCGCCGTGATCTGGTGGGCCAATTGCCTGCCCAGCTCGCCGACATGCGTGGCGCGGCCGACGCTCGTTTCGCTCGAGGCGTGCAGCCCGGCGAGTGCGCTGCGCATGCTGGCCGCCAGGGGATTCTCGTCTGTCGAGCCCGCGGCGTTCTGAGCCGGCCCAGCGTAGCGAGCCGCGATCTCATTCATATTTTCCAGCGACGCCGCGGCTTCGTCGGTGTGGGTGTTGGACTCCAGAGCCAGCCGCTGCATGACCTCGGCAATCTTGTTTAGGGCGACTCCGGTGGCTCCGATGTGAATAGCCCGAATGGTCGCGTTGGTCGAAATCCGCTGGATCTGAATTTCCGTTCGACGGATTTCCGCTACCGAGGCGCTCATGCCGCCCATGGTCCCGGACAAACCGGCGATGGTGGAATCCATTTGGGTTTGCGCCGCCGCGCAGGTTTCGAGGATCTTCAGCACAGCGGCGAATTGCGTCTCCATGCGCGCGAAAAAAGAGCCGCCGCCGGTCGCGTGGGTGTCTGTCTGGGAGGCGCCGGCCGGTGAGGCGCCGGTCGCAGAAGCGCCAGTGATCTTTTGCACCTCTTGGGAGGCGGCGCGAAAACGGCCGGCCAAACTCGCCAGGGCCTGCTCGATGCGCGCGATCGAAGCGGCGAAAAGCCGCGCCGCCTCGCGCAACTGGGAGGATTGCAAGGTGAGAACCGCGCGGGCATCGCCGGTCGAGCGATCCGCGGATCTGCGCCCGTGGCCTCTGCCGCGGAGGTGGTGGAGCGCCTGAATGACGTGCTCCACCTGCTGCCGCGTGATGTCGTGAAATTGAATGGAGCCAACCAATTCCTCGATGGCCTCCGACAGCGCCGCATATTCGGCTGCTTGGTGGCGGGAGGCTTCGGCCGCTACCTGCCGCTGCTCGTCGAAGGCTTCTAAGCTCGCGAGCACGCCGGAAATCAGCGCGGGCATTTGCTTGAGCTCGGCCGCCCGAAGCGCGGACCCAGTGCGCAGCGCACCCTGCACCGCGGTATCCAGGCGAGCGGAAGCTTCGAGCACGCTCTCCCCGCTGGTTTGGATCCTCTCCGACAAAGGCCGGATTTCCGCGGCCAGGTGACCGAGGTCTGCGCCAGAGCCTCCCAAGCGCGCCGTTTCGATCTGCGTCAGCGTGCACAGGTTGCCGAAGACCGCCACCACATTGCCCAGCCCCGAAAAGCCGCGCCGCAGGCCAAGGGCCAGTTCGTGGACTTGCTGCAGCTCCTGTCCGGCGCGCTCGAGCGCCGAGTCGATCTGTTGGCCGTGGTCGAGCAATTGAGCCAGCGTCTGGGACGCCCGGCGCGCCTCCTCTCCCGAGATCAGCTCCGTTACCGAAGCCATATTCTGCGCGATCTCGTGCGCTGTCGAGCGGAACTGGATCAGTTGGTCTCCCACGGCGAGAAAGTCGCGCTCGGTGGACCGGTTCAGAGCTTCCAGATCCTCGATCACTCGATCGATGCGAGCCGCAGTCCGGTTCGACGTGTGTCCGAAGCCCGGCCCCAACCAGTACAGGCGCTGCCGCAGAGCCTTCCAACTGATCACCGGATATCGCCTCACCTCCATATCGGCGCGAAAGTGTGGCGCCAGCAATTGTTCGGCGATACCTCTGATTGTCGGGTCCTCTTCCGATATGGACACTGTTGAATCACTCGGGATCTTAACGATGGCAGGTGATGATCAAGGCAGCGATCGCAGAAGGGAAATTCGCTATCCGCTCGAGGCGAAGGTGATCGTGCGCACCCAGAGCGGAACAGCAATCCACGCGACGGCAGTGGACATCAGCAGCTCCGGGATGCGGCTGTGCTTCAGCGAGTCCTGCCCGCTTGCGCGCGGCGAGGAGCTTACGGTGGAAGTCGAGCTTCCGGACTGCCCCGATAAACCCTTTTCCTCATGGGGTGTAGGGCGGATCGCTTACGTGGATGGCCATGGTGCGGGACTCCAATTGCTCGGCGGACAGTTCGATGCTGCCGGGGTGCCCGACAGAACAACAGGGGAGCGGGGATGACGCTGGAACGCACCGCGACACAGTGGGTGCTGCATCTGGAGGGCGAGTGTTCGATGGCCGCGGCGTCCGAGCTGCGCCACCTGCTGCGGGAAGCATTGAGCGCGGCGCCGGAGCTGGTGGTGGATCTGGAAGCGGTCGCCGAGATCGACGTCGCGGTGTTGCAATTGCTGTGGAGCGCCGAGCGCGACGCCGGGCGCCAAAGCCGTAAGTTCGCCAGCCGCGTACCGGAGGCGCTGGCCGAGGTGGCGCGCGAAGCCGGTTTCGAGCGTTTTCCCGGCGCTGCACGCCCAACTGGCGCAGCCGAAACCGTCTCGACCGAGGCCGTCTCGGCGGAAACCGCCGAGGGATGACAGCATGCCCAAAACGATCCTCACGGTGGACGATTCGGCGAGCGTGCGGCAGATGGTGAAGTTCACGCTCAGCGAGGCCGGATATGCGGTGATTGAGGCCGTGGACGGCGCAGACGCCCTGGTGAAGCTGGCGAGCCCGGTGAACCTAGTGATCACGGACCTGAACATGCCGAATCTGGACGGCATTGGTCTCATCCGCAGCGTGCGCGCCAACCCAGCCTGCAAGGGGCTTCCGATCCTCATGTTGACCACCGAAAGCCAGGAAGCGCGCAAGCAGGAGGGCAAGGCGGCCGGGGCGACGGGCTGGATTGTGAAGCCCTTCACGCCGCAGCAGCTCCTAGCGGTGGTCAAACGCGTACTGGGGTGATGAGGGAGGCGCTCGAGGGAATATGACCGACCAGTACCGGCAGGCCTTTCAGGAAGAAGCGCACGAGCTGCTGGCGGAATTGGAATCGGCGCTGCTCGCCCTCGATGGGGACCGCGCCAACCTGGACATCGTCGGGCGCGCCTTTCGGGCCTTGCACACCATCAAGGGGTCGGGCGCCATGTTCGGCTTCGACGCTTTGGCCGCCTTCACGCATCATCTGGAAAACGCCTTCGATCAACTGCGTAGTGGGCGCTTGGCGGTGACCGCGGAGCTGATTGCGCTCGCGCTCAGATCGAGCGATCAGATCAAAGCCATGCTCGAGGAGGCCGCGGGCTCGGGCGTGGTCGATCCCAGCCGTACCGAAGAGATTCTCGCCGCGCTGCAGGCCCTAACTGGTGGAATCACCGCGGCGCCCCGGGGCTTGCGCGGGGAGGCTTCGGCGGCCCGAGCCCCCGCCGCCGGCTGGGAGCCAGGGGCGTTGCGGGAGGGCGCGGGGCCGGCGCGCGAGTGGCGCATTCACTTCCGGCCGGGCCACGACATTCTGGCCAACGGAACCAATCCGCTGTTGCTGTTGGCGGAATTGCGCGCGCTGGGGAAGCTCGAGGCGCGCGTGGACACCGTGGAAGTACCCGCCCTGGCCGATCTGGATGCCGAGTGCTGTTACCTGGCTTGGGATCTGGCGCTGCGTACTGCGGCGCCACGGGAGGCGATTCGCGACGTATTCATCTTTGTCGAGGACTCCTGCGAGATCGCCATCGAAGCGGTGGCCGAAGCGGCGCCTCGCCCGGCACCGGCGCCCAGGCGGCCGCCCGCAGCAACGGGCTCGGGAGCCTCGAAATCCCTGCGGGTCTCTGCCGATAAGCTGGATCAACTGATCAATCTGGTCGGCGAACTGGTCACCGTGCAGGCGCGGCTGAGCGAGGCCTCCGCGCGCGCCGAGGACGCGGATATCCAGGAAATCGCCGAAGTGGTGGAGCGTCTGACTTCGGCGCTGCGCGAAAACTCGATGAGCATCCGCATGCTGCCGCTCAGGACCACTTTCGAGCGCTTCCACCGGCTGGTGCACGACCTGGGCGCGGAGCTGGAAAAAGACGTGGAGCTGGCCATCGAAGGCGCCGACACCGAGCTCGATAAAACGGTGATCGATCAGTTAAATGACCCGCTGGTGCATTTGATCCGCAACAGCATGGACCACGGTATCGAAAGCCGCGAAGCACGGCGGCAGGCCGGCAAGCCAGCGCGGGCGAGAATCGAGCTGCGGGCGCAGCATTCCGGCGCGCACGTCCTGATCCGGGTGTCCGACGACGGCCGCGGTCTGGATGCCGAAGCGGTGCGCACGCGCGCCGCCGAGCGCGGGCTGATCGAACCCAACGCGCGGCTTTCCGAGGCGGAGATTTTCGCTTTGATTCTGGAGCCCGGCTTCTCCACCGCGCGGCAGGTGACCGATCTATCCGGCCGCGGCGTGGGACTGGACGTGGTGCGGCGCAGCGTGGAAGCGCTGCACGGATCGGTGGAGCTCGCCAGCCGCCCCGGCGCGGGCCTGGCCGTGACGCTGCGGCTGCCGTTGACGCTCGCCATCATCGACGGCCTGCTGGTGCGCGTGGGTGACGCACACTTCGTGCTGCCGCTGGCCAACAGCCTGGAGTGCGTGGAGCTGACGCGCGAGGACGCCGAGCGGGCGCATGGGAATCGCCTGGCGCACGTGCGCGGCGCGCTGATTCCCTATATCCGGCTCAGCGAGTATTTCGGGATGCCGGCCAAAGCCCGGGAGCGCGAGCAGATCATGCTGGTCGAAACCGAGTATGGCCGCTACGGCTTCGTGGTGGACGAAGTGTTGGGCGATCACCAGACGGTAATCAAGAATCTGGGCCACACCTACCGCCATGTGCCGGAGATTTCCGGCGCCACGATTCTGGGCAATGGGGCGGTGGCCTTGATCGTCGACCCGCACCGGGTGGTGCAGAACGCAATGCAGGGCGCCGGGCAAAGCGCACGGCGGCACGGGCCCGCGATGCGCGAGGGCGAATGGCGTCCGCTAGAAGGGAACGCGGCATGAAGTGGTTTCAAAACATGACCATCAAGGCCAAGCTGCCGTTCGCTTTCGCACTGGCTGCGGCGATCGCCGCGCTGGTGGGTCTCATCGGGCTGGCCAAAGTGCGTGAGATGAAGAAGGGTGGGGCAGAGTTGTACGCGGAGCGTCTGCTCTCCATTCAAGATCTGGCCTATGCCAACTTTGCCTATCTCACAGCCCGCGTCGATATGCGGGATCTGTTGATTTCCAAGGAGGACGTAAAACGCCGCGCCGCCGCGGTCAGCATCGAGGAGGAAACCGAGAACACCGAACGCTACATGGAGGCCTATGGCAAGAAGGCTCTCGGCAAAAACGAGCAGGACACGCTGTTCAAGTTCCGCGCGGCTTTCGCGCGTTACCAGCAATTGCGCGCACCGGCCATTGAACTGGCGCTCGCGGGCCAGACCGAGAAGGCCTGGGCCATCGATCAGGGCGAAATGCACGCGGTCGGCGTGGAGGCGCGCAATGACCTGCGGAGTCTCATCGATCGCAACGCGGAGCTGGCGGGCGAGGAGGAGTGGCGCAGCCAAGCACAGGCCTCCTCGGCCCAGGTCCAGATCGGGCTGTGCATGGCGCTTGGAATCCTGGTGGCGCTGGGGTTCGGGGTATGGATTGCGCGGGTGATCGGCCGGCCGCTCGCGGTCATGCAGGAGGCGGCCGCGAAGCTCGCCACGGGCGATGTGGAGGTAGAGGTTGAACTCGATACCGGGGACGAATTGGGGGCGCTGGCGCGATCCTTGCGCGCGATGATTGCGGGCGTTCGCGAGCAGACCGCGGTGGCGGCGAGAATCGCCACGGGCGACCTGACGGTCGCGATCCAGGAGCGCAGCGGCCAGGACAAGCTGATGCAGGCCTTGGCTCAGATGGTCGCAAGCCTGACGCGGACCGTAAACGATGTCCGTAGCATTGCCGGGGAAGTGGCGTCGGCGAGCCAGGCCATCAGCACCGCCTCGGTGCAGGTATCCAACGGAGCGAGCGCGCAGGCGGCGTCGGCCGAGGAGGCGTCGAGCTCGATGGAGGAGATGGGCTCGAACATCAAGCAGAACGCCGACAATGCGCAGCAGACCGATAAGATCGCGACCAAATCGGCCAAAGACGCGCAAGAGAGCGG
>JASHQT010000656.1 GCA_030039005.1 Bryobacteraceae bacterium
TATATGCAAGCCAGTCTTGTACTAAAACGGACTAGCGGATTTTCCGGCGCAGCTTACTCGGGAAGCGCGAACGCGACGATCCCGCTGCCCGCCGCCACCGCAATGTACTGCTTGTGGTCGAACTGGTAGGTCATCGGCGAGGCTTTCCAAACCTGATTGGTGGGGAACTGCCAGAGAATGGCGCCGCTCGCCGCGTCGGCGGCCATGAATGCGCCACTGTTCTCGCCGAAGAACACTAGACCCGACGCAGTAGAAAGCACTCCAGCGGAAGCAGTGATGGAACCGGGCGACTGCGGGACCTCCCAGCGGATTTCTCCGGTTTGAATATCGATCGCACGCAGAGCTTTTTCGAAGGTCTCGCCCGGTGCCGGGCGCGCGGCGCCGCCCATGTAGCCTTTGCCGGCTTGCCACTCGCCATGATTTTTGGAAAACAGGTTGCAGCGTTCAAGCGCCTGGAAGTAATAGAGCCCAGTCAACGGATTGAAGGAGGTGGAGAACCAATTTGTGCCGCCCTGGAATCCCGGACACACGTAGACTTCCCCGCCCGGCATCTCCGGAAGTTTTTTCAACATGGGCCGGCCATCCTTCGCGATGCCCTCCGCCCAGTTCAATTTTTTCAAGAACGGTTTGGCGAGCAATAGCTCGCCGTTGGTGCGATCCAGCACATAAAAGAACCCATTGCGATTGGCCTGCAACAGCAGCTTGCGCGGCGCGCCATGCCAGTCCGCATCCACCACTACCAGAGGCTCCTGCGCGTCCCAATCGTGAACGTCGTGCGGCGTGAACTGGAAATACCATTTGAGCTTGCCGGTCCGGGGCTCCAGCGCGAGCACCGAATCGGTGTAGAGATTGTCGCCCGAGCGCTCGTCGCCATCGAAATCCGGGCCCGGATTGCCCACCGGCCAGAACAGCGTATCGGTCTCGGGGTCGTAGGTGCCGGTCATCCACGTATCGCCCGAACGATGTTCCGCGTCTTTGCCGTTCCAGGTTTCCGATCCCGGCTCACCGGGCTGCGGAACGGTCCAGAACCGCCAGGCTTCCTTGCCGGTGGTCGCATCGTATGCGGCCAGGAAACCGCGCGCGCCTTCATCGCCGCCAGCGGTGCCCGAAATCACCAAGTCGCCGACCACCAGCGGGGCTTCGGTGCCGTTGTAGTTCAAATGCCAGTCCGCCATTTCGGTTTCCCACAGCAACTCGCCGTTGAGGCGATTGAGCGCGATTAAATGCGCATTGTCGGTTAGCAGGAAAATACGGCTACCCTTCCAGGCCACGCCGCGATTGAATCCGAGCGCCGCGTTTCCCGCGATGCCTTTGGTGCGGGCGCGCCGGTAGTGCCAGATCTGCCGGCCCGTGCCCGCGTCCAGCGCGAAGACCTCGTTGGCGCTCGACACGTACATGATGCCTTCCACTACCAGCGGCGTGCTCTCAATCTGCGCGATGTTGGGCATCGGAAAAATCCAGCGCGGCGCGAGATTGTGGACGTTGTTTTTGTCGATCTGTGCGAGGGCGGTGTAGCGGTTGCCGCCCGCGTCGCCGTTGTAAGTCGGCCAGTCGGTTTGCGAAGTTACCTCCATATAGCGCTCGCCCGCTCTGCGCAGCAGATGGATGCGCTTGTCATCGGTCTGTAGTTGAAGATCCCGCGGGCCCTGATTCAGCACCTGGCCTTCGAGCGTCTCGCCACTCGCCAGTTGAGCCCTTTTGCGAACAATGACAGGCTCGGCCGTGCGCGACATCGGCGCGAGCGTTCGCAGATACTCTGCCAGCGCGGTCATCTCCTCGGCCGGCAAATCGAACGCGGGCATTCCGGACGCGGGCCGCCCGGTGCGAAGGAACGTGGCGAGTTCATTGGCGTTGCGCGCGGCGATCTGCGCCTGAATATTGGGGCCGCTCTCGCCGCCTGTGGCGTCCGCGCCGTGGCAACGCGCGCAGCGGGTTTCGTAATCGCGGCGCGCCGAGTCCGGCTGGCCAAAGACCACGCTCACCGTGGCCAGAAGGACGCCCAACCGTGCGATTCGCATCCCTAGAACAATATCATTCCGCCAAAAACTTGTGCACGAACTGTACCGCCATCGAGCCTTCGCCCACCGCGGCGGCTACACGCTTCATGCTTCCGGCGCGCACGTCGCCCACCGCGAAGACGCCCGGCAGGCTGGTTTCGAGCAGATAGGGCGGCCGGTGCAGCGGCCAATCGCTCGTCACCTCCTGGCCCGTGCGGATGAACTGTTTGTTGTCCAGCGCCACGCACCCATTCAGCCACGCGGTGTTGGGACTTGCACCCGTCATCAGGAACAGGTGATGCGTGTCACAACTGAAGCGCTCTCCGGTCTTGTTGTTGCGCCAATGCGCGCGCTGCAGATGCCCGTTGCCTTCCAGAGCCTCAATCTCGGTGAAGGTCTTCAGCGTGATCGTGGGGCAGGCCTCGATGCGCGAGATCAGATAGCGCGACATCGTGTCCGAAAGACCCGGGCCGCGCACCAGCAGGTACACGTGCCGGGCCACCGTCGACAGGAACATCGCGGCCTGGCCGGCCGAATTTCCTCCGCCCACGATTGCCACGTCCTGGCCGGCGCACACCTGCGCCTCCACCGGCGTTGCGCCATAGTAAACTCCGGCGCCTTCGAACTGCGCCAGGTTCGGCAGGTTCAGCCTCCGATATCGGACGCCAGTGGCGATGACCACGCTGCGAGTCTTCAGGGAGGCGCCATCGCACAAGCCGACCGCATAGGGCGGACGCGTGCATTGCAACGATGCGGCCGACCGCGCCACCGAGATCCGCGCTCCGAATTTCTCCGCCTGCACGAACGCGCGCCCCGCCAGGTCCTGCCCGGAAATCCCGGTCGGGAAGCCGAGGTAATTTTCGATGCGCGAGCTCGACCCCGCTTGCCCGCCCGGCGCGTTGCTTTCGATCACCAGAGTGTTCAAGCCTTCCGAAGCGCCGTAGACCGCCGCGGCCAATCCGCTCGGCCCCGCTCCCACCACGATCAGATCGTAGACGCTGGTATCGTCGATCCCTTCGTTCAGGCCGAAACACACCGCCGCCTCGGCGTTGGTGGGATTGCGCAGTACCAGGTCGCCCCGGCAGATTAACACTGGGATCTCCGCCACCGTGACGCCGAAGTGATCCAGCAGCTCCTGGACATCCGAGTCCTTCTCCACGTCCACATATGCGAACGGATGGCCGTTGCGGGAAAGAAACGCCCGCAGCCGCAAGGTGTCGGCGGAATTGTAGGAACCGATCAGCACCGCGTCGCCCACCGAATGGCTGATCAGATACACGCGCCGCAGGATGAAGGCACGCAGGAACACCTCGCCCAGTTCCGGATCGTTCTGCATGAGCCGTTGGAGATTGGCGCGGCTGATTTCGAGCAGGCGGCAGGATTCGTGCGCGCGGCAGCGCACCAGACTGCGGCGTCCGGAAAGCTGGGCTACTTCACCGGTAAACTTTCCGGCTCCATGCACGGCAAGCGATGATTCCTGGCTGTTCAAAACGCTGACAAGTTCAATGCTGCCCTCCAGCACCACAAAACTGCCATGCTCGGAATCGCCCTGATCGAAAATCAGCTCTCCGGCCCCAAAACGCCGTTCTTCGCCCAGCGGCGCCAGCCGCGCGATCTGCGCCTGGTCCAGCATGGGGAACATGCCCTCGATAAATCCGTTTTCAGCCATAAGCCTTAGGATGCCGGTAGCTTCACGATAGCATCGCAGTTTCAGGCAGGCTGAAGACAAATTAACGTTACAGGGAGAAACGCTAGCCGCGCGGTTGGATCTAACGCTTCAGAGGACGATAATGATTCGTTTCAAAGGTATTTGTTTCGCGACCGCTGGAATTTTCATGGTGGGAGCTCTGCTCACCGTCGGCGCTCCCAAGGTGAACGCACAGGTGTCCGTCAATATCGGACCGGCTCCCGTTTGCCCGTACGGCTACTATGACGTGCCCCCGTACGCTTGCGCG
>JASHQT010000657.1 GCA_030039005.1 Bryobacteraceae bacterium
TCGGTTTGGGCCGTCTATCCCAAACAGCGCGCCGCCTGGATTTATGATGCGACCGGCGGCGGCAAGAGGTTCGAACGAGACCAGCCTCTCGCCGATCCTATCCTCCCCGGTTTCAGCGTCCCCGCTGCGGCGATTTTCGAAAGCCTCTAGTCCGCGACTCGCGAAGTACAATTAAACCATGGGCGCAACCACGACGCTGGTAACGGTCCAAGAGTTTCTCGACAGGCCTGAGTCCGAAGGCTGCTTCGAGGAGCTGATTGGAGGCGAGGTTATCAGCATGCCGCGTGCCGGCTACCCGCATGAAGTAACGAAATCGAATCTGATTCGGCTGCTGTCCGTGTGGTCAGTTCGAAATCCGACTTTCAGGGTATTCTGCGAAGCCGCTTATCAGATCGACGATCAAGACTGCATCATCCCGGATGTCAGTATAGACTCACACCGCATCACGCCGGGCGCCAGAGGCGTTTTCCAGGCCGCTCCAGAGCTCGCCATCGAAGTGGTTTCCTCGGAAACTGCCGCCCGCCTGGAAGAGAAGATCCGGCTTTATCTTGCTCACGGCGGCAAATCCGTTTGGGCCGTCTATCCAGGTGAGCGCATGATTCGAATTCACCACGCGGCCCATGAATTGAAAACCTTCTTTGACGATCTGCCGCTCACGGACCCCATCGTGCTCCCCGGCTTCAACGTCCCCACTGCGGCGATTTTCGAGGGTGTCTAGCCCGCAAATCCAATCGAACGCTTCGGTCGCGCGATCCGCGCTGGCAATCCCGCACTCGCGTATTCGCGAACTGGCCGAGCTCGCCATGTCCATGGACGGCGTGCTGAAGCTGTACTTCGGTGAGTCCAGCCTGCCGACGGCCGAATTCATCAAGCGCGCGGCGCAAAAGGCAATGGCCGACGGCTTCACGTTCTACACCGAAAACGCGGGGCTGCCGTCGCTGCGCAAAGCGCTTGCACGATATTATCGGGAACTGCAAGGCGTGGAACTCGACCCATCGGCCGAGTTCGTCATCACCGCATCGGGGGTCCAAGCTCTGCACCTGGCGATTCGCTGCGTGCTCGACCCGGGCGACGAAGCGCTCGTGCTAACACCGGCGTGGCCCAACGGCGCGGCCAATGTGGCGATGGCGAACGGCGTGCCCATCGAGATCCCGCAGCCATTGATCGGCGACCGCTACGGGATCGACTTCGCGGCGCTCGAATCGGCAGTCACGCCCCACACACGGATGCTGCTCTATACTTCGCCTTCCAATCCGCTGGGTTGGGTTGCCAGCGTCGACGAACAACAGCGCCTGCTCGATTTCGCGCGGCGTCACGGCCTTTGGCTGATGGCGGATGAAGTATACGAACGCCTGAACTATGCCGGGCCGAAGTTGGGGAGCCCTGCGCCATCCATTTTGAAGCTCGCCAATCGCGACGATGCCGTGATCGTGATCCAGTCCTTCTCCAAAGCCTATTGCATGACCGGCTGGCGCCTGGGGTGGATGGTGGCGCGTCGCGATCTGGCGGTGCGGGCCGCCCAGCTCAACGAGTTCGTCGTGTCGCACGCGGCCAGTTTCACGCAACGCGCGGGTGAAACGGCGCTGTTGTGGGGCGAAAGCGCCATCACGGAAATGCTGGCGCGTTTAAAACAGAATCGCGATTTTTGTCTCACCGCCCTTTCCAAGATGCCGGGTGTGACCGTGCCCAAACCCGACGGAGCGTTCTACGTTTTCCCGAAAATCCGCGGCGCCGAGGATTCGTTCGATTTCTCGAAGCGCCTGTTGCTCGAAACCAAGGTGGGCCTCGCGCCTGGCGTCGCGTTTGGCGCCGGCGGCGAAGGATCAGTTCGGATCTGTTACGCCTCAGACCAGCCGATCCTGGAGCAGGCCATGGAGCGCCTGGGGGCTTTCCTTCACTGAAGAAACCGTCTCACTTCGGTTTCGAGTCCCGGCGCACAGCCGACTCCGTCGCCCGCGTAGATGATCGAGCCCCCGTCGATGTTGAGAAATCGTGCGCCGGCCTCTTCCAGGATCACCTTCAGGGGCGCGAAGTCCCAAGGCGACGCGCTGGGCTCAATCCAAACCTCGGCTTGGCCGGAGGCCACCATCATGGCGTCGGCGGCGCCGCCCAACCCGCGCACGGCCCAAAAGCGCGCCATCCAGTCGAGCAGGCGATCGCGGAATGGCGTGCGAGACACCTTGTCGTAGCCGTTGACGCACAAAACAGATTCCTCAATGGACGTTTTGGCTGATGCGCGAATCGGCGTAGCGTTGCAATACGCTCCGGCGCCCCGGCTCGCGCTATAGAGCTTGCCGAGCATCGGCAGATTGACGACGCCCGCCACCACCTCACCGTTCGCTTCAAGCGCGATGAGATTGGCCCACAGTGGATTGCCGCGGATGTAGTCCCGGGTTCCATCGATGGGATCGATGATCCAGCGGCGGCCGCTGCGCGATTCCGCACGCGCGCCCTCTTCGCCTAGAATGCCGTCCTCGGGAAACGCCTCCGAGAACATCCGCGCGAGCAGGCGTTCGCACTCCCGATCCGCTTGCGTCACGGGAGACTTGTCAGGTTTCACTTCGGCGATAATATTCGGCTGGAATTTCAGCGCAAGCTCAGCAGACCGGCTCGCTGCCCGGGTCGCCAGTTCGAGTTCTCTAGACCACAATCCACACCCTAGCACGTACAATAAGCGCATGGGCGCACGCACCATGTATGTGGTCCTGGAAGAAGCTGCAAAAGCTTTCGGCGATGCGGTGGCGTTGCATCAGCCCACCGGCAAAGGCCACTACAACACGCATACCTGGAACGAGTACAAACGCGCCGCCGAGGAGATTGCCTGCGGGTTGCGGGAGCTAGGCATCGGCAAAGGCGATACGGTAGCGCTGCACTCGGAAACCCGTGCGGAGTTCTACCTGGCCGATCTGGGGGTTCTCTCCAACGGTTCCATCGCCGCGGCCCTCTACACCACGTATCCATTCTCAGACCAAGCTAAGAACATTCGATCGAGCCACGCCAAAGCAGTCATCATGGAAGACCCGAAGAGCATGCGGGCGCTGCTCGATGCCGCCGGAGACACGCTCACCGGTCTGCACTGGATTCTGCTGACCGGCGAAGCGAAAGGCGCGATTACGTTGGAAGGACTTCGGGCGAAAGGCCGTGCGTCGCTAGAACGCGACCCGCACGCATTCGACAATATCCGCGCGGAGGTGAGCGCCGAAGACCCCGCGGTTTTATATCTCACCTCCGGCGCCACCGGCGAGCCGAAGATGGG
>JASHQT010000658.1 GCA_030039005.1 Bryobacteraceae bacterium
GTTTGGGGCGGACATCGGGGATCGGGCCTGGCGATCGCGGTGCAGCTTTTGGGCATTCTGGCCGGATCGCCGGCTGTTCCGCCTGAGCTCGCGGAGTTCGGCTACTTGATCATCGCGATGCGCCCGGATCTGATGGGCCCCGCCGAAACATTTCGCGCGAACGTGGCGGCTTTCGCCGATGCGGTGAGATCAGCCAGACCGATCGATCAACGCGAGCCCGTGCGGATGCCTTTCGACCGCTCACGGCGCGAGCGCGAGCGGCGCATTGCCGAGGACGCCATCGAGATGCCCGACGCGCTCTTCAAGCAACTGCTTGCTCGATCAGAGCGCCAATCCCCGCCAGCGGCTTCATGACTTCATCGCTCAATCCAAAGCGATGCTGCAGGTACGCGGGATCGTTGTAGCTGAGATGCACCTGGCCGTTCGCATCCTGCCACGCCAGCGCCTTCAACGGCAAATCGATGGCCAGGAGCGGCGCGGCAAGCATCGCGGGCGTTCCGCCTTTCGGATTTCCGAAGATCAGCAACTGCGTCGGCGGCATTTTCAATCCGGCCTTTTCGGCTTCACCGCTGTGATCCACCAGCGCGAAAACTTTTATGCCCTTCGACGCCAAAATATTTTTCAAGCGCTCGATCGTTTCCGGCACGCTGTATTTGCTCGGTTTGCTGATGATCCCCTCTCCCGAACTCATTTCGCGATTAACTCCCGAGTCAGATAAACGGCCATCGTGATTCCGGCAGCGGCCAACCCGATGGCCACCACGATCGCCATGCTGGAAGGTTTCGCCGCCAGCGGCGCGCCGCCCGCGATCGCGCGCACCGTGCGCACATGCTGCACCGACGCGAAGATATTCACTAGCACTCCGGCCACCAACAGCGCCGTTCCCAGCGGGACCGTGAGCGCCGACCCCTGCAGTTGCCCGATAGCCCGCAGCGAGGCCAACTCGCGCAGGAACAATCCGAAGCGCGCCACCACGAATCCAAAGCCCATCAGAGCGATGCCCGTGCGAATCCACGCCAGGAACGTGCGTTCCTCGGCCAGCAAGGTTCGCGGATCGGCGGGCGCGCCGGCCTCGGGCATATTCCTAAACTTTAACCTGCTTCCAATTTCCGCGCCGGAACAGCAGGATTCCGAGCGCCGCGAGCAGCGAATCGGAAATCACCACCGCGGCGTACACGCCGTTGGGACCCAAGCCCGCATGGAACGCGAGCGCCCAGGCCAATGGAATCTGGCATAGCCAAAAGCAAATGAGGTTCAGCGTAGTGGGCGTGGCGGTATCGCCCGCGCCGTTGAAGGCCGCGGTGATCACCATGCCATAGGAGTACGAGACATTGCCGAAGCTGAACAGCCGCAGCGCGTTCACGGCCAGCGTCGCTACCCTGGGATCGCTGGTGAACAGCGCAATGATCTCGGGCGCGAGCGCGATGAACACAAGCCCGAGCGTACCCAGGAACAGCATGTTGTAAAGTCCCGCGCGCCAAACGGATGTTTCCGCCCGCGAGGGCTTGCCCGCGCCCAGGTTCTGCCCCACCAAAGTGGCCGCGGCGTTGCTCATGCCCCAGGACGGCAGGATGGCGAAGATGATCACTTTGAATGCCACAGTGTAGGCGGCCGTGGCGTCGCTGCCGAAGCTGGCGATAATGCGCACCATGCCGATCCAGCTCGCCATCTGCACCATGTATTGAAACATCGCGTTCAGGGAAAGCCGGATTAGACGCCACATGACGGCGAAATTCGCCTTGAATTGCGAACGGTGAACCGAAATGCGCCCTTTGCCGGAAGTCAGCATCCAAAGCTGGATCAGTACGCCGATGCCGCGCCCGAACAGGGTGCCGACGGCCGATCCGGTGACACCCAGCCGAGGGAACGGGCCCAGGCCGAAGATCAGACACGGATTGAGGCAAATGTTTACGATATTTGCGATCCACAGCACGCGCATCGCAATCGCCGCGTCACCCGCGCCACGGAAAACCGCGTTGATGAGGAACAGTAGAAAAATGGTCACGCAGCCGCTGAGGCCCACGCGCGTGTAATTGGACCCAATGCGCACCACGTTCGGCGAGCCTCCCATAATGCGCAGCAGATCGGGCGCATAGAGATAGCCGAGAACGGCCGTGGCTAGGGAAACCACCAGCCCGATGAGGATGGCTTGCACCGCCACTGCCCCGGCGGCCTGTTCGTCCTTCTCGCCCATGCGGCGCGCCACCAGCGCCGTGGCGCCGATGCTCAGGCCCAGCGCGACCACGAACAACACAGTGAACGCGGTCTCGGTAAGTCCCACCGTGGCCACGGCGTCGGCGCCCAGGTGCGACACCCAGAACACGTCCACCACTCCGAATAGCGATTCCATCGCCATTTCGAGCACCATCGGCACGGCCAACAGCACGATGGCGCGGGCGACGCTGCCCTCGGTGAAGTCCTGCGTCGAACCCATTACTGCTTCGCGCAGCGACGCCCAGATGCTGGGAACAGGGGCTTGGATAGCGCTGCTTTCGCTCATAAAAACTCCCGGACTGACGGATTAACCCTGTGAACTCTTGTGAACTGCTGAGGAGCGGTCCCAAACGGCTGGCGTTAATTGAGAGTTGGGTTAATCACGGCTGTCAGTGACCTCGAGTGAAGCAGTCCTTCTAGTGTAGCGCAGTTGAGTCAATCGTCAAGTCAGTCAATGGTTAAGACCAGCGGCGCGCCCGAGCCGCAGCCTAACGCTCGCGCCGCTGAGTCTTCGGCCGCCGCGATTTCCAGATAGCCCGAGCTTCCGACGATGGCGAACAGCTCGCCCGGCGCGCATTCGGAAAACGTCAGTGCCAGGCGTGCGATCGTCCGCGAACCCAGTTTCAACAAAAAAGCATGGGTGCGAATCGCGGGAAATCGATCGATGTGAAAATTCGTCGCCAGATTGCCGAAATGGTCGGCCTTAAGGATGACGCCGGTCCAGGTGCGCGGGCCCGTTTTCGCAGGGTGGTCG
>JASHQT010000659.1 GCA_030039005.1 Bryobacteraceae bacterium
ATGCCTTGTGAGGGCATATCTCACCTCCGATGACTTACTGTGGCGATTATTCTAGCAGTAACATCGGATTAATACAATACCCCGCAACCTTTCGCGATTAATATGCTGGGTTCGCGCCAAATATCGCCGTCATCCGCGGCCGGGGAGGGCTTACTTATCCTTCCCCTCCCTCGTCCCCGACCCTCCCAAATCCATCTTCCGCCCATCGGGAAACTCGATGTCCCGCGAGCTCCCGCGCAGCGACCCATCCTTGGCCTGGAACGCGGTCACCTTAATCCGCGTCCCCGGCGGCAGCGAATTCCGGTTCCACCCCAGCCGCAGCAGCACCGACGGCGACCCGCCCTCGATCTTCCAGCGCTCCACCGTCCCGTCCGCCTTCGTCACGTCGATGGTCAGCCAGGAATGCGGATTCACCCACTCCATTTGCACCACCTTGCCTTCCAGCGTCACCGGCTTGGTGGAATCGAACTCCGCGGAAAATGAATGATGCGCCGCCACCGGCAGCGCCGCCGCCAACAGTGCGCCCGTACTCGCGATCACGCTCAACCATGTCTTACACATTCACGTGACTCCTCACTGCTTCCCCTGAAGCAAATCATGATACAGCAGCATATCCGTATATGGCACGCACTTGTGCTCCAGCAACTGCGCATCGTTGTCGATGATCCGGTACAGCGGCATCTCGATCGTCCACGGCCGCGCGAACGTCTGCGGATCTTCGAGCGTCGCCTCGTACCAGATATGATTCGCGTCCAGCAGCTTGAACCGCTCTGTCACCTTTAACTGGTTGGTCGCGAAGTTCCCCGCGCGATCCAGCCACGATTGCCCGTTCTGCGACGTCGTCGTCACCACCAGCACATCGCCTTCCCAGGACCCGTTCGAGCGCCCCATCCACGAATCCACCGGCAAGTCCGTGTGGTCCTTCATATAAATGATGCGGTTGGTCGCCGCGAACGGATACACCATCAACAAATCGCCGTCGCCCTGAAAAATCTGGAACGGCATGTTTTGATACGTCACGCGCGGCACGCCCAGCATGTAGCACTTGGCTTCGGGATCCGCCTGGGGCCAGTTCGCGCGATTTTCGTTGCGCTTCTTCAGCGCCTCCGGCAGATACGGGATCATGCCGCCGCCCTTCAGAACGCTCTTGCCCGCCGGAATCACGCCGATCGCGCCCAGCTTCCAAAACTCTTTGCTGAATCCTCCCACCGAATGACCTTCCAGGTTCCAATACCCGCTATTGATCGCCTGCCACATGCCGTTGAAGTTCGGATGTCCGGCAATCGCCGCCGGCCGGCTAAGCTGCTGCGCCTCACAAATGCCGCTCAACACAATCGCCGTCATTGCCACTGCCAATATACGCACGGATGAAATTTTATCGCACCGCACCTGGCCCCCAATCCCCGACCCCCAGCCCCTAGAATTGAAGATATGCTCAAGCCCACCATCTTCCGCGAGTACGACATACGGGGCGTCGCGGATTCCGAACTGCTCAGTCCCGATGTCGAACAGCTTGGCCGCGGCCTGGGCACCTACATGCTTCGCCGATCAGGCGCGAAAATGAATCTCGGCCGCGATTGCCGCCTCAGCTCCACGCGCCTCCGCGACGCGCTGGTCAAAGGACTCCTCGCCTCCGGCTGCAACGTCACCGATATCGGCACCGTCCCCACTCCCGTCCTCTATCACTCGGCGCAAAATCTCAACGCCGAAGGCGCCATCATGATCACCGGCAGCCACAATCCGTCCGAGTACAACGGGTTCAAAAGCGTCTGCGGCGCAGGCACGCTGCATGGCGAGGCGATTCAGGAAGTTCGTCGCATCATCGAGGCCGCCGATTTCGAAACCGGCTCGGGCACACTCTCGACCATGGATGCTGTCACACCCTACGTCAACGAAATCGCCGCGCAGTTCCAGCTCTCGCGCCGCATCAAAGTCGTCGCCGACGCGGGCAATGGCACCGCCGGCCCCGTCATCCATCGAATTTTCGAAAAGCTCAACCTCGACGTCACTGAGCTTTATTTCGAAATGGACGGCCATTTTCCCAACCATCATCCCGATCCCACTGTACCCGCCAACCTCGCCCGCCTGATCGCCAAGGTTCGCGAAACCGGCGCCGAGCTTGGCATCGCTTTCGACGGCGATTCGGACCGCATCGGCGCGGTCGACGAGCTCGGCAACGTCGTCTATGGCGATCTGCTGCTGCTTATCTACGCTCGCGAAATCTTGAGTCGCAAACCCGGCGCCACGTTCATCGGCGAAGTAAAATGCTCGCAAGTGATGTATGACCAGATCGCCCAGCTCGGGGGCAACGGCATCATGTACAAGACCGGCCACTCGCTCATCAAGGCCAAGATGAAGGAAGCCCACGCCGAGCTCGCCGGTGAAATGTCCGGCCACATGTTCTTCGGCGATCGCTACCGCGGCTACGACGACGCGCTGTATTCGGCCTGCCGGCTGATCGAAATCGTCGCCAAATCCGGCCAGCCGCTTTCGGCGCAGCTTGCGGGCGTTCCGAAAATGGTCTCCACTCCCGAGATCCGCGTCGATTGCCCCGACGAGCTCAAGTTCGATCTGGTCGCCCGCGTCGCCGAGCACTTCAAGAAGCAATATAAAACCATCGACATCGATGGCGTCCGCGTCATTTTTCCCGACGGTTGGGGCCTGTTGCGCGCCTCCAACACGCAGCCGGTCCTGGTGATGCGTTTCGAAGCGGCCAACGAACACCTGCTGAAGCAGTATCAATCGGAAGTTGAGCAGGTGCTCGAAGCGTCGCGCGCCGACGCGGTTCCAGCCACATGATGCGCTTCCTCGCACTGCTCGCCGCTGTCGCCTCGCTCTGCGCGCAGGAGCCCGCGCCCACTGTACTGCACGCCGCGCGAATGCTCGACGTCGAGACCGGTAAGATCACAGCACCCGCCGAAATCATGGTTGTGGGCGAGCGCATCGCGGTGGTGGGAACATCCGTATCCCACAATCAGGTCGGCACACAAATCATCGATCTCGGCGATCGCACCCTGCTCCCCGGCCTCATCGACGCGCACGTGCACCTGTTCCTGCATCCCGGCGCCGAGGATTTGCAGACCGTCGAAGAATCGGTGCCGCAGCGCACCATCCAGGCCACGCTCGCCGCGCGCGATGATTTGATGGCCGGCTTCACCGCCGAGCGCGACATGGGCACCGAAGGCGCGGGCGCCGCCGACACGGCCGTCCGCGACGCCATCGACAAAGGCCTCATCCCGGGCCCGCGCCTGCGTATCAGTGGCAACGCCATCAGCATTCTCGGCGGCCACGAGGACGCCATCGGCTACAACCCCGAGCAGCACGTGCTCGGCAACGCAACCTACGCGAACAACGCGCAGGAGTTGGTCACTGTGATGCGCGAGCAGTTCAAGCTCGGCGCCGATTTCATCAAGATCTACCAGACCGGCAGTGATTCCGTCCACGACGGCACACTTACTACGCCATACCAATACACCGAAGCTCAACTCACCGCCGCCGTCGCCGAAGCCGCCCGGGTCGGCAAGCACGTCGCGGTCCACGCCACCGGCGAACCCGGCGCTCTCTATGCCGCGCGTGCGGGCGTCATCTCCGTCGATCACGCCTTCCAGCTTTCCGATGAAACCATGCGCCTCATGCACGACAAAGGCATCTTTGCTGTCCCGACGTTCACCATCATTGAGTACTTTTCCCAGCACGCCGCAACCCCGGAGGCCGCCGCGCGCGAGCGCGCATTGCAGGAACTCCACGCGCGAAACTTCGCCAAACAACTCACCGCCGGTGCGCCAATCGCCATGGGTTCCGACGTCGGCCCGTTCCCCCATGGAACACAAGCCCGCGAATTTGTTTTGTTGGTGAAATACGGGATGACGCCGCTCGCAGCCATCCAAGCCGGTACGCTCAACGGCGCGATATTACTTGGATGGGAAGGCCAAATCGGCGCGCTGAAACCCGGCTACTTCGCCGACATCGTCGCCGTTCCCGGCAATCCGCTCACCGATATCAGCGTTTTGCAAAAGGTCGCGTTCGTGATGAAGGGCGGCGTGATCTACAAGAAGTAATCAATCGCCGTGCATCGCAAGCTGCGTTTGGGAAGCAGGAGGCGGCGGAGGGGGCGCCGGTTCAGCGCCTTTATGATCGAACCGCACGGACACGAGCTTCGAAACGCCAGGCTCTTGCATCGTGACGCCGTACAACGACTGCGCGGCCTCCATGGTGCGCTTGGCGTGCGTGATCACGATGAATTGGGTCTGCTGCGACATTTCCTTGATCAGCCGCGTCAGGCGTTCGATATTCGGCTCATCCAGCGGCGCGTCCACTTCGTCGAGAATACAGAACGGACTGGGCGTGTACTGGAAGATCGCCATCAGCAGTGCCATCGCGGTGAGCGATTTTTCGCCGCCCGAAAGCAGCAGCACGCTTTGCAGCCTTTTTCCGGGAGGCGAAGCCACGATGTCGATTCCGGATTCCGCGATGTTGTTTTCATCGGTGAGCCGCATCTCGCCAATGCCCCCGCCGAATAGCGTTTTGAACATCTCGCGGAAATGGCCGTTCACGGCTTCGAATGCCTCGCTAAATCTCCGGCGCGATTCGATGTCGATCTCATGGATGGCTTTTTCGGTATCGCGGATCGAATCGAGCAAATCCTGCCTTTGCGCGTTCAGGAAGTCATAGCGCTGCTGCGCTTCCTGAAACTCTTCGAGCGCTTGCGGATTCACCGGCCCCAGCGCTTCGATCTTGGCCTTCACGTCCTGATACTTCTGATCCACTTCGGCCAGCGCCGCTTCATCCAGGACCAGCTCTTCACCCGCGGCCAGTTCTTCGGCCGGAATTCCCAGTTCCTTGCGGCTGGTTTCGTCCAGGAATCGCAGCTCGGATTGTTTGCGGACCAGCTCCAGCTCGATGTGCGCGCGCCGCTCTTGCGCCGCCTGCACGGAAATGCGCAACTGCTTCAGCGTTTCATCGAGCGCCGCGAGATCGGCCCGCTGCGCGGTTTCGCGCTCCGCCAGTTCGGCGGCCATCTTTTCCGCGGCGCCGATCGCTTCCACCAACTCGCCGGCGCGGCGATCCAGCTCGATGTTGTCGGCGAGCAGCCGCGCGCGCTCCACGCCCCAGCGCTCCATCTCCGCGGCGAGTTCTCCGCGCCGTGCGATCGTTGCCGCGATCGAAGCTTCATGCCGGGCCTCGGTTGCGCGCTCGGAGCGCTGCCGTTCTTCGAGACCGGCCAGGTCTGCGCGCAGCGACCCATGCTCTTCGCCCAGTTTGTGTACTTGCGACTGCAGCTCTTCGAAATCGGCGCGCGATTGTTCCAGCACCTGTTCTTCGATGGAGCGCGCGGTTTCGCGCTCTTCCAGCAATCGCTCATCGCGCTCCTGCTGTTCACGGGCGCGCGCGCCTTCCTGCCGCAGCCGTTCCAGCTCCAGCCGCGCCACCGATAATCGCGACTGGGCGCGCGTGAATTCCTCGGCCAACTGCCGGTGCTCGTGATCCAGCGCCAGCGCCTGTTTTTCCTGAATTTGCTGCTGCGTCCGCAAGCTTTCGAGATCTTCGCTCAGCCCTGCGATCTCGCTCTCCAGTTGTTCGAGCGCGCCCGCGGTGCTTTCCACCGCGCGCTGCTTGGCCTGCACTTCTCCGTTCAACTCGCGCAATTCGCGCTTCAGTGCCAGCGGTCCGCTGCCGGTCTTCTTCCCTCCGCTCACCGCGTACCCGTGATAGCTGACGCCATCGGTCAAGAGAAAGAAAAAGTCGGGATGCTGGATCGCCAGCCGCTGCGCCGCCGCGCGGTCCTTGGCCAGGAAGCAGTGCGCCAGGCGCGGCAGCAGATCTCGCGGCGCGCTGGCGAAGCCGTTGGTGAAGCGCAGATGATCGCTCAAGCGGCCCAGCACGCCTTCGTCGCCCGAGAGCGATTCGATCGCGCGCCCCTGCTCGCCCCCTTCCGGATGCACCAAAAACGTCGCGCGGCCATCGAGATCGGTGCGCATGAGATCGATCCCGCGCTCGGCATCGTCCCACTTCTCTACTACCACGTATTCCAGCTCTTCGTGCAGGAACTCTTCGGTTGCCTTTTCGTACACCGGCTCCACTTCCACGAAATCCGCCAGCACACCGGCGGCGCGAAACTCCTCGGCCTCGCCGCGATCGATCGCGGTAAACAGGCGCTTGACGCTTTCCGCCGTATACGCGCGATGCGACAGAATCTCTTCGAGTGAATCCTTGCGCGCCTTGGAACGCGAGGCATCGGTGCGCAATTGATCGAGCAGTTTCCTGGCTTCCGCGGCCTGCGTTTTGCGGTCAGCGAGTTCTTCTTCCACGCGCCGCCGCCTGTCAGCCGTGGATTCGAGCTCCATCTGCCCGGCCGACATTTTTCGCGACAGTTCCTGTTTGAGGGCCGTCAGGCGTTCCAAGTCCGCGCCAGCAGTCTGCTCGTCGCGCTGGCAGCGCGCCCTATCGCGATCCATGGCAGACAGGTACTCGGCGATTTGCGTCAACTGGTTCTTCAGCGCCGAGGATTCGCCCAGCAGCCGCAGCACGTTTTGACGCCCGGTTTCAAGCGTCTTCGCGCGTTGCTGCAGAGCCTGCTGGATCTGCTCGCGCTCGGCGGCTTTGGCGGCCAGCAGACCGCGCGCCGATTGAATCTGCGCCTCCAGCTCCACCACCAATTGCAAATGGCTTTCGAGATCGGCGCGCAACTGTTCGTGGCGCTTTTCGAGCTCGACGGATTCAGTTTCGCCCGCGGCCAGCCGCTGCTCGATGCCCCCGCTCTGCTGCGCCTGCGCATCCAAGCGCCCACGCGTGCGTTCTTGTTCGAGCTGCAAATCGGCCAGACGGCGGCGTGCTTCAGCCAGCTCGGCGTCGTTGCGATAACAGGCATCCTGCAGCGCCGTGTATTCGCGCTCGCGCTCGCCCACCTCGCTCGAAAGATTTTGGAAGTCCGCGTTCGCCAGATTCAGATCCAGCGCCGTTTTGGCAGCGTCGCGCTCCAGCATGCGGAAGCGCGCGGTGAGCGAGGCGCGCAGGTGCGCGATCATCTCCGCCTTCAGCTCGTCATATCTTCTGGCCTTCGAGGCTTGGCGCTTCAGCGAATTCACTTGCCGCGAAACTTCTTCCAGGATGTCGAACACGCGCGATAGATTCTGTTTCGCGCCTTCGAGTTTGGCTTCCGCCAGCCGTTTCTTGGTTTTGAACTTGCCGATTCCGGCGGCTTCTTCGATGATGGCGCGACGGTCCTGCGGCTTGTTGCTCAGGATCTGGCCGATGCGCCCCTGCTCGATGATCGCGTAGCTTTCCGGCCCCAGGCCCGTTCCGATGAAGAGGTCCTGGATATCGCGCAAGCGCGCCGTTTTGCCGTCGATCAGGTATTCGCTCTCGCCCGAACGGAAAAGGCGTCGCGTAATGGTGACTTCGCTCGGCCTGTGATGGCCGTTCGTGTGTCCATTCGCGTGGCCATTGCCGTTAGCGTGGCCGTTCTGTTCGTGATGATGCGCGTCTTGATGGTGACCGGCTTCGGCCGTGGGATCCACCAGCGTCATGGTCACCGAAGCCAGACCGAGCGGCTTGCGATCGCGCGTCCCGGCGAAGATCACATCTTCCATCCGGGAACCGCGCAGGCTCTTAGCGGACTGCTCGCCCAGCACCCAACTCATCGCGTCGCTGAGGTTGGATTTTCCGCAACCGTTGGGACCTACGATGGCGGCAATGCCGGAACCGGCGAACTTCATCTCGGTCCGGTCAAAGAACGACTTAAAACCTTGGATTTCGATCCGCTTGAGCTTCAGCAAAATTGCTCCCCTTCCATTATCGTCTCGGGGGATGGCTGTATGGTAACCGGAATCGGTGGCAAAGTAAAGCGGGTTCTAGCCTATAGCTGGCACATACGAGAGCAACTATACAAGATCTAGTACGGCCACTGCTGCGCGCCAAATGTAATTGACCGTACCCTTATGAAGATAGCCTAAAGCTCACGTCCACTTCCGTCAAGACCTCTACGGGAGTACCGTTCAAGTAAGTCGGCTTATAAACCCACTGCTTTACCGCGTTCATGGCGGCCTGCACCAGCAGAGGCTGGCCGCTCAACAGCGAAAGATTCTGCACGGTTCCGTCTCTGGCGATGATGGCCTGGAGGCGTACCACGCCTTGTATGCGGGCGTCGCGGGCGAGCACCGGATAATCGGGCTCGACCTCATGAATCAGCTTCGCCTCTTGCACGTTGCCCCCCATGCGGACCCGCGTGGGCCCAGCGGGCTTGGGAGTCTCGGCCTTCGGCGGCGGGGGCGGAGGAGGAGCGATGCTGGGAACACCGCCGATGACGCCGCCGATCACGCCTCCCGGCACTCCACCGGGAACGCCACCCACCACTCCAGCCACATCCGATGGAGGCGGCAATTCCTTGAGATCGTTGACATTCGCGACTTGTTTGGGAACCGTCTTCGGCGCGACGATATCGCTCATGTGAAACACGCGCGGCGTCGCATGGGTCGCGCGCGCGGCGTGCACCATCGCGGGTGGAGGAGGCGGGGGCGGAGGAGGCGGAGGGGGCGGCGCGAGCAGCACACTTTGAAACTGCGCCAAGGGCATCGATTCCACGAAGAAAAGCGGAATCGCCAGCAGCGCCCCGATCAGGAGCACCTGGCCCGCCAGTGCCAACACCACGGTCCACGAACGGCGTGTCTTGCCGTCCGAAACGAAACTCTGTTCAAACATAACTTCCTCCGCTTTCCCTGCACCCACTTAGACGTGGGTGAATCCTTTGGCGGTGCATCCGCTTTGTAACGATTAGTGTTTTGTTGAGCTTAGATTGGACTAGTGGGGACTGAATCAGTGCAGACTGAAGAACGTGCGCCACAGCGTGTCTACCAATGCGTGCACGCCCGAGGAAGCCACCAGGCTGCGATGGCGCCGGTAAGCAGAGCCATAGAACCACCCGGCGAGCGTGGCAAGCGCCACGTAGCGCCAATTCGGAGCTGGCGCATGGAACACATGGCTGAACCCGAACAGCACGGACGCCGCCGCCTGCGCGAGCGTTCGCGAGCCAAGCGACCCTTCCAGGAGATTCTGAAGGATCCCGCGGAACAGCAGCTCCTCTAGGATGGCAACGAACAGAAGAATCGTGATGTACCGGAAGACGAACCCCTGAACGCCAGGCCATATCGGATTCCACGAGATGAACCGCATCGCGAATCCCAGCGGAATCGCCAGCACAGCGAATTCGGCGAAGTTCACCGCCGCGTCGCGCAGAATCTCTCGCGAAAGCGCGAATCGATATCCCTCGCCTTCGATGCCGCGCCAGATCACGAAGCCCCAAGAGGTGATCGCGACGAGAAATGCACGCGCCATGAAATCCATGCCGGCGGGTTTGTTCCAGATTCCTCCCGCCGTGCCTGCCAGCAGAGGCAGGATCAAAGCGGCCAGCACCAGCGCGTCCTGCCACGCGATGCGCGTGGGATCGCGAACAGGCGCGATAGCGTACAGCTCGAACACCAACACAGCCAAGCCCGCGAGCTTGGCAAACGCCGGCCAGCGGAAATCGCCTGTACCCGCGCAATAGATGAGGTAGGGCGCGAGGAACACCAGGACACACAGAGCCGCCCGCTGTGGCCCGTGCAATCTTGCCCATAACCAGGCGAGCGGTGCGGCAAATCCCGGCACCAGATAAAGGCCGAACAGCAGCGCCAGACAGCCGTAGATGGAAGCCGCTTCCCACGCCCCCACCGGATATCGATCTAGAGCGATCGCGCCGGCATAAACAAATAACGCCAGCAGGGCTAAGTAAA
>JASHQT010000660.1 GCA_030039005.1 Bryobacteraceae bacterium
ATCATCTTCCATTCCCGCACGCGGCGGCGAAGCGCCCGCAGGTCCCGGCGAAATTTGAATCCCCAGTAGCTCATTTCTAACTTAGCGCTTGTGTTACTTGCCGCTTGGTTGGGCGCCCAAACGAGTTAATCCATTGAATCATAATCATCCAAGGATGGCATGGATTTCGGATCGAATGGTGCCGGGATGATCGTCAACGGCGCTTTGGCGCAGGCAATCGAATTTGGGGCTCGCGGGTGCGGCAAGGGTGCGGCGCGATCAAAAACCTGTAACCGAACTGGCTTGGGGCGGCACCTAACGCTTAGGCGGATCGGCATACATGTGGCGTGATATGCTGAGAGCGCCGCGATTCGATGTTTGAGTTTCTGTTCAAATACCCGCCCACAGTGTTCGCCAAAGGGAAGCTGGTGCTTCTGGGAGATTGGCCGATCTGGGTGCTGGTGGCGCTGTTGGTGGCGGCGGCGGTCGCGCTCGGCTGGGTGATCTGGCGGCGGCGCCGCGCGGTCGCGCCCAGCATGCGCGGGCCGCGCACGGCCGTAGTTTGGGTGCTGCAAAGCCTGCTGGTCTGCCTGCTGCTGTTCCTTTTGTGGCAGCCGGCGTTAAGTATTTCGACGCTGCGGCCGCAGCAAAATATCGTCGCGGTGGTGATCGACGACAGCAAAAGTATGGCCACGCGCGAAGATGGGCGGACGCGCGAAGAGCAGGTGCTGGCGACGCTTAATGGCGGCCTTCTCAACAGCTTGAAAAGTAAATTTCAAGTCCGGCTTTATCGCCTGGGCGACCATCTGGAGCGTATCGAATCCCCGGACAAGCTCGCCGGCACCGCGCCCGCCACGCATATCGGCGAAGGGCTCAAGGAAGTGCTGGCCGATTCGGCCACGCTGCCCATCGGTGCGGTGGTTCTGCTGAGCGACGGCGCGGACAACAGCGGCGGCATCGATCTTGAAACCATCTCGGACATCAAGCGGCAGCACATTCCCATTCACACCGTCGGTTTCGGGCGCGAGCGCATGGCGCACGATATCGAAGTGACGGACGTCCAGTTGCCGGCGCGGTCGCTCGAAAAATCGCGCCTGGAAGCCCAGGTGACGTTCCATCAATGGGGGCTGAAGGGCGAGAAGGCGCATCTGACGGTCCGCGATTCGGGCAAGATCCTAGCCGCTCGCGACGTCGTGCTGGCAGGCGACGGCGCCGCGCAAACCGAGACGGTACTGTTCAATGCGGGAGAGGCAGGAGTGAAGAACCTGCAATTCGCGATCGAGCCGCTGGCCGCCGAAGACAACAAGCTCAACAACGCGCTCACCCGCGTGCTGTACGTCGACAACGCCAAGCCCAAGGTACTGTACATGGAAGGTGAGCCGCGCTGGGATTACAAGTTCATCCGGCGCGCAGTGGAAGACGACAAGAATATCGACCTGTATTGCGTGGTCCGCACCACGCAGAACAAGCTCTATGTGCAGGTGCCGCCCGATGCGCCGACCGGCGAACTGAAGGACGGTTTTCCCACCAAGGTCGACGATCTGTTCAATTATCAGGCCATCATCCTGGGCACCATTGAAGCGAACTACTTCACCACCGCGCAGCAGGATCTGATCCAGCAGTTTGTCGACCGGCGCGGCGGCGGGTTGCTGTTCCTGGGCGGGCACGTGTCGCTCGCCGACGGCGGCTACGAGAAGGAACCGTTCGCCGATCTGCTGCCGGTCCGGCTGCCGGATCACAAAAACACCTTCCACCGCGATCCCGCGACCGCGCAATTGACGCCGGCCGGGCGCGACAGCCTGATCACGCGAATTGAGGACAATCCCCAGGCCAACGTCGAGCGCTGGAAGAAACTGCCATACCTGATGGATTTTCAGGAAGCCGGCCAGCCCAAGCCGGGCGCGCTGGTGCTGGCCGAGATGGTCGCTTCCGGACACACGCTTCCGTTGTTAATCACGCAGAAATACGGGCGCGGGCGTACGGCCGTCTTCGCCACCGGCGGCGACTGGCGCTGGCAGATGCTCCAGCCGGTCGAAGACATGAGCCATGAAATTTTCTGGCGGCAGTTGATGCGCTGGCTGGTGGCCGATACGCCCACGCGCGTGGTGACGTCGGTGACCAGGCCCGTGATCTACGACGATGGCCACGTGCATTTGCGCGCCGAAGTTCGCGATACGACTTACCTGCCCACCAGCGACGCGCAGATCCAGGCGCGCATCGTGAGGCCGGACGGCGGCGCCGAGACGATCGAACTGCACCCCGATTCGCTCGAACAGGGCGTATACTCGGCGGATTGGGACGCCGCCAAACCCGGATCGTACGTGGCCGAAGTCACCGCCGCGCGCGGCCAGCAGGAGCTGGGTCGCGACGTGATCACGTTCCGGCGTGAGGACGGCGTGGCCGAGAATTTTCACCTGGAGCAGAATCGCGATCTGCTCGAAAAGCTAGCTTCCCAAACGGGCGGAAAATATTATCGTCCGAACGAAGTGAGCCGGCTGGGCGAGGACATTTCCTATTCCGATGCCGGCATCACCATTCGCGAAACCAGGGATCTGTGGGACATGCCGATCGTTTTCTTCGTGGTGTTGCTGCTGTGCTGCACCGAGTGGGTGCTGCGGCGCAGGTGGGGGGTGGTATGAAACCCTGGCTTTTGGCTATTGGCCTGTTGGCCACGGGCGCGCTGCGCGCTACGACCTTTTATGTGACAGTCGCAGGATTGGGCGGCGAGCCGGATTACGAGCAGCGCTTCACTGCGCAGGCGCAAGAAATCGACAAGCTGTTGCACGGTTCGAGCACCGACGCCAAAATCACCACGCTCTACGGCCCGCAGGCCACCAAGGCCAATGTGCAGAATGCGCTTACGCAAGTGGCGCGCGAGGCCAAACCCGGCGACGCATTCGTGCTGATGATGATCGGCCACGGCAGCTTCGACGGCTACGACTACAAGATGAACCTCCCGGGTCCGGATATTTCGGGCGTCGAGCTGGGTACGCTGCTCGATCGCATCCCGTGCACGCGCCAATTGGTGGTGAATATGACCAGCGCGAGCGGCGGGTCGCGCGCTGCGCTCGAAAAAGCCAATCGCGTCGTGATCACGGCGACGAAGTCAGGCAACGAAAAGAATGCTACCGTCTTCGCGCGCTTCTGGGTGGAGGCGCTGCGCGATCCGGCGGCCGATACCGACAAGAACGAAACCGTTTCGGCGCTTGAAGCCTTCACTTACGCCTCGGCCAAGACCGCCGATTTCTACGACACGCAAAAACGCTTGGCCACCGAACATCCCACGCTCGAAGACACCGGCCAGGGCGATGGCGAGCGCAAGCCGTCGCCTGAAAACGGAGAAGGCCTGAAGGCCGCGCAATTCCCGCTGATGCGTATCGGACAGGCGCAGGTCGCCGCGAACACGCCTGAGAAGAAAGCGCTTCTTGAAAAACGCGATCAACTGGAAGAAGAGATCGACAAGCTCAAGTATGAAAAGGCCGCCATGCCGGCCGACGAGTACAAGAAACAGCTCGAAGATCTGCTGCTCCAACTCGCCAAAACCCAAGCGGAGCTCGACAAGTGAAACCGCCGGCCGCGCTCCTGATCGGGCTTGCTCTCGCCGCGGCGCTGGCCGAGCAAACGCCGGCAGCGCTGGAAGCCCCCCTTGAACAATGCAGGGCGCTCGGACACCACGGCAAGCTGGATGAGGCACAGGCCTGTTTTGCCAAGCTCGCGGCAAGCCCGGATCACTATCTGCGCGCCGAAGGATTGTGGGGCATCGAGCGCTACGAGGACGCTAACAATCAGTTCCGCGATCTAATCAAGGAGTTTCCCAAGAACGCCGAGTATCGCGTGCGTTGGGGCCGCCTGTTCCTGGAGCGCTTCAATCCGGATGAAGCGATCGGTCTGTTTAACGAGGCGGTGAAGATCGACCCGAAAAATGCGCAAGCCTATCTGGGCGTTTCGCTCGTGGAAGGGGAGAATTACACCAAGGGCGCCGTGGAAGCCGCGCAAAAGGCGGCGGACCTGGACCCCAAACTGTACGAAGCTCACGAGCAGCTCGCCTTTTTGGCGCTCGAAGATAGCGACGAAGACAACGCCGCGAAAGAGGCCGACAAGGCGCTGGCGATTTCACCCGAGGCGCTGGACGGCATGGCGATTCACCTATCGCTCGATTTCCTGCACGACCACACGGATTCGCCTTGGGCCGCGCGCATCCTGAAAATCAATCCGGCCTATGGCGAAGCCTGGAGCACCGCCGGGCATTTCTACGTCATCAACCGGCGCTATGACGAAGCGATCAAGGTCTATCGCCGCGCACTCGAATTGAATCCCAAGCTTTGGGAGGCGCGGTCGCAATTGGGCCTGACGCTGATGCGCCTGGGCTACGACCAGGAGGCGCGCGAACAGCTCGAGCAGTGCTACAACGCCAAGTACCAGAGCTACGAAACGGTCAATTCGCTGCGGCTGCTGGACAAATTCAAAGACTTCGTCACGTATCGAACGCCCACGGTGGTCCTGCGCCTGGATAAGAAAGAAGTTGACCTGCTGCGCCCCTACGTGGAAGAGCAGATCGAGCAAAACATGGCGGCCTACGAGCAGAAATACCAGATGAAACTGAAGACGCCGCTCCAGGTGGAAGTGTATCCCGATCATCCGGATTTCGAAGTGCGCACCATGGGCATGCCGGGCATCGGCGGAATTCTGGGCGTGACGTTCGACACGGTCATCGCGATGGACAGTCCCTCCGGCCGCCCGCCAGGCAGCTTCCATTGGGCCAGCACGCTGCGGCATGAGATGAGTCACGCCTACATCCTGCAAGCCACCAACAGCCGCGTGCCGCGCTGGTTTACGGAAGGTCTGGCCGTCTATGAAGAAACCGCCGCCCGTGCCGACTGGGGCGATCGGCTGGATCCCGAGGCTATCCACGCCATGCAGAAAAAACTTTTGCTGCCGGTGGCGGAGCTGGATCGCGGATTCATCCGGCCCACCTATCCCGCGCAAGTGGTGGTCTCGTATTTCCAGGGCGGCAAGATTTGCAATTACATCGCCGAGAAGTGGGGTTATTCGAAGCTCCTCGACATGGTCCACGCATTCGCCGAACTGGAATCCACGCCGGAGGTATTCGAAAAGGTTCTGCATATCTCCACTACCGATTTCGACAAGGAATTTCTGGCGTGGCTCGAAAAGCAGAATAAAGTGACACTGGATCATTTCGACGAATGGCGCGAGAAGGTGAAGACCCTGGTGCAGGACGACCGCAATAAGGACTGGGGCGCGGTGATTCAGCTCGGCACGCAGCTCCGCGACTGGTATCCCGATTACGTCGAAGCCGGTAGCGTCTACGAACTGCTGGCCGACGCCTACGAAGCCAAGGGCGACAAAGACAACGAGCGCGCACAGCTTGAAAAATATAACGACATCGGCGGACGCGATCCGAAGCTGGTCGAAAAGCTCGCCACGCTCGAACAGCAGGCCGGCCACACCGACAAAGCCGCCGCGGCGCTCGATCGTCTAAACTACATTTATCCTGAAGATCAGGAGCTGCATAAGCGATTGGGCGACATATGGCTGGCCGAAAACAACATCGCGGGAGCGATTCGCGAGTACCAGGCGTGGGTCGCGCTCAAACCGCTGGACCAGGCCACGGCGCATTACGATCTGGCCGAGGCGTACCGCAAAGCCAACAAGCTCGATCAGGCTCGCGACGAAGTTTTGGCGTCGCTGGAGGCCGCGCCCGGATTTAAACCCGCTCAAAAATTACTCTTAGAGATTGCGAAATAATTCCACATGTCCACGCCAACCATAGCAATCAACGATTCGGCTGAATTGAAGGAACGGGTCGACCGTTTCCAGGAGGTCCAGCGCGGCATCCTGCGCGAAGTCCGCAAGGTGATTGTCGGACAGGACGAGGTGATCGAACAGGTCATGATCTCGCTGTTTGTCGG
>JASHQT010000661.1 GCA_030039005.1 Bryobacteraceae bacterium
GCGAACTCTGCGAATTGATTGGCGAGCTGAAAACGCGTGTACGGGACCGGTTCGGATTGGAGCTCGAAGAAGAAGTCCAGTACGTCGGATTTCCCGCCTCCGGTAATGCCGGAAAGGCGCCTTGAATTACTGCCGTGTTTGGCTATGCCCATGAAACGACCCATACATGTAACGTTCAGCGAATTCAATTTGGGAACAAAGGCAGTTGAAGACAGGCTAATGCGCGTGCTTGAAGCTGAGATCCGTGGCGCGCACGGCGAACGCGTTGCGAGACCGGTGTTACCTGAGATTCCAGATCACATCTACCAGGGATTGATTCATTCCTTGGATGAAGACCTTAAGGAGCACGAGGGAGAGGTTGAAGCTTGGCATCGTGCGCTGAAGGGCTGGATACCCCTGTAAGAAATTCTTATCCCAACGCACTATCTAACGCCGCAGCCCGCGACGTAGCGTAATATGCTAAAAGCATGCGGTATTTCCTCGCCGGATTGGCCCTGGTGGCCCCCTTGTTTGCGGCGTCGGATCGCCCGGTTCCGGTCGTCGTAGAGCTGTTCACCAGCGAAGGCTGCTCCAGTTGCCCGCCGGCCGACCGCTTGCTCGCGCGCCTGGAGCAGACGCAGCCCGTTGACGGCGCGCAAATCATCGCCGTCGAAGAGCACGTCGACTATTGGAACCAGCTCGGCTGGAACGATCCGTTCTCATCGCCGCAATATCGCGCCCGGCAGAACGACTATGCCATTGCCTTTCACGCCCAGGACATCTTCACGCCGCAAATGGTGGTGAACGGCCAGGTGGCGTTCGTCGGTAGCGATATGAGCCGTGCCTACAAAGAAATCGGCGCGGCGGCCGAATCCGAGACCACGCTCGTGGCCCTCGCTTCCAAACCCAATTCGCGCGATCCGGATCTGGTGGATCTTAGCGTCCAGGTGAGCAATCCCAAATCCGCCAAATGGCGCGCTTCGAACGTGTACCTGGCGGTCACCGAAAGCGGCCTCTCCACTTTCGTGCAGGGCGGCGAAAACTCCGGGCGCCGGTTGCGCCACTCCGCCGTGGTCCGCAGTTTTGGCGTCATCGGGCGCGTGGATCCCAAAGGCGCCAACGGCGGCCAACTCGTTTCCACCTTGCGCCTGCCCCAGGAATGGAAGCGCGAGAACCTGCGTGCCGTGGTCTTCGTGCAGGAGCGCGACACCTTGCATATCACCGGGGCGAATGTCGTGAATCTGCATAACTAACCTGCACCGCGCTCGCGGATACCCGGCGGCCTCATATAAAATCAAGACTATGTCCATTGTCGTAGTAGGTTCTGTGGCCTATGACGGGGTCGAAACTCCGCATGGCAAAGTCGATCGCATGCTGGGCGGCGCGTGCACCTATATCTCTTTAGCCGCCAGTTACTTTTCCAAGACCAAGATTGTCGCCGTGGTGGGCGACGACTTCGCCGCTGAAGACGAGAAGCTGCTCGCCGGTCGCGGCATCGATCTGGAAGGCCTGGAGCGCGTCAAAGGCGGGAAAACATTCTTCTGGGCCGGCGTTTATTCCGACGATATGAACGACCGCACCACCCTGACCACCGATCTCAACGTCTTCGCCGACTTCAATCCCAAGCTGCCGGAAAGCTACAAGAAGTCGCCGTATCTGCTGCTCGGCAACATCCAGCCCGCGCTCCAACGCAGCGTGCGCGAGCAGATGAACGGCTTGCGCTTGGTGGGCGGCGACACGATGAATTATTGGATCAAGGATTTTCGCGACGATCTGCTGCGTACCATCCAGGATTGGGATTTTCTGCTGATCAACGACGGCGAAGCCCGCATGCTTTCCGGCCAGTACAATCTCAAGCGCGCCGCGGCCAAGATCATGGCCATGGGCCCGAAAACGCTGGTGATCAAGCGCGGCGAATACGGCGCCATTCTGTTCCACGGCGATTCGCACTTCATCGTTCCCGGCTATTTGCTCGAAGAAGTTTTCGATCCGACCGGCGCGGGCGACTGTTTCGCCGGCGGCTTCATCGGCTACCTGGCCGAACAGGGCGTCGATCTCAAGGCCGGCCACGTCAACGCGCGCGAAATCAGCCGCGCGGTGATTTACGGATCGGTGATGGGCAGCTTCTGCTGCGAGAAATTCGGCGTGGATCGCTTCCGCACTTTGACCCGCAAGGACATCGATGCGCGCTTCCAGGAGTTCCGGGACTTCACCGAATTTTGACGCCGCGGCGCTTTTGGAATCTCCGGGTTGAGCTGGCGCTGGTTCTCATCGCATTGGCCGCGCTGGCGGCTTCCGCCACCGCGTACGTAAATCATTCCGGCTGGACTTTGTATTATGGCGACGCGGAGGCGCACCTCGACATCGCGCGCCGCCTCGTCGATTCGCGCGAGCCTGGCTACGATCAGCTCGGCACCGTGTGGCTGCCGCTGCCGCACCTGCTCATGCTGCCCCTGATCTCGAACGACCGGCTTTGGCGCAGCGGACTGGCCGGAGCGATTCCTTCCTCCATCTGTTTCGTCATTGCAGGAACGTTCCTGTTTGCTGCCATGCGCCGGGCCGCGCATTCTTCAGCGGTCGCTTGCGCCACGCTCGGGCTCTTCGCTCTGAATCCGAATCTTTTGTACCTCGCGTCTACGCCGATGACGGAAACCGTCGAGTTCGCCGCTCTCATGGCGCTGTTGTACTTCACGGTTTTGTTTCACCAGACGCAATCCTTCGCAGCGGTCGCGGGCGCGGGCATCGCCAGTCTTGCAGCATCGCTCGCCCGCTACGAAGGTTGGTTCGCCATCCCGTTCGTCGCCCTTTATTTCCTGATCGCCGGACGCGGCTGGCATAGGCTCACTGCCGCTGTTTTGTTCTGCGCGATCGCCGCGCTGGGGCCGCTGTACTGGCTGGCCCACAACTGGTGGCTCTACTCCAACCCGCTCGAATTCTATAACGGGCCTTATTCGGCCCTCGCGATTTATCGCCGCGCGCTCGCGCAAAACATCGCGCCCTACCGTGGCGATCACGATTGGCCCATGGCGCTGCTGTATTATTCCACGGCCGTACGGCTTTGCGTCGGCCTGACCGCAGTTGCACTGGCTCTCGGCGGCATCGCAGGCGCGATGTGGAAGCGCGTATATTGGCCGGTCCTCTTTACCGCTCTCGCCCCGCTGTTTTACATCTGGAGCATGCACTCCGGCGGCACTCCGATTTTCGTCCCCGATCTGTGGCCTTTTACTCACTACAACACCCGCTATGGACTCGCCGCTCTGCCGCTGCTTGCGATCGCCGGAGGGTGCCTGGTTCTGCTTGGCCCCGAGTGCTGGCGTCCTTGGCTCGCGGTAACGATTCTGATTGCTGCCGCCACTCCTTGGCTCGTTCATCCCCAGCCCACCCAATGGATCACCTGGCAGGAATCCCGCATCAACTCCCTCGGACGCCGCGCCTGGACCCGCGCCGCTGCCGCATCGCTGGCCGCTTCCTACCATCCTGGCGAAGGCATCCTCACCAGCTTCGGCGAGCTCACCGGCATTCTGCGCGCCGCCGGCATTCCCCTGTGTGAATCGCTGTATAACGGCGAAGCGCCGGCCTGGGCTGCCGCAACCCTGCGCCCCGATCTCTTCCTGCACGAGGAATGGGGCTTGGCCGAGTCGGGAGATCCCGTCGCCACCGCCATCCAACAGGCATCGCTCAAGAACGGGCCGCATTATCATCTGGTACAAACAGTGAAAGTGAAAGGCGCGCCCGTCATCGAAATCTACAAACGCGACTGAAACCCTGACGATGAACATGACCATCCCCTTCACCAAAGCCCACGGCGCGGGCAACGATTTCCTCCTGTCCTGGGCCGAAGACGTCGCAATACCCGAAGCCGATCTCGCCTCGACCGCGCGCGCCATCTGCGATCGCCACACCGGCATCGGCGCCGATGGCTGGATGCTGATTCACGGCAATGCCATCCGCCTCTTCAATTCCGACGGCAGCGAGCCCGAGATCTCGGGCAACGGCACGCGCTGCGCCGCGGCGCTGCTGATCGAATCCGGCCGGGCTTCAGGCGACGTGACCATCCTCACCGGCGCCGGCCCCAAGCATTTGCGCCTGCTCCGCCGCGACGGCCGCCGCTTCTGGTTCGAAATGAACATGGGCGGGCCCGTGTTCGATGCGCGCGAGATCGTCTGCACCCTGCCCTTGCGATCCGGTCCGCAAGAAGTGACCATCCTCGATGTCGGCAACCCGCAGTGTGTAGTCTTCGTCGAGAGTTTCCCCGACAATTGGGAGGCGCTGGGCGCTGAGATTGAAAGCCATCCGCGCTTTCCCAAACGCACCAACGTCTCGTTCGTGCGCGTCATCGATACACACAACATGGATGCGCACAACATCGAGACGCGATTTTACGAACGCGGCGCGGGCGCAACCCTGAGCTCGGGGACTGGGTCCACCGGCGCGGGCGTAGCCGCGATCCTGCGCAAGCTCGCCGTGAGTCCCGTGACCATCCACACGCCGGCGGGCGAAGCGCTCGAATTGCGCTGGGACGATTCGGTGTATTTGACCGGGCCGGCGGAAATCGTCGGCGCGGGCGAATTCTTTCTCTAGAAAACGACCTCCACAAAATCCGCCGTTTTTGTGGCGTACTATAATGTTCGCTAATCTCTGGGAATTGCCCCCGAAAGGTGCGTCCACCATGTTTGCCCGTGTATCACTGCGAGCCGTCGTTCTTACCGTCAGTATTCTCGTTCTTTTCAGACTTTCAACATCTGAGTTGATGGCGCAGACGGCATCACTCGCCGTGAACTCGGTTTCTATTAATATCAGCCCAACGGCCACCGACAGCTATGTGCTACAAGGCACGATCCAGGGACTGAACCTAACGGATGCGTCTTACGTCTTGTTTTCGGTTGGAAATTTTGGTGCCACCTTTGCGAAGAGCGTGTTCGTTCAACAACCAGGCACCCAGATATTCACTTATCAAGACAGCACGGGACAGGCGCCAGGTTGGATTTCTAGCCTCACCATCGATCTCGACGCCGGCACTTTCAAGGCACAGGCCAACAGTATCGTTCTAGCCGGGCTTACCAATCCTTTTGTGGTTCAGCTTTTGACGGACCAAAGCGCGAGCTGCACGATGGTGCGGGTTCAGCAGTCTACTGCTAATGCCTACCAGCTCACGCCGTCCGACCCAACGGGGATGACTTGCGAGCTTGCGACACCTCCGGTCACTCTGCCGAATGTAGTGCAGGCCGGGACAGCCACGAATGTCACGATCGATGTGAACCCGCTTCAGCTCAACACCAGTGACATACCGCAGAGTATGCAGTTGTATCGAGCCGACGACAATGCGCAGCCGTTGGGTGGCGCTCTCTGTACTCTGGCTTTGCAGTCCAGCGGTGACTACTTGTGTACGGTTTCTTTCAATGAAGCAAATCCCGGAGCCGTTGATCTGTTGGTCGAGGCAACGATTGCGGGCCATCCCGTTCTCTCCCCAGGATTTACCCTGAACGTGGCCGCGCCCGCAACAACAGAGATCGCGCAGCAACTCTTGGATGTTGAAAATGACCTAACGCGAGGCAGTAACACGATCTAATCGCCAGACGAATAAAAGTGGGCAAAGCAAGTGTTGATCCCGAAATAAGATGATCTAAAAGAACGATCGGATCGCCGAAAACTCGTTATTGAACTCGGTCAGGATGGCGGGCAATCGTTCGCCGAGGCCCAGCCCTTCGAGCGCCGCTTCCGGATTGTCGCAGGGGGCTTCGAACAGGCTAACGAAAACGCCTGTGCCTTTCACATAACGGTCCGCGGCCGCCAGCAGGCTGCTGAGTGCGATCTGCCCGGGTTCCACCGGCGTCGGATCCAGTTCCGGCGTTCCGTGATAGCGAACGCCGGTCTGGATCTCCTGCGGCAGATTCCATTTCGCCAGCGCCTCAGCGGACAGCTCGGCGTGCGTCATGCCGAGTACCTGCGTCTCGTATTCGGGCTCCCATTTCTTGCTTTCCTGGCACAGCAGCGTGAGCTGCTTGTATTCGTCATGCAGCCCGATGGCCACCAGCATCAAGCCCAGATCGTGAAACAACCCGGCGGCAAACGCGCCCTCGGCATACTGCACATCCAGCCGCTGAGCCAGCAGATCGGCCAGGATTCCCACGCCCACCGAGTGCTGATTGAAGTTCGCCGTGGACCACCCCGCCGGCGTCTTCACCTGTCCCCACATCCGCGCCACGGACATACTAAGGGCTGCATTGCGCAGCTTGGCGATCCCCAGCAGCGAAACCGCGTGCCGAATTGAATTCACTGTGCCCGCCAAGCCGTACAGCGCCGAATTCACCAGCTTCAGAATGTTGCCCGCGAGCACCGTATCTTTTTCAATTAACTCGGCCACTTTGGCGAACGAAACATCTTCGCTGGCCAGGCTCGCAATCAGGCGGTTCAAGATGGGCGAGAACGGCGGAAGCTGCCCGAGCGCGATCATGGCGCGCTCGCGCACCGTAGGCGTACCTGCGGTAGGCGTACTGGCGGAAGCTGTCACGCTTGAATTATCGTCAGGATACGTGAAAAGCTTGAGTGCCGGTCCCGGAGAGGGCTTTGTACCATGGAAAATATATGAGTACCGCTGCCATCGCGGTCCACGACCTGCGCAAGGTCTATGGGAATAAGGCCGCCGTCGATGGGCTGGACCTGGAAGTCCCCCGCGGCTGCTTCTTCGGTTTCCTGGGTCCTAACGGCGCGGGCAAAACCACCACCATCAAGATGCTGATGGGCCTGGCGCCGCCCACTTCCGGTAGCATCGAGTTGCTCGGCCTTCCCATGCCCCAGCACGCGCTCGATGTAAAAGGCAAAATCGGTCTGGTCCCCGACGAAAGCCTGTTGTTCGATCATCTCACCGGTTTCGAATTCACCGAATTCGTCGGACGCATGTATGGCCTTTCCCGCAACCTCGCCCGCGAGCGCGCCCGTGAGCTGCTGGCCTTATTCGAGCTCGACGCCGAGCCCGGCAAGCTGATCGGGGATTACTCCAAAGGCATGCGCAAACGCGTCGCCATGGCCGCCGCGCTGATCCATCGGCCGGAGTTGTTCCTGCTCGACGAGCCGTTCGAGGGCGTCGACGCTGTGGGCGCGCGCCTGATGAAGGAAATCCTGCTCGATCAGGTTCGCCGCGGCGCCACCATGTTTCTGACCTCGCATGTTCTCGAAGTCGTGGAGCGGCTCTGCGACCGCGTCGCCATCATCCACGAAGGCAAGCTGGTGAAATGCGGCACCATGGACGAACTGCGCACCGGCAGCGAGACGCTGGAAGACGTCTTCGTGCGCGTGGTGGGCGCCGGGCACCCGGCCGAAACGCTGGATTGGCTGTAGCGTGCGGATGAAGCAATGAACGCTACCACTAATTTCTCCAGCGCCGTGCGATTCGCCGGATCGACACCAGCTGTCCGAGCGGCCTACAACCCACTCGACGGCGGCGACACGCTATTCCCGCAGGGTGGGGTTTCCCGTCTACTTGACG
>JASHQT010000662.1 GCA_030039005.1 Bryobacteraceae bacterium
TAGCGCCAACGTCCATACAGGAACGCCGTGGAAACGAACGGCGCTGCAAGCGCTTGGCCTAGGCTTCGGGGAACCGGAAGACGCTCGGCCACGCGATCGCGCGCCAACTGCGCCAAACTCGCGAAGGCGGATTCGGCCACAATCGCGTTGAACCGGTGCTCCACGGCTAACGATTCGACCAGCACCGCGCCGCCCAAGGATTCTCCCAGCCCATACACGTGGCTGGGATGGCGCTCCGCGATCAGCCACGAAACCCAGCGATGCACATCGTCCGCTTCCAGCAGGCCGTACGTAACGAAATCTCCGCCGCTCTCGCCCTGCGCGCGGTTATCGGGCGTCAGTACGAGATAGCCGCGCGAGCCGAACAGGTGCGCGAAGCCGATTTCGCTCCCGCGCGAATCGGAGATTCCGTGCAGCACCAACACCGCGCCGCCGTTCCACTTTTCGGGCGTGTAGAGCGATGCGCACAAGTGGGCCCCGTCGCGCGCCGCGATCTCCACTGTCCGGGCCTCCGCATTCGCGGGCACCGGGCGTCGCGGCGGCCGCAAGGCCCATTCACACAGAACCGCGCCCGCAATGATCCAAAGCAGGATCGCGGCGCCGGCCGGCACACCGATGATCCATCCGATCCATCTCCGCCCGGCCACATACCAGGATACGCATGCGAGGGTCTGCGGGTTCGGGTCCGCGGCACGGCGCCCCGTGGTTATTGAATCTTGGCCACGGCCCCGGTGGTCTCATAGGCGGAGAAGATGGCCTCATCCACTCCCGGCAGATTCGTAAACGTGCTGTTCGCCACGCCCGCGATCTGGATGTTCATCCCCTTCACTCCGAATTCTCCATAACCGTCCGCCGGGATCAGGCTCAAGACCGCCGATGGAATCGTGAACTGTCCGGCGGACCCTGAGGCCGTGCACACGAATTCCGCGTAGGAGATCTCCGAATCGCTGGCATTCAGCGGGACGCCCGCGTAGCCGAAGATCACCACGATCGGAAACGCCGCGCCGCCGCTCCAATTCAGCGTCAGATCCTGCGATTCATTCACGGAACTCGGGATGTTGGTCGGCGTGACGTTGGATGGCAGCGTCAGGTCCCAGGAGAATGCTCCCACTTTCGATCCGCCCGCGCCTGAATTGTTCGAAACCGTATAGGAACCCGGCGCGACCCAGGTAGCGGGCGGATTCGCGAGCGTATCGAAGAAGAGGCCGTCGGAGGTCTCTCCTATTGTTTTCGATCCCGAGGGCCCGGTGATCGTTATCTGCGCACCGATGTCCAGCCATGGATTGGGCGCGTAAGGATCGTTCACCACAAACGTGCTCCCCTGCACTTCATATGCCGCGCAACTCCCGATCGAAGGCGCGAGATCCGCCACGATCGAGCGGATGAGGCTGTTAAGCGGGTACGTTCCGATGCCGCCCAGCAGCGCATCGGGCAGATCGCCGACCCGGTACGCCTGAATGCCCCCGACGGTCAGCGACCCGCTAGTCACCGCCTGCTCGACGTTAGACTCCGTCAGCAATCCGAAGCTGTCCCCGCAGGTGGCTTGCCCGGCCGGTGCGACTGCGATGGTGGTGACATTTCCCGTGACGCCGCCCACGGACACCGCCAGCGAGACCCGGCACCCGCTCAGCCCCGCCGGCACCGTGAAATCGATTTGATCCAACCCCGGCGATCCTCCGCCGCGCCCGGCGTATTCCACGGTCGCCGTCTGATTGCCCACTAAAACCTGCGTTTGACCGGCCAGGTTGGGAGCGCCGGTGGGCGGCTCCGTTTCGTTCCCGTTGTAAGGGCCCATGCCGGTGCCCCACACCGTCAAAATATCGCCGGGATGCGCGGGATGCACCAGAGTGATGGGCGTGTTCGATTGATCGGTGACTACCGCCGGGCCAAATCCCGCCCCGTTCAACGTCACAGCGCCGAAATCGGCGGCTTGCACCTGGATCGCCGAGGAGCCGCTTGCGCCTTGATAGGTCACCTGCAGAGTCCCGTTGCCCACCGGAGTCGGCGACGGAAGAATCGCGATCACCTGCGACGCGGAACTATAGAACATGATGCAGTTCTCCGTCGTGCCGTTGACGGTCACCTGCACGGTGGTCCCTCCCAAACCTTGCCTCGTTGGCAGTGGATAAGCGGTCACTTGGACCGCTTTGGAGGGACCCAGGCCGCTTCCAAAAACCGTGAACAACGCCCCTTGCGCCACACCCGAATTGGGCAGCGAAGGCGGTAGATAGTCGGCGGCATTTACAATGGCCGAAACGACTGGCGCGGCAGACAGTGCGCCGGCGAAGCCGAGTGCCAAAACGGCAATCCAGCGCAGTAACGACCGGCATGAAAATGGCATGGATAGACTCCTCGCCCTAGTAGGCGGAAATCCATCGGAAATTCCCTCAGCGCCCCTGCGCCTCGCCTGAGTACTGCCCCAGCCAAGCGTCGATTTCCGGAAGGCGTTGGGCTCGCAATCGCGCGTTCAATTGGATGGTCGCAATCGCGGAAACCACGTTTTGCTGTGCGCTGGCGGGAATGTGCCGGCGCGCGTAATTCTCCAACTCACCGGCGCGCTTCTGGTCGTTCGACGCGCTCGCGATCGCGGGCATCAGCCGCAAACGCTCGAAGGACTCTACGGGATACCCCGGCTGGTCCACGTGCGCCAGCGCGAACTTCCACGCGAGATCCGGATGATTGGCCGCCAGCGAGCGAAACGTCGAGCCCACCGTACCGGCCGGCGCTTCCGGACTGGCGGCCAGTTCGAGCATCCTTCGTGCGCTCGCCGGATCGGCCACTCCCGCCAGCGCTTCCCAGATGTGCTCCTTTTCGAGCGGATCATTGGCCGCGCGAGCGAGGTCCATCAGGCTGCCGAACGTTGTCGCATCCGCATGCCGCGCGACAATCGTTAGCGCCGTGCGCCGCACCTCCGGCGAGAGGCTGCCTGGATCTTGCAGAGCTTGATCCCAGCGGCGGCGCGCTTCCGCAATTGTTTGCGAATCATCGTACAGACTGAGCGTTTCGAGCACCGCGCTCCTCAGCCGGCTGGTATTCGCGTCCTCGCCAGGCTGCGCGTCCCATCCCACACGTTGTTCGAGCGGATGAAGGCGCGCGCGCACAAACTCCGCGAACTTCGCGCGGCCTGGCGCGTCGCGATAAAGCCGGTCGAGCGATGCCAATGTATTCACCACTTGCACCCACACCACTGGATCGGCGTCTAATGGAAGTTTTTGCGCCAGATCCAGATAATTCGTGATTGGCTCATAGCCGGACTCGCCCAGCGCCCACGTATCGTACAGGATGCCCAACTGGTTGGCCGCACCTGCAGCGGCAAAATGTTCTCCCAACGCCCGGACCATGGCCTGCGAATACAGCGTGCGTGCGAAGCTGGATTCGCCGGCATTGACGATCACAGGTCCGGGCCCCGCGACGGCTACCGTCGTTGGGGATGCGCCGGAAATCAGCTCGGGGCTGGGCGTGCCGCCCGCGCTCACCTCCACAGGAATGTGCCACGTTTGGGGTGCTAAGCCGGCGATCGTCTTAGGATCCTCGGCGAACCGGCCTTCGCTGAGCAAGATCTTGTTCTCGCCGCCGCTCGCCGCTTCGCTTTCCACGCGCAGCAGCGGAACTCCCGGCTGCCGCGTGAAGTCCGCTTCAATTTCCAGCACCGGCTTACCCGACGCCTTCTGCACTTCGCGCCACAAATCCGCGTCGACGGTATTTCCGTACGCATGCGCCGCCATATACCGCCGCACTCCGTCGCGAAATGCGTCCGCTGAAACGTACGCTTCCAGCATGGCGATCACGGCCGCGCCCTTGTTGTAGGTGATGTCGTCGAACGCCTGCTCGGCCTGGCTCGCCGTCAGAACCGTCTGCACGATCGGGTGCGTCGAAGGCTTGGCATCGGCGCGTTTTCCGCGTTCGGTAATCCGCAGCGCCTGCAATCCGGTCTTCCATTCCGGATGTAGATCGTCGGCGGCCTTGGTCTGCATCCAGCGGGCGAAGCCTTCGTTCAGCCACAAATTGTCCCACCACGCCATGGTCACCAGATCGCCGAACCACTGGTGCGACATTTCGTGCGCCACGACTTCAAACACGCGCTGCCGGTCTGTTTCCGTCGATGCTTTCGGATCGAACAGCAGATCTTCCTGGCCATAGAAGATCGCGCCCCAATTTTCCATGGATCCGCCGTCGATGTCGCCCGGCGCGACGATCAGGTCCAGCTTGGGCAGCGGAAAACGAAGCCCGAAATAATCGTCATAGTAATGCAGCAGCCGCGCGGCCTGTTCCAGCGCATAGCGCCCCTTCTCCGCATCGCCGCGATTCACCACCACCCCCACCTGGACGCCGTCCACCGTGGTCGCGATCCGCTCGAAATCGCCGATGCCCAGGAACAGAAGATATGTGGACATTTTCGGCGTGGTGGCGAAATGCACGCGATTTTCGCCGCTCGCGAGCTTTTCCGTGGAGGCGATGGGCATATTCGATACCGCCATCAGATCGGCCGGCGCATCGACGGTGATGCTGAAGGTCGCCTTAAACGCGGGCTCGTCCCACGACGGCATGAGGCGCCGCTCGGAAGCCGGCTCGAAGTTGGTGGCGATGGTGCGCTGTTTGCCCCACGGGCTCGCATAATCCATGGCGAAGAAACCGAGTGTGGTGCGCTCGATTTTGCCGTGGTAATCGATCTCGAGCGTGTGCTGTCCGGCGGCGACGGTATGCGGAAACGTCAAGATCGCGCGCTGCAGTCTTGCATCGAGCCGAATGGATGCGGCCGGCGTGCCGTCGATCGCCGCTTTGTCCAGCACGAGCTCGTCGGAGTTGAGGATGATCTCGCGCGCCGGCGCCCGCACGTCAAGTTCGATGCGCACCCGGCCGCGAAACGTGAGCTGCGCGGGGTTGGGGAAGAGAGCCAGATCGTAATGCGTAGGCGTTACGCCGGCAGGAAGCCGCTCAGCCTCGGGAGCCGCACCACTCGCTCCCACGATCGCCAAAAACAGAAGCGTGCCGCGAAAACCGAGTGCCATGACTCAGGTTATCACTCGGCCGCCGGACGCCATCTAGACTCCCGGCGCATAGCAGTTATTCGCCTGCTTTACTCGGCTGCTTTGGCCGTCTCTTTTACTTCCTGGCCCGGTTCGCCGCCGGCCTGCTTGATGATCGCGGCGGTCGTCTCATGCACCGGTCCGGGACCGCCGGCATAGCCGACCTTGCCCATCGCGATGTCCAGCGCCGTGAAGCCCTTCTTGTTGCGCGCGTTGACGTTCGCGCCTTTCTCGATCAGATATTTCGCAATGGAATCCGCGCCCCGTCCCGCCGCGCCATGCAGGGCCGTCTCGCCTTTATCGGTGGCCGCGTTTACGTCGATGCCGAGCGACACGCACAGTTTCACCGCGTCCAGCGCCTCGGCTTCGGTGCCGCGAATATGATCGTTCCAGCCCTCGCCGGCCGCCACCATGAGCGCCGTCTGGTTGTTTTTGCCCACCAGCTTCGCGTCGGCGCCATGATCGAGCAGATAATGCATCAGCTCGACGTCAGCGCTGCGTGCCGCGCGCGTGAACGGCGTGGTCCCCTCGCCCATGCTGCGGTCGCCCATATCCTGCGCGAGCTTTTCGATCGGCGCCGGAGCTTTGAGCTGCGCGTTCACGTTGGCTTTGTGATCGATCAGGGACTTGATGACGTCCATGCTGGTGGTCTTGTCCGTCTCCTTGCGGGCCGGCCGCGGCGACCAATCCACGTCGTGCATCTCTACCGCGCTGTACAGCGCCGTCCGCCCGTTCTGGGCCGCGATGTTCACATCCGCGCCCCGGTCGATGAGCATTTGCGTCAGGTCGTAGTGGCTGTTCAGGATCGCCAGAATCAGCGCGTTGTTCCCGTCCGAATCCAGGGCGTTGATATCGGCCTTGGCGTCCAGCAACGCCTTGACCGTATCCATCTGCCCCTGGCGGGCCGCGAACAGCAGAGCGGTCAATCCGCCGCGCGCGATGGGCGCCGACGGCGTGCCGGCCTCCATCTTGGGCGCCTTAGTGTCGCGGTCATAGGAACGAACACTCAAATCCGCGCCGTGCCCGGCCAGCAGGCTGACGATATCGGCATGTCCCTCCGCCGCCGCCCACATCACCGCCGTCTGCCCGCGGAAATTTTCCTTCGCGTTCACATCGGCGCCATGCGCGACGAGGGCCTTCACCGCACCCAGGTTCCCGTCGCGAGATGCTTTCATCAGCACCGTCTCGGCCTGCGAAGTCACCAGCGTGTTGGGATCCGCGCCCGCATCCAGCAGCTTATTCACTAGTTCTTCGCTGCCGATTCGGACCGCTTCCGACAATGGTGTCGCCCCGTAGCGATTGAGCGCCGTGACGTTCGCGCCGTCTTTGAGCAGCGCTTCCACGGTGGGCAGATCGCCCCAGTGCGCGGCCCAATGGAGCGCCGTCGTGCCATCGGCCGTACTGGCGTTAACGTCTACGTGCTGCTTCAAAAGCGCCTGGACCGTCTCGGCGTCGCGGTTCTGCACCGCGTCCACCAGAACGCTAGTTCCGTTGGTTGCCGCGAAGGCCGCGACCGAGAGCAGCGCGCTCGCCAGTGAGAACTGCATCAGCCGTTGGATTTTCATCTCCACCTCCTAGACTTCCGTCAGAATGCCGGTGCTGTCGCCGATGTGATTCTCGTTCAACCCGGCCTTCACCAGCGTGGTGGCGAGCAGATTGGCCATCGGCGTGTCTTCCGGATATTTGATATGCCGCCCGCCCTTCAGCCGCCCGCAAGCTCCGCCCGCGATGAACACCGGCAGCGGCGAATGGTTGTGCAGGTTGCTATTGGACATCGAGCTGCCGAACACGATCAGCGAATGATCTAGCAGGGTGCCGTCGCCGTCTTTGATCGATTCGAGCTTGTCCATGAAGTACGAGATCAGGCTGACGTGATAGGTGTTGATCTTGGTCAGCTTTTCCAGCTTCTCCGGATTGTCCTGGTGGTGCGAAGTGGCGTGGAACGGATCGGGCACGCCGATCTGCGGGAACGTCCGGTAACTCACTTCGCGCGCCATCATGAAGGTTTCGATGCGTGTGATATCGGCCTGGAACGCCACGGCCATCAGGTCGAACATCATCTTGGAATGCACCACGTGATCGTCCGGGATGCCGATGGGCGTCGACGGCACGTGAACGCTCGCGCTGTTTTTCTTCTCCGTGAGTTGGATGCGGCGCTCGATCTCGCGCACGTTGTCTAAATACTCGGCCACGCGATTGCGGTCGTTGGACGGGAGCCCGCGCTCCAGGCGGCTCACTTCGCCCGTCACGGCGTCCAGAATGCTGCGCTCACGCGAGATCCGCAGCGCCCGCTCCTGGGCGTTCGATCCATCGCCGAACAGCCGGTCGAATACCACGCGCGGATTGATCTCCATCGGCAGAGGCGTGGTGGGCGTGCGCCACGAAATCGTATTGGTGTAGGTGCAACTGAAACCCACGTCGCAGGCGCCGATCAAGCCGGTCATGTCTTCGGTGGCGAGCTCGAGCGATGGCAGCGGCGTGTCCTGCCCGATGTGCTGCGCCGCGATCTGGTCCACCGTCGTGCCCGCGCGCACGTCTTCGCCCTCGGTGCGCTTGGGATGCACGCCGTTCAGGAATACCGAAGGCGACCGTCCATGGTCGCCGCCGCTGTCGTTCGGTCCATAGGGGCCGGCCAGCTTGTGCGCCAGATTGCTGATCACCACCACCTGGTCATGATGGTCCTTGAGCGGCATCAGAGTGCGCGAAAGCTCGAAGCCAGCGCCCTCGGAAACGGGAGTCCAGTTGCTCATCACGGCGCCATGCGGAATGTAGCAGTAGGCCAAGCGGATGCGCTCCGCCGCCGCCGTCTTCGAGGTCAGGGTTTGCGCCGGGACCATCGAATCGAGCAGAGGCAGAGCCAGGCTGACGCCCACGCCGCGCAGAAACGTGCGTCGCGGCAAATATTTCTTCGTGATGATCATTTTGCTCCCATCTCTTTCAAATAAGTTCGGTCAAATAATCGAAACTGCTTAACGCAAGCTCGCGCTCACCGCGCGATTCTCGGCCTCCCGCGATTTCTCCTTCATCTGGAACGGCGTGCTTTTCACAATTCCCAGCACGATCGCGGATAGTTTGTAATCGTTCTTTCCCGCCTCGCGTACGATGGCGCGGATGGCCGGCATGTCGTAATATTGGACTCCGCGGCCCAACCCGTACGTCATCAATTTTTCGGTGAAAACACTGGCGAAAATCTGCGGCTTCGCCAGCAGGATCTCGCGCAGCGATTCGGGTCCGTCGATCTTCGCGCCGTTGAACATCACGCCCGAAGGATCGATCTTCGCGCCCTCGTCCGTCGAGCGCCACTGGCCCACAGCGTCGAAATTCTCCAGCGAAAATCCGATCGGATCCATCAGCTTGTGACAGCTCTTGCACGGCTCGTTCTGCCGGTGCTCTTCCATGCGCTGGCGCAGCGAGGTCAATTTGCCCGGATCGGAATGTTCCTTCAACGCCGGCACGTTCGGCGGCGGAGGATTGGGCGGCATGCCGATCAGATTCGTCAGAATCCACTTGCCGCGATTCACCGGCGAAGTGCGCGTGGGCAGCGACGTCACCGTGAGGATGCTGGCCTGTCCGAGCAATCCGCGGCGATTTTCATCGGTGATCGTCACGCGGCGGAAATCGCTGCCATAAATGTTCGGAATTCCGTAGTGCCGCGCCAGCCTTTCGTTGATGAACGTATAGTTGGCGTCGATCAGATCCATGATGCTGCGATCTTCACGGATGATGTTGTCGAGGAACAGATCCGTTTCCTGCTTCATGGCCTGGCGCAGGTTGTCGTCGAAATCCGGGAAAGTTTCGAAATCCGGGTTGATGTTCTTCAGGTTGCGCAAGTACAGCCACTGGTCGGCGAAATTATCGACCAAGGCCTTTGATTTCGGATCGGCCAGCATGCGCTTCACCTGGGCTTCCAACACTGCGGGCTCATGCAACTTGCCGAGCGTGGCTAGGTTCAACAACTGCTCGTCGGGAATACTGCTCCACAAGAAAAACGAAAGCCGCGACGCCAGTTCCAGATCGCTGACGCGATACACCGCGCCGGGAGCGAGCGCCGCCGGATCCGGTTCGAAGCGGAACAGGAATTCGGGGCTCGCGAGAATCAGTTGGATCGCCGCTTCTATCCCCGAATCGAACGTGCCGCCTTCGTTCCGGCCTTTCTGATAGAAGCTGAGCAGCGTTTCGAGATCGTTGTCGTTCGTGGGGCGCCGGAATGCTTTGCGCGCCAGTGTGCCGATGACCTTCTTCGCGCAGGGTATTTCCTCGGCCTGGCTGTGCGGCCGGCAGGTGAAGATCAGCTTCCGGCTGGCGGTGTCGCCGGGACCGGTGGACTTCAGCGGCCCCGTGATGCTCACGCGGTCCACCGCCGGCAGTCCGCGGAAATCCAGCGGGTCCAGATTGGCGCGTTCGAACGGTTCCAGGATGTTATCGTCCTGGGATTCGCCTTCGGCCATGAAGGTCGCCACCACGGTTCGCATCCCTGCCTTCACCGGAACGCGCACCGTCAGCCGCGAGTCGATCTCCTCGGCCGATTTCCCTGAATTCGTGTAGCTGAGCTCCTGTTCGTCCTTACCGCCGATGGTGGCCAGTTTCACGCGTTGGCCGTCGATCGAGATCTCCACCTGGTGCAATTCTTCCAGGCCCTTGATCACGTCGGCCGTCGCGCGCCACAACCGGACCTTGATCGTGTATTCGCCGTCCAGCGGGAAATAATGCCGGATCGCGAGGCCGCCGCGCGTTCCGAGCGGCAGCCCTTCCATGTGCTCGTTCTGGGAAAGGTCGGGCTTCGCGCGATAGGTGGTGGTATCGGCGGTGATGTTGGGATCGCCCACCGCCAGCCGGCTCAAATTCCAGGAAGCCGACATGTAGCGCTCCAGCAGCGAGGGCGAGGTGCGCAGCACGTCTGCGATGTCGTCGAACCCGTAGCTTTCATCATCGGCCGGCAGCAGCGGCGCCGGATCCACCTCCAGGCCCAGCAGATCGTGAATGGCGTTGGCATACTCGGTGCGGTTCAGCCGGTGCAGCGTCGCCCGGCCGGGGTTGGGATGCGCGGCCGAGGCGTGGTCAATCGACGTGGTTAGCCAGGAAACCAGGTGATCGATGCTCGCCTGATCCGGCCGCGGCATGCCCTGCGGCGGCATGGCGCCCAGGCTGAGCTTGTGAACCACCTTTTCCCAAAGTTCCGCGCCCGCGGGAATGTTCGTCATGTCCGCGGACTGCAAGGACATGCCGCCGGTCTTCAATTTGTCGCTGTGGCAGACGACGCAATACTTGTTTACCAGTGCTCGTTCGGCGGAAACGGTAGCGGGATCGGAGTTCGGTTCGGGGGGAGGGGCGGCCTGTATGCAGGTGGTGAAGGCAGTGCTGAAAATTGCAAGACAAACAATGTCTTTCCCTGTCAAATCGGCCTCCCATCGCCGCCCGAGCGATGTATATAAATAATGTCAAAAAAGCGCGTTGCATGCAAGGGGGGTGGGGTACCGGTGCTGGTCTTGCATGCAGAATCTTATCTCTCACATTTTCTTAGAGTTTTGTTTAAACTAGGGCTGAGCGATCATGTCAACCCAGCCGAAAAAGTCCCCCATGGAGTACACCATTCTGCTGCTGATCTCCGAGCCGCTGATCCGCCAGGTAATCCGTGAAGTTGTGGAACGTGCCGGGTACTTGGTGCTCTCCACGGGCGACCTGGGCACCGCCGTGGATCGCCTCGGCGAATGCAGGGCCGACCTGCTCATCATTTCTCCTTACGTGGAAACCATCTCGGGCCACGAGGCTGCGAAGTATCTGCAATCGCGGTGCCCGAGCATGCGCATCCTGATGGTCGCCGGTTTCCTGGCGGACGACCGGCTGCGCTACCGCGCCGAATTGGAACGTGTCGAGATGTTCCCGCAGCCTTTCACCGGCGCGCAGTTGCTCGAAAAGGTCCGGAAAATTCTGGCTGAGCCGAGAGTGGGCCCGGCGCAGGAGTAACCAGCCCGGCAGCCAAGCGACGCTTGGTCAACATTGGAAAGCAACCTCCGCCCCTCTTGCCAAGCCGTCGCGCCGTACGTTGCCGAGCAACATGCTCAGGAGGCCGGTGCGACAATGAAGTTGTGTTCGAGACGATGCAGCGCGAATCCACGCGCCGCGCGATACTGATCGCGCCGTTTGCGTTGGCCGGCCTGGCCGTCTTCGCGATGCGCTGGCGCCAGGATTCCGGGGAAGATTCCGCCGCGTCTATGAATGGAGCCTCGCACGAGCAGGTCACCATCGTCGAATTCGACGACCGTGGCCGCCGGATCGGCCCCGCGCGCGTCGCCAAAGTGGTTCGCTCCAGCGCACAATGGCGCAAGCAGCTCAGCGGCGAGCAATTTTACGTCACGCGCTTGCAGGGAACCGACGTGGCTTTCTCCGGAACGTTTTACCAACTGCATCAAGCCGGGCTGTTTCGCTGTATCGGCTGCGATAATCCCGTCTTCAGCTCCGATGCCAAGTTCGATTCCGGCACCGGCTGGCCGAGCTTTTGGGAGCCCATCGCCCCGGAGAATATCGCTACTCATTCCGATTACGCCATGCTGATGAAGCGCACCGAAGTCCACTGCGTACGCTGCGATGCGCACTTGGGTCACCTCTTCAACGACGGCCCCGAGCCCACTTACCTCCGCTACTGCATCAACGAATCGTCGCTGCGGTTCATTCCGCGCCCGGCCTGAGATATGCTTGATAGGCCCTATCGGAGGGGCACACCCATGCGCATGCTACTCAAGGCGACCATCCCTGTCGAGGCCGGCAACGCCGCCGCGTCTAACGGCACGCTCGGCACTACCATTCAAAAGATCCTGGCCGATCTCAAACCCGAAGCTGCGTACTTCACCGAAGATTTTGGCGAGCGCACCGCCTGGATCTTCTTGGACATGACGGACTCCTCGCAGCTTCCCGCGATCGCCGAGCCGTGGTTCCTGGCCTTCAACGCTAAGGTCACCGTTCGTCCGGCGATGAACCCGCAGGATCTCGCCGCGGGCCTGGGTGGACTGCAGCAGGCGGTGAAAACCTACGGCAAGGCCGCCGGCGCGTGAGCTCGCGTTTTGCATTTTTGCTTGTCCTCTGCGCCGCGACCGCTGCGGCGCAGACCGACTCGCCGGTAGTCGGTGTCGGTCCGTTTCTGCATATCGTCGCCGATCTCGATCGATCCCTGGCCTTTTATCATGACCAGCTCGGCCTGGAACTCACCGGTCCTCCGGGCGAACATAAATTCACTGATAATCCGGCGGTCGCGAACCTCTACGGAGTGCCGGGCAAGCAGTTTCGCGCCGCGGTGCTGAAGATTCCGGGCTCTGAGATGGGAATCGAGCTGGTGCAATGGGGCGAAGCGCGTACGCCGAAGTCAGCACCGCGAGCCGTCACCCTGACGCTTCGCCGGCCCGGTGCAACCCGCGCGACGCTGGCCGATCCCGATGGATTTCCGATCGAACTGGACCCGTCCGTTATTGCGGGAGCCGAACTCAGCGTCGTCGTGAACGATGCGCCCAAGATCGCGGCGCTTTACGAGAAGGTGCTTGGGTTGAAATCGGACCGGATCCGGTTCACAAAAGCGACCGGCAAGGGCGGCCTGGACGTTGCTTTTCCCACCCCCGGTCAGGGCATGCTTCGCCTCTTCGTCCGCAACGTCAACGCGCTCACCGCCTCGTTCAAAAGCGCCGGATTCTCGGTCATCACCACCGGCGGCGAGCCGGTCACTCTGCCGCAGGGCCAGCGAGTGATCATCTTGCGCGACCCGAACAATTTCTACCTCCAGCTTATGGAACGGCCTTAGCGTGCGGCGCAGAACGTTCCTGCAGGCCGCCGGCCTCGGCATCGCGACTATGGCACAAGCCCAATCCACCACGCGCTCGGTTCAAACGCCGGTGCTCGACGCCGGCTACGAAGAAAGCGGCAATCCGCAGGGATTCCCCATCGTTCTTCTGCACGGCTTCCCGGACGACGCGCACGCCTATGATCGCGTCGCGCCGCCGCTCGCTGCCGCCGGCCATCGCGTGCTGGTCCCTTACCTTCGCGGCTACGGACCCACGCGTTTTCGCGACGCTTCGGCGCCGCGCATGGCCGAGCAGGCGGCCATCGGGCAGGACGTTATCGATTTCGCCGACGCGCTGGGCCTCAAGCAAATCGCCGTGGCCGGATACGACTGGGGCGGGCGCGCCGCCTGCATCGCCGCCGCGCTCCATCCCGATCGCGTCCGCGCGGGCGTGTTCATCGCCGGTTATCTGATCCAAGACATCTTCGCCCCGCCGCGCCCTGCGCCGCCCGAACTCGAGCGCGAACTCTGGTATCAGTGGTATTTCATGACCGAGCGCGGCCGCGTGGGACTGGCGGCGAACCGCCGCAGCTTGTGCAGGCTGTTATGGCAGACCTGGTCGCCCGGCTGGCACTTCAGCGACGACGAATACAACCGCACCGCGCCGTCCTTCGATAATCCCGATTTTGTCGACTGCGTGATCCATTCCTATCGCCATCGCAACGGCACCGCGCCCGGTGAAAAGCGCTTCGAAGCCATGGAGCGCGAACTCGCCAAGCGGCCCAAAATCGCCGCGCCGTCCATCCTGCTCTACGGCGATGGCGACGCCTTGGTGCACCCCGCGCCCGATGTCACACCCGCCGAGCGCGCGCAGTTTCCCGGATTGGTCGCGCGCCACGTGATCCACGGCGCCGGACATTTTCTGCCGCGCGAGAACCCTGAAGCCGTGTCCTCCGCGCTATTGGAGTTGCTCCGGCACTAGCCGATTCCGCTCTAT
>JASHQT010000663.1 GCA_030039005.1 Bryobacteraceae bacterium
GTGAGCTTGTCGTAGTCGGTCATTTGTCCTAAACGCGCTGCTTCCACGGCAAAATTCACTTTGCGGACGGGCGAATGCACGGAATCGATGGGGATGTAGCCGAGCGCCAGGTCTTCGTCGTAATTGCGGTCGGCGGCGACGTACCCGCGGCCGGTTTTCAGGCGCATCTCGATGTTGAGCTTGCCGCCTTCGCCGACGGTGGCGATGTGCAGATTGCGATCCAGCACTTCGACGTCGGCGTCGGTTTCAATCTGGCCGCTGAGCACCTGGCCGGGACGGTCCACGCGCAGGCGCGCGATGCGCGTGCCTTCGCCGGTCATCTTGAACGGCACCTGCTTCAGGTTGAGGATGATGTCGGTGGCGTCTTCCACCACGCCCGGGATGGGGCTAAACTCATGCGCTACGCCTTCGATGCGGATGGAGGTGATGGCGGCGCCTTCGATGGAGCTGAGCAGCACGCGGCGCAGGCCGGTGCCGATGGTGGCGCCGAAGCCGCGCTCGAACGGCTGGGCGGTGAACATGCCGTAGCGCTCAGTGAGCGTCTCGGTATTGGCGATCAGCCTTTTGGGCTTTTGAAAACCTTTAAACATAATCTTGTGTCCTCAATTCCTTTTCTTGCGATCCGGGGCCCGCGTGAGCGGACGCAGGATCGCGTTTTTACTTGGAATACAACTCGACGATCAACTGCTCGTTGAGCTGGATCTGGACGAGTTCTTCACGTTTGGGCTGCCCCAGCACGCGGCCCTTCAAATTATCGCGGTCGACTTCCAGCCAATTGGGCGACGGCGCGTGCGCGGTGGCGTCGCGCGCGGCCAGAATGGTGGGATTGTTCTTGCTCTTCTCGCGCACTTCGACGGTGTCGTTGACCTTCACTTCAAAGGAGGGGATGTTGACCTTGTGGCCGTTCACCAGCAGATGGCCGTGGCGGACGAGCTGGCGCGCCTGGGCGCGGCTGGTGCCGAGGCCCATGCGATAGACCACGTTGTCGAGGCGGCGCTCCAAAGCGTTCAACATGTGCTCGCCGGTGACGCCCTTGGTGCGGAAAGCGCGCTCGAACAGATTGCGGAACTGGCCTTCGAGAATGCCGTAGTAACGGCGGGCCTTTTGCTTCTCGCGCAACTGGAGGCCGTAGCCTACGAGCTTGGGCTTGCGATCCTTGCCGTGCTGGCCGGGAGCGAAATTGCGCTTTTCGATGGCGCATTTCTCGGTGTGGCAGCGCTCGCCCTTCAGAAACAGCTTCATGCCCTCGCGCCGGCACAGCCGGCAAACCGGGCCATTGTATCTTGCCATCAGTTCTACCTTTCTACTTCACAAGGTGCAGTTTACGGCGCGCACTTCTTAAGAAAACCACGCCTTCGTCCTGCTTACTTCATCTACTCACAGCGTTCACATGAGTGTGAACGCGGCACGCACGAGTGCGTGCGCCACAACAATCAAACTCTCCTGCGTTTCGGCGGCCGGCAGCCATTGTGCGGGATCGGGGTACGATCCTTGATCGACTTCACTTCAATCCCGACCGTAGCCAGCGCCCGTACGGCCGATTCGCGCCCGGCGCCGGGACCCGAAACGCGTACTTCCACCGATCGCAGCCCGTATTCCTTGGCCTTGTTGGCCGCGGTCAGCGAGGCCTGCTGGGCGGCGAAGGGCGTGCCCTTGCGCGATCCGCGAAATCCGAGCGAACCGGAGCTCGACCACGCCAGAACATTTCCGGCCAGATCCGTAAACGTCACAATGGTGTTGTTGAACGAAGCCTGGACGTGCACCAGGCCATTGGACACCACCTTCTTTTCCTTCTTCTTGAAGGTCTTCTTCTTCGCGGTTTTTGCGGGAGCTTTCGCCATTAGGTTTTGGCCGTCGCTTTCTTCTTATTGGCGATGGTGCCTCGGCGCGGACCCTTGCGCGTGCGCGCGTTGGTATGGGTGCGCTGGCCACGAACCGGCAGCCCGCGGCGATGCCGCAGCCCGCGATAGGAGCCCATTTCGATGAGGCGCTTGATGTTCATCGAGAGCTCTTTGCGCAGATCGCCCTCCACCGACCCTTCGTTTTCGATCAGGGTGCGGACGCGGTTGACTTCGTCCTCGGTCAGGTCGCCGACGCGCTTCCCCGGATCCACGCTCGCGCGATGGAGCAGCGAGAGCGCACGCGTGCGCCCGATCCCGTAAATATACGTGAGGCCGATGGCGGCCCGCTTCTTGGCTGGTAAATCGACACCTGCAATACGCGCCATGTCTTTTCCTTTATTCCTTGGCCTTATCCCTGCCGCTGCTTATGCTTCGGATTAGTGCAGATGACCCGGACCACTCCTTGGCGGTGGATCACTTTGCACTTGTCGCACATTTTCTTGACCGATGCTCGAACCTTCATATTCACTCCCATGCGTCGCCAGGAGTGGCGGCACGCAAGAGTGCGTGCGCCACCACAAAAGCGTGCGCTACAACTTCTTTACGATTCTTCCGCGGCCCGGATCGTGGGGCGATAATTCCACCTGCACTTTGTCACCCGGCCTCACTCGCACAAAATTCGTTTTCGCCGCCCCGGCCGCATGCGCCAGAACCAGCGATTCGTTCTGCAACTTCACCCTCACTACAGCACTCGGCAATAGTTCCACGACAACCGCCTCTACGGCAGTCACGGCCGCGTCAAAACCCACGGCCCGTTGGACGTCACCGCCACGCAATGCTCGAAATGCGCCGACAGTGAATGATCCTTGGTCACCGCCGTCCACTTATCCGGCAGGACGCGCATATCGGCGGCGCCGGCGTTCACCATCGGCTCGATAGCCAGCACCATGCCTTCCTTCAGGCGCGGATTCTCGTTCCGGCGATCCACGTAGTTGGGGACCTGCGGCTCCTCATGCAGCTTGGTGCCGATCCCGTGACCCACCATCTCGCGCACTACCGAAAACCCGTTCTCCACCACGTGCTGCTCCACGGTGCCGCAAATATCGAACAGCCGGTTGCCGGACCGCACCTTGTCGATCGCCAGTTCCAGCGACTCCTGGGTCACTTTCAGCAGCCTTTTCGCCGACTCATTAATCTCGCCCACCGGGACCGTGATGGCCGAATCGCCAAAATAACCATTCAACTGCACCCCGGTGTCGATGGAAACGATGTCGCCCTTCTTCAATTTCGTTTTCGGCGACGGCATCCCATGCACGATCTGGTCGTTCACCGACGTGCACAAAACGAACGGGTACTTGCTGCCCGCCGCCGGGGTGTAATAACCCTTAAAGGCCGGTTTCGCGCCCGCATCCTTCATCATCTTCTCGGCCGCCACTTCCAGGTCCTGGGTGGTGACGCCTTCTTCCACCATCTTGGAGAGATCCTGGAGGATCTGCCAGACGAGCAGCCCGCTTTTGCGCATCTGTTCCAACTCGTTGCGGTTCTTACGGATGATCATCTCCTACGTCTGGCTTCCCGGTCGCGCTCACATCCGACTTACAGGCGCACACGCGCCCTGAGGACGGAAAAGGCTGATAAATCCATTATATTGCAAAATCATCCGCTTAGGAAACGGTGCTGCGGCGGCCCCGGATGCGGCCGGAGCGTGGGGTGAAGCCCTCATAGTGCCGCATGATCAACTGCGCTTCCACCTGATTCACGGTGTCCATCGCGACGCCGACCACGATCAGCAGCGAAGTGCCGCCGAAAAAGAAGTTGACGTTGAGACCATCCAGCAGCCAGCGCGGAAAATACGTGTCGATCCAGTTGCCCACCAGCGGCAGGCGCTGCAATTTGATCCCGGCGATCATGATCTGTGGAATCAGCGACAGCACCGAAAGATACAGACCACCCACTACCGTGATCTTGGTCAGGCTCTTGTTGATATATTCAGCGGTATTCTTTCCGGGGCGAATGCCGGGGATGAATCCGCCGTACTTGCGCATGTTATCCGCCGCTTCGTTAGGATTGAAGATGATGGAAACGTAGAAAAAGGCGAAGAACATGATCAGCACGCAGAACAGCAGATAGTAGAGCGGCTGATTACCGCTGAAGGACTCGACTAGGCTACTCAGGAACGGTGAATTCTTGACCACCTGCCAATTGGTGAGTGTTTGCGGAAAAGCCAGCAACGAGGAAGCGAAGATGACCGGCATCACCCCACCGGCGTTGACCTTCAGCGGCATATGGCTGGATTGCCCGCCCATCAGCTTGCGGCCCTGGATTCGCTTGGCGTATTGCACCGGGATGCGGCGCTCGCCACGCTCCACCAGGACGATGAAGGCCACCACGGCCAGCATTACCGCCAGGATGATGACCAGGTGGATGGGGGTCCAATCGCGCACGCGGAACACGTGATCGTAGATATTGTCGATGGCACGCGGCAGACCCACCACGATGCCGGCGAAGATCAGCAGCGACATCCCGTTGCCGATCCCGCGCTCGGTGATCTGCTCGCCCAGCCACATGATAAACGTGGTACCCGCGGTAAGGGTGAGGATCGTCATCAGCATGAATCGGATCCCGGGATTTAGAACGAAACCGCCTTGGGATTCCTGGAGTGTCAGCGCAATGCCGAAGGACTGGATCACGCCCAAGACGATGGTGAGATAGCGCGTCCACTGCGTGATCTTGCGGCGGCCGAGTTCGCCTTCCTTCTGGAGCTTCTCGAGGGTCGGAACCACCACCTGGAGCAACTGCAAGATAATGGAGGCGGTGATGTAGGGCATGATGCCCAGGGCGAAAATAGTCAGCCGCCGGAACATCCCGCCGCTGAACAGATCGATAAACCCGAACAGCGATCCAGAATTCTGTTGGAAGAACTGCGCCAGACGGTTGCTGTCGATTCCGGGCGTCGGAATGTGGCCGCCCAGGCGATAGACCGCCAATAGCCCCAGCGTGAACAGAATGCGCTTCCGGAGGTCCGGAATCCGGAACATGTTGGCGATGGTGTCTAACAGCTTCATGGGTGCCTACCTTATGGCCTGTCTTAATCCGATCAGCCCTGGGGCTTCGCTTGCGATTCGCTTTCGATGACGCTTCCGGTACCGCCGGCCTTCTGGATCTTCTCCAGAGCCGATTTGGAGAACACGTGCGCCCGCACTTCTATTTTACGCGTGATATCACCCGAGCCTAAGACCTTGAGACCCGCGCCGAGCTTCTTGATGACGCCGAGCTCGAGCAGCCGGCCGGGATCGAAGGAATCACCCTCCAGCTGCTCCAGGCGACCCAGGTTCACGATGGCGTACTCTTTCTTGAAGATGTTGGTGAATCCGCGTTTGGGCAGGCGGCGATGCAGCGGCATCTGGCCGCCTTCGAAACCGCGCATCATGCTGTAGCCGGAGATGGAGCGCGCGCCCTTGGCGCCGCGGCCGGAGTATTTCCCGCGCCCGGTGCCCATGCCCTGGCCGATGCGCTGCTTCTTCTGCTTTTGCCCTTTCGGCGGGCGAAGATTGCTGAGATTCATGGTTTAGTCCTTGTCATTTCGGCTCTTCAACAATCGCCAGCAGGTGCGGGATCTTGGCCACCATGCCACGGAAGGCCGGCGTATCCGGCCGCTCCACCACCCGGTTCATCTTCTTCAGGCCGAGCGAGCGTACGATCACTTTGTGCTTTTCAGGACAGCAGATCGGGCTGCCGATCAGTTTAATCTTGATAGTCCGCGTCGTGGCCATTCGCTAACCCACCTTTTCCTGCGCCAGTCCCCGGAGATCCGACGTCTGGCTGCGGTCGCGCAACTGCTCCAGCGCATTGATGGTGGCTTTGACGACATTGTGCGGATTGCGCGAGCCGATGGATTTTGTCAGCACGTTCGGAATCCCCACCGCCTGAATGACCGCTCGCACCGGGCCGCCGGCGATCACGCCGGTTCCTTCGGGCGCGGGCTTGAGCAACACCATGCCGCTGCCGAAGCGCCCGAGCACCATGTGCAGGATGGTGGTGTCCTGCACGTTCACTTTGCGCAGGTTCTTCTTCGCCGCCTCGATTCCCTTTTTGATCGCCGCCGGAACTTCCTTGGCCTTGCCTGTGCCGAAGCCAACGATCTTGGCTCCCGGATCCCCGATCACCACCAGCGCCGAAAAGCTCAGATTCTTGCCGCCCTTGACCACCTTGGTGACGCGATTGATGGACACCACCTGCTCTTTCAAGTTCAGGCTATTGGCGTCGATGCGTTTGCCGTTCGCTGCAGCCGCCATGGTTAAAACTCCAATCCCGCTTCGCGCGCGGCGTCCGCCAGGGCCTTGACGCGCCCGTGGTAGAGAAAGCCGCCGCGATCGAACACGACTTTGCTGATGCCTTTGGTTTTGGCGCGCTCGGCGATCAGCTTTCCGACCTGCTTAGCCCCGGCGAGGTTGCCGCCATTGCCGGCGCTCGAGTTCTTTTCACCCGAAGACGCCGAAACCAGCGTAGCGCCCTGGCGGTCGTCGATCACTTGCGCGTAGATGTGTTTCAAGCTGCGGAATACGGCCAGCCGCGGCCGCTCCTGGGTACCCTTGATCTTGAGGCGCGTACGTTTGTGAATGCGCACGCGCACGTCGTTTTTGGAAGGTTTCGGCATTTACTTCGCTCCCGCGCCCGCGGTCTTGCCGGCCTTCTTGCGCAGCACTTCGCCGGTATAGCGGACGCCCTTGTTCTTATACGGATCGGGCGGGCGCAGCGCCCGGATATTCGCGGCCACTTGCCCCACCATTTGCTTGTCGTAGCCGCTGACCACCAGATGCGTCTGCTTGTCGACTTTCAGATCCACGCCTTCGGGCAGCAGGACTTCGATGGGGTGCGAATAACCCAGCGTGAACGTGGCGATCTTGCCTTTGACATCGGCGCGGTAACCGGTGCCCGTGATGTCGAGCTCGCGCGTGAAGCCGGTGGACACGCCCTGTACGGCGGCGGCGGCCAGCGCCCGGGTGAGCCCGTGCAAAGCCGCCTGCTGATCGGAAGCGCGCAGGAATTCCAGATGCCCGTCCGCCTGGCGTCCTTCGATGCCGTCAGGCACCGGCACTTTCAGCTTACCCTTGGGGCCTTCGACCAGCAGCTCGGCGCCCAGGGTGACCTTCACGCCTTTGGGCAACGGGATGGGTTTCTTACCTACTCGCGACATAGTTTTAACTCCCGAGCGTCGCCAGAAGTGGCGGCGCGGCACGCTGAAGCGTACGCCACATTTACCAAAGCTGGCATAGAACCTCGCCACCGACGCGCTCTTTTCGCGCCGTGCTGCCAGTCATCACGCCGCGCGGCGTGGTCAAAATATTGATGCCGAGCCCGCCCAGCACCTTGGGAACTTCCTTGCTGCCGACGTAGACGCGGCACCCGGGCCGCGAGACGCGCTCGATCCGCGAGATCACCGGCACGTTGCCCGGCGTATATTTCAGATAAATACGGATACTTCTCTTGGCGCCCTCCTCGGCCAATTTGAAATTGACGATGAAGCCTTCTTCCTTGAGAATACGGGCGATCTCCATCTTGAGCTTGGAGGCCGGCACATCCACCTTGGGATGGCGCGCCAACTGCGCGTTGCGAATCCGCGTCAGCATGTCGGAGATTGGATCGGTTATGGCCATGTTTCTGCTCCGAGGCTCCTTTCCTTACCAGCTCGCTTTGATCACGCCGGGAATTTCGCCCGCCACGGCCAGCTGGCGGAAACAGATCCGGCACAAATTGAATTTGCGAATGTAGCCGCGCGGCCGGCCACAGCGGAAGCAGCGGTTGCGCAGCCGGATCTTCACCCGCATCGGGGTGTTCTTGTCGGCCGCCATCCTGGCCCGGGTCTTATCTTCTTTCGCGATCTTTGCTGTTGTCGCCATGAATTCCCTGTCTTCCTCGTATTCCTTGTCTTCCCTGTCTTCCTCGTGTTCCGGTTTTACTGCCGGAACGGCATCCCCATATGCTTGAGCAGCGCCAGGCCCTCGGCGTCGGTTTTGGCGCTGGTGGTGATCGAAATATTCATCCCCTTGACCTTTTCCACCTTGTTGTAATCGATCTCGGGAAAAATCAACTGGTCGCGGACGCCGAGCGTATAATTGCCGCGCCCGTCGAAGCTCTTCTGCGAAACCCCGCGAAAGTCGCGCACGCGCGGCAGCGCCACGTTCATCAGCCGGTCCAGAAATTCGTACATGCGGTCGCCTCGCAACGTCACCATGGCGCCGATGGACATGCCTTCCCTCAGCCTGAAGGCCGCGATGGATTTCTTGGCCTTGGTCACCACCGGTTTCTGGCCCGCGATGGCCCCCAGTTCGTTCACCGCGCCGTCCATGAGCTTGGGATTCTGCGTGGCCTCGCCGAGGCCGATGTTCACCGCAACCTTTTGGATCTTCGGCACCGCCATCACGTTCTTATAACCGAACTCTTTCAC
>JASHQT010000098.1 GCA_030039005.1 Bryobacteraceae bacterium
ATCGGTCCAATGCCGGCGATCCCGTCGCGTTCGTCCAGGCAGTTGCTGCCGGCGATCGCGCCGTCCACTTCGGCCACCACGCAGTAGAATCCGGGATGCGAGAACATTTGCGTCAGCGCCCGGACGCCATGCGCGGGTTCGGGGATATCCGGCGGGAAATTGTGAGCGGTACTGATTGTGTGGAACGCCTCGTAGCAAATCTGCCCGCACGGGGCCGCATCCTCGGGCTGGGCGCGCCGGATAGCCACCGCGCCGTGGCTGACAGTCGCGGTGCTCATAGCTTCAACAGCGCCCGCAAGCGCTTGGTCTGCACGCGGCTCACCGGCACTTCAGTTTGTTTCTTGTCGTCCATGCGGAGCTGGAAGCTCGACTTGAACCACGGGATCACTTCCTTGATGCGGTGAATGTTCACCAGGAACGAGCGGTGCACGCGCCAGAACGTTTCCGGATCGAGATTGGATTGCAGCTCTTCGATGGTGCGGTAGTTCGATTCGCCCTCGACGTTGGTCGCCACCACCGTGATCAGCCCGTCGTCGATGGTCGCATACACCACGTCCTGCGCATCCACGATGAAGTTGCGATTGTTGTTCTTCACCAGGAGCTTGGTGCGCTGCGGCGAGGTCTTCACCGGCGCGGATTCGAGCGGCGGCAGGGCCTTGGCTTTCTCGGCCACGGCCTTGCGCGCGCGTTCGACGGCCAGTGCCAGCCGGTCCTTCTCGATGGGCTTGAGCAGATAATCCAGCGCCTCCCAGCGAAACGCCTCGATCGCGTACTGATCGAACGCTGTCGCCAGGATGAAATGCGGCAGCGGAATGCCCTTTTCGCGCAATTGCTGGATCACGCCGAAGCCGTCCAGGCCGGGCATCTGGACGTCGAGGAAAACAACATCCGGCTCCAGATTTTCGATCAACTTGACGGCTTCCAGTCCGTTGCGCCCGGTGGCCAGGACTTCGACGTCCGGAAATTCCTTCAGCAGGTACGTCAATTCCTCGCGCGCCAGTTGCTCGTCATCGATGAGAATCGCGGAAAGAGTCGTCGCTGCGCGTTCTGTCATCAGTTCTCAGTGTAGCCGAGTTAGGGGTTGGCAAACGCCCTTCCGGCCTGCTTTGTACCTTGGATTCGGTGCGGGAACCAGGAAGGTTATATGCTGAGTCTAGGCATTTGTTACATCAGCAAATCGCGGTGATTGTGTTTGACAACAGTTCTCTCTTGGCGGCGCAAACCTGTTACAGAAGATGGGTGCCACGCAGGTCGCATGAGCTCTCCACCAAGGTTCGGCTCGCGCTGGGCCAGTTAGCCCTCATTCGGGATCACGTGCAACTGCTAATCCCGGTGGCTCGGAGCGGAGGCTAGAAAGAGCGGCGTAGTGAAAATCATGAAGCCTAGCCGGTGGAGCGTTGCCGTCGGATTAATCTGGTCCATCATCATTTTCGGTGCGGTAAATTGGATAGCTCTGGCACGTAGGGCGTATTGTTTCGACTGTGGCTTTGCTCGCGGCGTCCCATTTATCCTGTTCCACGATTCAGGCTTTCCTATCATGCCCGCCAGGATTGATTGGACGGGCCTCTTAGCTGACGTTTTGGTCACCGTGGTTAGCGGCTACATGCTCGCACTGTTGATTCACCTGACCTATCTTAGATTTGGTTCAAAGTAGCCCACTACCGAATTTCCTTCGCGCGTGTATAAAATGTTACAATAGCGACGGATAGGCGTCGCAAAAGCCCGTTGGAGAGGGCCTGGGAGCCTCGCGCCAACCAAGGAGAATCGAAGTTGTCTACCACAGGAAACACCCGCATTGCGCCCGCCGAAGGTAAGCTGGGAGTTCTGATCCCCGGCATCGGCGCGGTCAGCACCACGTTCATGGCGGGAGTGGAAGCGGTCAAGCGCGGCTTGGGGCAGCCCATCGGATCGCTGACACAGCTCGGCACCGTCCGCCTGGGCAAACGCACCGAAGGCCGCACACCGAAAATCAAGGATTTCGTTCCGCTGGCTAACATCGAAGACCTGGTCTTCGGCGGTTGGGACATTTTCAACGATACGGCGTATGAATCCGCCGTGCACGCCGAGGTTCTGGAAAAATCGCTGCTGGAGCAGGTTCGCGAGCCGCTGAGCGCCATTAAGGCCATGCCGGCGGTCTTCGAGCCCGATTACGTGCGGCGGTTGCACGGCCCCAACGTCAAGCAAGCCGGGTCCAAGATGGACAAAGCCGAAATGCTGATGGAGGACATTCGGCAGTTTCGCGCGGCCAACAGCGTCGATCGAGTGATCATGATCTGGTGCGCTTCAACGGAGGTCTTCCACAAACCGAGCGCCGTCCATCAGACGCTCAAGGATTTCGAGTGCGGGCTGCAGAAGAATGATCCTGAAATCGCCCCCAGCCAGATCTACGCCTATGCCGCGCTCAAGAGCGGAGTGCCGTACGCCAATGGCGCGCCCAATCTCACCACCGACACCCCGGCGCTGCTCGAACTCGCGCGCGAGCGCCAAATCCCCATTTGCGGCAAGGATTTCAAAACCGGCCAGACGTTTATGAAAACGCTGATCGCGCCGGGATTCAAGGCGCGCATGCTGGGCGTCTCGGGCTGGTTCTCCACCAACATCTTGGGCAATCGCGATGGCGAAGTGCTGGAAGACCCGGGCTCTTTCAAATCCAAGGAAGAGACCAAGCTCAGCGTGCTGCAACAGATCCTGCAGCCTGAGCTCTACCCGCAGCTTTATAAGGACCTTTATCACGCAGTCCGCATCAATTACTATCCGCCCCGCGGCGACGCCAAGGAAGGCTGGGACAACATCGACATTTTCGGATGGCTCGGTTATCCCATGCAGATCAAGATCAACTTCTTGTGCCGCGATTCCATCCTGGCCGCTCCCCTGGTGCTCGATCTGGTTCTGTTCCTCGATCTGGCGCAGCGGGCGGGCATGAAAGGCATCCAGGAGTGGCTGTCCTTCTACTTCAAGGCCCCGATGACGGCGCCCGGATTGTATCCCGAGCACGACATCTTTATCCAATTGATGAAGCTGAAGAACACGCTGCGTTGGATGCGCGGAGAGGACTTGATTACACACCTTGGGCTCGAGTATTACGACTAACGGATCCAAGCGCCAGGAGCCGGCCAAGCGCAAAGTGCTGGTGATCGGCGGCACTCTGTTCATCGGTCAGGCGCTGGTGAAGGAACTGTTGCACGCCGGGCACGACGTCAGCGTGCTGCACCGCAAGCCGCGGCACAAGCTGGGCAAACGGGTGGGGAACATCGTCGCGGATCGCAACGATCCCGACGCGGTCAAGCGCGCGCTGGCCGGCAAGGGCTTCGACATCGTCTACGACAATGTGTACGATTTTGAGCACGGCACCACGGCCGCCCAAGTGGAAGCGACGGCTCGCGCTTGTGGAAACAATCTGCAGCGTTATGTCTTTATGTCGAGCGTGGCGGCCTACGGCGACGGGCTGAACCATCACGAGGGCGACGCGCTCGCGCCCGACGATCATCCCGACTCCTACGTGCGCAACAAGGCCATGAGCGAACGGGCGTTGTTCCGCATGCGCCAGCGCAACGGGTTTCCGGTGGTGACCTTGCGTCCTCCGTTCATCTACGGCCCCGGCAATCCGTTCTACCGCGAGGCGTTTTTCTGGGACCGTTTGCGCGAAGGCCGTCCACTGATCCTGCCGGGCGACGGGCGACGGCTCATGCAGTTCGTCAACATCCACGATTTGGTGCGCGCCTGTGTGAAGGCCATCGATACGCCGGATATCGAGGGGCACGCGTTCAACATCGCCAATTCGCGTCCGCTCACCCAGATGGAGGCTGTCGAAGCCTTCGCGCGCGCCGCCGGCAAAGAGCCGACGTTCGTGCGCCTGCCGCGCGAGCGCATCCTGCGCGCTGGCGGCCATCCCATGGGCCCGAAACTCTACTTCGGCATGTACTTTGACATGCCGGCTATTACGGTGGTGGTCAACAAAGCACAGCGCGTTTTGAAGTTCAAGCCCATCGACTTCAACGCCGGACTCAAGGAGAGCTACCGCTGGTATCTGCGGCACAAGTTCCCCAAACCGGATTACTCGTTCGAAGACGCGCTGATTGCCGCCGCGCCGGCGTCGGCGTATTCGGCGCCGCTGGATTGAGCGCATAATAGGGAAGAGTACGCCGATGTCGAGCGCCACACTCGTTTCAGTTCAGGAATATCTTGCGACCTGCTATCGTCCGGATCGGGAATACGTCGACGGCGAAATCCAGGAGCGCAATTTGGGCGAACAACCGCATAGCCTGATCCAAGCCAGCCTGACCACCTTTTTGTTTAACCACCGGCGTGAATGGGGAATCCGGGTGCTGCCCGAGCAGCGCGTTCAGGTTAGCCCGACTCGTTTTCGCGTTCCCGACGTATGTGTCCTCACGGCTGATGCTTCGCGCGATCCCATTGTGCGCGAGGCCCCAATTCTTTGCGTCGAGATCCTTTCCGCGGAGGATCGGGTGTCCCGGTTACATGAGAAGCTCGCGGATTATTTCCAAATGGGCGTTCGCTATGTTTGGGTCATTGACCCGGAAAGCAGGCGCGCGTTCTGCTACACGCCCGGCGAAATGCACGAAGTCCTGGACGGGATCCTGCGAACGCAGAATCCGAACATCGAAGTCCCGCTCGCCGACGTTTTCGAAGCCTGATTATTCGCCGCGCTCTTCCTCGCGCACCCGCTCCAGGCGCTGGCGCAACGCCTCGGGCAGTCCCGCCTCGATCTCCGGCGTGATCAGCCCGACCGAATCCATGTCGATGATGTGCGTTTTGTCCTTGATCCGAAAGCTGGTGAGCTTCATGCGCACTAGTTCCGGCACCGCCGCCAAAAGAAAGCCTTCTACCGTTTTAGTGGGCGCCGAGAAGTCCGGGATCGGCGACAGGTCTGTCGGGCGAACCTTCTCTCGAATGAAGACCAAATGAACGGCGCTCTTGGCCTTCGGGGCCTCGGCGTTCACCAACATGTCGATCCCCGCCACGTGCCGATACCGGAAGCCGAAGGATTCGGCGGCCTTCGCGATGCGCGCGAGGTCGCTCCGGTCTACTGCGATATCGACGTCACGCGTCAACCGAGCCGCGTCAGGGTCTCGTGCGCTGACCTGGAAGAATACGGCCATTCCCCCGATCACGCGATATTCAATTCCCGCATCCGTTAGCGCGGAGTGCAGGCGCTCTAAGAGCGTAAACAACTGTTCCACATGAGCATCCAGTGCCTTCGCCGTAATCATTTAGGGCTGCCTTGATTGTGGCACAAGCGCTTCCCGCGCCGCCCTCGCCGTGTTGCAGTGGATCACAACCGTATCGTTCGTATCGCGGGCGTAGCCGCCGGCCAGCACCACGGCCACGGGAACGGATTGAGCTAGCACTGTTTCAAACACTAACGCATCGCGGCGTTTCAACCCATCCATGGTCAGCGCCAGACCGCCCAACTGATCGTCGCCGTACGGATCGGCGCCCGCCACGTGGATGGCCAGATCCGGCTCAAAGCTCATCGCGAGCTTCAGCGCGCCGTCCAGTCGCTCCAGATATTCGTCATCGCCTACACCGTCCGCCAGATGCACGTCGATCACCGAAGGCGGCTTTTCGGCCGGATAATTGTTGAACTGGTGCAGCGACAGCGTCAGGACGCTCCGGTCGCCCGCGAAGATCGCCGCCGTGCCATTGCCGTGATGCACGTCGCAATCGATCACCAGCGCCTTTGCAATCCGCCGCCGGTGTTGCAGCGCGCGGATGGCGATGGCAACGTCGTGGATCGCGCAAAAACCTTCGCCGTGGTCCGGAAACGCGTGATGAAATCCTCCGCCGATGTTGAACCCGATGCGGTTGCCGAGCGCGTTTTGCGCGGCTAAGATCGTGCCGCCCGCAGCCAGCCAAAATCCTTCCACCATCTCGCGCGAGTACGGAATTTCCAGCCGTACGATCTCGGCCTGGCTCAACGTCCCTGCCTTCAGCCGCTGCACCCAGCCGGCATCGTGAACGCGCAGTACATCGTCATCGGCTACCGGTTCGGGCTCGACGAAATCGCCCGGTCCGGCGAAGCCCTCTTGGAGCAAGCGATCGTGAATCAGCCGGTACTTGCGCGCGGGAAACACGTGCTCACCGAAGTTCAGATCGTACCGCGGATGGTACACCAACTGGAACGGGAGCATGCCTGGTCGTTGGTATTATGCCCGCCGGCGGTGTTTGCGATGCGGCCTTGTTGAATTGGGGGTCGCGGGAGGCGTCGTCGGCAGAGGAGGGTCGGCCTGTTTGTTCATCGCCCGGCGGTATTTCTGCACCGCCACGTTGTGCTGGGCCATGGTCTCGGAAAACTGGTGGCCGCCGGACCCATCCGGCTTGGCGACAAAGTAAAGGTAATCTGTTTCGGCGGGCTGGAGCGCGGCCTCCAGCGCGGCCGCCCCGGGATTCGCGATCGGACCCGGCGGCAGACCGGCGTGGCGATAGGTGTTGTAGGCATTATCGCTGGCCAGATCAGATCGATAAATCGTGCCGCGATAGCGCTGCTCCAGCAACGCCGCGTAAATCGTGGTGGGATCGCAATCCAGCGTCATGCCCCTGCGCAGCCGGTTTTCGTACACCGAAGCCACCACTGGCCGTTCCTGCGGCTGCCCGGTTTCCTTTTCCACCAGCGAGGCCATCGTGACCGTCGCGTTTACCGGCGCTGCTTGACTCTGCCCCGTGCGCCCGGCTTCGAGTTGACGCCATTGCCTGCGAAACTGTCCGGTCATCATGGCGCAAAGCTGCCGCGCGGTGGTCGAGCGGGTGATGCGATAAGTCGCCGGGAACAGGTACCCTTCGAGCGTGGGCGCGTCCGGCGCCAGATCGTGAATCAGCGCCGGATTGCGCGCCGCGCGCAGAAACTCCTCCGGGTTCAGGAAATCGAAGCGCGTGAGAATCGCCGCGATATCGAACATGTTGCTGCCTTCCGGGACCACCACTTCGTAAAAGAAAACGTCGCCGCGCGCGATCCGGTTCAGGACATGGGAGGGACTATCGGCGCTCGCGAATCGATATTCGCCGGCCTGCAAGCGCTGCCCGGCATGCAGCGCGCGCGCCAGCAGAAATTGCCATCCATAGCGCACCACGCCATTTTGCGCCAGCGTCCGGGCCATTTCCTGCGTGCTCGTGCCTTTCGGGAACTCCACGATCACCGGATCACGAAAACCCTGGTAAGGAACGTTCAGCGAAAAATACGCGCCTGCTCCAGCGGCCACAACCCCCAGAAAAAACAAACTGAAGACCACACGTTTGATCATCGCCGCGACTCGAGGAAACTTTCGAGCAGGATCACCGCCGCCAGGCGATCCACGGCCTTAGCGCGCTTCTCGATGCTGGCGCCGCTTTCGCGCAGCACGCGTTGCGCCTGCACGGTGGTCAGGCGCTCGTCCCACATTTGCACCGGAAGCGCGGTCGCGGCCTCCAGTCGCGTGGCGAAATCGCGCGCATTTTCCGTGCCCCGGCCTTCATCCCCGCTCATATGCAGCGGATTCCCCATCACAATGAACGTGACGTTGCGCTCGGAAGCGAGTTTCTTCAAGCGCGCCAAATCCTCCCGCACGTTGGTGCGCTCCAGGGTTGGAAGGCCCTGCGCCGTGATCCCCAGTTCGTCGCTGATGGCGAGGCCAATGCGCCGTTTGCCCAAGTCGAGGGCCAGGATTCTGCCTGATTCCATTGGTGCAAGCCGTGTAGTGGAAGCCGGTTCCGGCCGAGCGGCCCTGATGTCAATTGCCGTTTCCGCCGATTTCATTTCATCATAGAACTGACCCCTTAGAATAAGAACAGGCCCGATGTCCACCCTCACGCCTACGCCAACGCCCGCGCCCAGAGCTCCGATTGCGCGACCGGCGCAGGCCGGCGTGACCATCCTGGCCACGGCTGCCAGCGTGGCTTTGCTCTACTACGGCCGGGTGTTTTTCATCACCATCGTGGTGGCGATCACCATCGCGTTTCTGTTGGACCCGCTGGTGACACCCTTCCTGAAATTGCGGATGCCGCGCGCGGTGGCCAGTTTCATTGTCTGCAGCATCGCGCTGCTGCTGTTGTATCTGCTCGGGCTGGGACTCTACACCCAGTTTTCCGGACTCGTGGAGGAACTCCCCACCTTCAGCCAGCGCATGAACGAACTGGTGGATAACGTAGCCACGCGCGTGGACGACGTGGAGAAACGCACCTACCAGGTGCTGATCCCCAAGCGCTTTCAGCCGGCGCCTCCACCGGCGGGCGTTCCAGAACCGGAGCGTACGCGCCGGAGGCGCGGCGCCCGAACCCCGGAACCGGTGGCGCCCCCAACCCCGGCCCAAATTCCCGAGGTTCGCATTCACACCGAGCCCACGCCGCTGCTGACCTACGTCTATGGATACATCCGCTCCTTCTATGACGTGCTGCTGATGGCCAGCTTCGTGCCGTTCCTGGTGTACTTCATGTTGAGCTGGCGCGATCACATGCGCCGCAGTTTCCTGTACCTGTTCAGCGGCTCCGAGCGCCAGGTGGTGGGCAAAAGCTGGCAGGGTGTCGCCGACATGGTGCGGGCCTACGTAATCGGGAATTTCATTCTTGGATTCCTGCTAGCCACCATCAGTTGTTCGTTCTTCTTCTCCATCCGCCTGCCCTATTGGCCGCTGGTGGGACCGTTGAGCGGATTCTTGAGCCTGGTACCCTACGTCGGCCTGCCGCTGGCCATGATTCCGCCTTTGGCGGCCGGACTGATTGTTTACGATCATCCCCCGATTTACGTCATGATCGCGGTGGTGGTGGCGGTGCTGCATTTGATCGCGATGAATCTGCTTTATCCCAAGGTAGTGGGATCGCGCGTGCACCTGAACCCGCTCGTGGTCACTGTGGCGCTGATGTTCTGGGGCACCCTCTGGGGCGGCATCGGCCTGTTGCTCGCGATTCCCATCACGGCAGCCATCAAAGCGGTCTGCGATAATGTCACCAGCCTGCACGGCTACGGCCGTTTGCTGGGCGATTAGTTTTCCGCGGGTATCGTCATGAGCAAACAGATTTTGATTTTCGCCGGGCTAGGCTTGGTTGCACTCGCCATCGCCGTGGTAGTGATCCTGGCCGGCAATAAAGGCGCACATCTGCAACTCGAGGGCAAGATCCTGAAAGTCCGCACCGGCGCGCTGGGCGATGGCAATAGCATCGCGGTGATGGATTTTCGCGTCAACAATCCCTCCAATGTCCCGTTCGTCGTGCGTGACGTTGACATTTCCTTGGAGAAATCCAATGGAGAAATGACGGAAGGCGTCACCGTGTCCAAGGCCGATCTCAAGCAATTGTTCCAGTACAATCGCTTCCTGGGCGATCAGTATAACGACGGCCTAGGGTTGCAGGACACCATCGCGCCGCACAGCACCGTAGATCGCATGGTGGCCGCTCATTTTGAAGTCGGCGAGCAGGATCTGGAAAAGGCCAAAGCGGTGCACGTGAGCATCCAGGATGTGGACGGTCCCCTGTGGGAGACCAGTCACAGCATCCAGTAAGACATCGTTGCGCCGGCTGATTGTTCGACCCGGAGGCATCGGCGACTGCATTTTGTCGCTGCCCGCGATCGAGTTTTTGCGCGTGGAATACACTGAGGTCTGGGTTCCATCGGCCGTCGTTCCATTGATCCGTTTTGCGCCGGCTCGCGGTATCGCCTCCACTGGTCTCGATCTGCTCGGCCTCGCAGGCGTCGAGCCGCCGCCCGCGTTGCTTGCGGCGCTCGGCTCGTTCGATTCGATTGTCTCCTGGTACGGAGCGAGTCGCCCCGAGTTTCGCGAACACGTTCACGCGCTGCGCTTCCCTTTTCGGTTCTTCGACGCCTTGCCCGATCCCGGCGCGAAACTCCACGCGGCGGACTTTTTCCTCCAGCAGGCCGGGAGCGAGAGCGTGGCCGTGCCTCACATCGATTGCGGACCCATCGAGCGCGGCGACTACGCCGTCATCCATCCATTTTCGGGAAGCCCGCGCAAAAATTGGCCGCTCGAGCGCTTTCGCGAGCTGGCGGCGCGTCTGCCAATGCCAGTGCGCTGGTGCGCCGGACCTCAGGAAGCGCTGAACGATGCCATGCGCTTCGACAATCTCTATGAACTGGCCTGTTGGCTCGCCCGCGCGCGCCTGTACATAGGCAACGATTCGGGAATCACGCATGTTGCCGCGGCAGTGGGCACGCCGGTAGTCGCCATCTTCGGCCCAACCGATCCCGCGACCTGGGCCCCCCGCGGCGCGCGAGTGAATATCGTGGCCGCACCCAGCCTGGACGACCTCGCCTTCGATACCGTCTGGGAAGCAGCCGCTCGGTTCAATCCAGGCGCTTGCGGAAACGCAGCGAACTGAGCGTTAGAATCACCACCCCAAAAATCGCTAGCGCGACCATCTGCGGCCACAGCACCGATGCCCCGCTGCCTTTCAAAAACACTCCGCGCACGATTTCGATGAAATAGCGCACCGGGTTCAAGTAGGTCAGATATTGCACTGCATCCGGCATATTGCGCACCGGGAACGCGAACCCGCTCAGCAGAAAAAACGGCTGAAAGAACAGGAACGTCGTCATCATGGCCTGCTGCTGCGTCTGCGAAATCGTCGAAATGAACAGCCCCGCGCCGAGCGACGTCATCAGGAACAGAATCGCGCAGAAGAACAGCAGCAGCGCGCTGCCGCGAAACGGGACGTGAAACATCGCGAGCGCCGCGATGATCACCAGAACCGTATCCACCAGGCCCACCAGAGCGAACGGCAGCGTCTTGCCGAGCATCAGCTCGATGGGCCGGATCGGCGTCACCATAAGCTGCTCCATGGTCCCAATTTCCTTTTCGCGCACGATGGCCATCGCGGTGAGCATCAGCGTAATCAGCATGATGATGTTGACCACGATGCCCGGGACAAAATAATTGCGGCTGAGTAGATCGGGATTAAACCACACGCGGCTCTGCATGACGAGCTGCGGCACGCGAAAAGAGACTGCCGCGGAAACCTGGCGCGCGGACAACAGATCGCGATTGCGCGTTTCCATCACATCCGCGGCGAAGTTGGTGATGATCGACGACGCGTAACTGGAAACAATGGAGGCCGTGTTGGAATTGGTGCCGTTGATCAGAACCTGCACGGAGGTATCGCGGCCGCGCGCCAGATCGCGCTCGAATCCGGGGAGCACGCGCACCACCAGGTCCGCGCGGTTGGAATCCAGCAGCTGCTGGACTTGCGCGTCGCTGGTGGGCTCGGCTACCACGTCGAAGCGCCCGGAGCCTTGAAACGCCGCCAGCAATTCGCGGCTCTGGTAGCTCCGGTCGCCGTCCATCCAGGCCAGCGTCGCATGATCCACGTCCAGATTCACCGCGAATCCGAACACGAACAACTGCACCAGCGGCGGGATGAACAGCATGGAGCGCATGCGCGGGTCGCGGAAAGCCTGCCGGAATTCCTTGCGGATGATGCCGAAGAGCCGTTCGCGCATTTAGGCCACCTTCAGGCGCATTTTGCGCGCCGCGCCCCAAAACACCAACGCGGCGTACGCGCCCAGCATCAGGACTTCGAGCCACAGAATGCGAAAAGCGACGCCTTTCAAAAACACGCCGTTCAGGATGGTCACGAAATAGCGCGCCGGCACCAGGTAACTGATGAGCTGGATGACGCGCGGCATGTTGTGGATGGAATAAATGAATCCCGACAGCAGATAGCCCGGCAGAAACGAGCTGAGCATCCCCAATTGGAAGGCCAGCATTTGGGAGCGCGAGCTGGCCGAAAGAAAAATGCCCCACGCCAGCGCGCCGAACAGAAACACGCAACTGGTGAAAAGCAGGAACCAGAGGTTCCCGCGGAACGGCACCTGAAAAATAAACACGCCCACGATAATCGAAATCGCCATATCGGCCAGGCCGAGAGCGAAATAGGCGATCAGTTTTCCGAGCACCAGCTCGCCCGGCCGCACCGGCGTGGAAAGCAGTTGCTCCATGGTGCCGTTTTCCCATTCCCGCGCGATGGTCAGCGAACTCAACATGGACGCGATGATCATCATCGTCACCGCGATTAATCCCGGAACGATGAAATTCTTGGATTTCAGGTCGCTGTTGTACCAGACGCGGATGCGCGGGTCCACGGGAACGCGCAGCGGCTGGCCTCCGCGCTCGACCTGCGCGTCGGAGCGCAATTGCGCGGCGTAGCTTTGGATCACGGCATCGGCATAGCCGAGCGCGATGGAAGCCGTGTTGGAATCGCTGCCGTCCACCAGTAGTTGCACGTCCGCTTCCTCGCCCGCGAGCAGGTGCCGCGAGTAATAGCGCGGGATCACCAGGCTCAGCAGAATGGTGCTTTTATCGATCCCGCGGTCGGCCGTGCGATAACTGGAGATCGCTTCCTGGATTTGAAAATACTTCGAACCACGAAATTGATCGATCAGCTCGCGGCTTTCGGGCGTATGATCCTGATCGTAGACGTAGGTGGGAATGCGGTCCACGTCGAGCGTCAATGCGTAGCCGAAAAGCAGCAGCATCACGAGCGGCAGCGCGAGCGCCAGAGCCAGGCTGCGGGCGTCGCGCACGATGTGCAGCAGCTCTTTCCGCGTGACGGCTTTCAAGCGCCGGAAGCTCATGCGGCGGCCTTCCTGTCTTCTTGCTCGATCATGGCGACGAAAACGTCTTCCATCGAGGGATCGATCGGTTCGAGTAGCAAAACCGAGATCCCGGCCCTTTCGAGCGCTGAACGGATTTCGCCCGCGGCGCGTTCGGCGTCACTGGCTGTCACGTGCAATCCTCCACCGAACACCGCGATTTCAGAGAGCCCGGGAATTTTTTCGAGCGCGCTCATCGCGCCCAACAAATCCGACACCTCGAGGTGAAACAGGTGATGGCCGGCGAGCGACTTCTTAAGTTCGGCCGGCGTACCAAGCGCGATCACCTTGCCGCGGTACATCAACGCCAGGCGATGGCAGTACTCGGCTTCGTCCATGTAATGCGTGCTGACGAAGATGGTGCGGCCGGCGGCGGAGAGCTGGTAGATCAAATCCCAGAAGGCGCGTCGAGCGATGGGATCGACGCCCGAGGTCGGTTCGTCCAAAAACAGAATTGGCGGTTCATGTAAGATCGCGCAGCCGAGCGCCAGCCGTTGCTTCCACCCGCCCGAAAGCAGGCTGGTCAGGCTCCCGCGCCGTTCCTCGATCCCGGCCATCCTTAGCACATAGTCCTTGCGGGCGGCGCGGCGCTCCCGCGGCACGCTGTAAATGTTGCTGAAAAAGTCGATGTTCTCTTCCACCGACAGGTCGTCGTACAAAGAGAAGCGCTGCGACATGTAACCGATGTTCTGTTTTACGGCCTCCGATTGCGCCGCGATATCCAGGCCGCCGACCGTCGCGCTGCCGGACGTTGGTTGGAGCAATCCGCACAGCATGCGGATGGTCGTGGATTTGCCCGCTCCGTTGGGACCCAGGAATCCGAAAATTTCCCCACGCCGCACGTCCAGGTTGACGTGATCCACGGCGACGAAACTTCCGAAGCGTTTCACTAGCTCGCGAATTTCCACCGCGTTGTTCTCAAGCGGCATCTTGCGACTCCCGAATCAGCCCGATGAATATGTCTTCAAGCGACGGCACGATAGGCCGGATGCTGATCAGATGCACTCCCGCGGCAGCCAGTGCGCTTTCTACGCGATCCGGCGTCTGGCCCAGCGGCAGAAACAGATGAAGCTTCGCGCCGTACGGTTCGGCATCCTGCAGCACGGCGCGCGCGGCGCGCTGATCCGAAGTTTCGATCTCGAAACAAATCTTCTCGAATTTGTGTTTCAATGCCAACGGCGAATCGCAGCGGATCATGCGGCCCTGGCTCATCAGGCCCACGCGGTTGCAGCGCTCGGCTTCATCCAGATACGCTGTGGTCACGAAGACCGTCAAGCCGTCGCGCACGAGCTGATACAGAATCGCCCAGAAATCGCGCCGCGACACCGGATCCACGCCGTTGGTCGGCTCATCCAGAAACAGCACCTCGGGGTGATGCAGCAGCGTGCACATCAGCGCCAGCTTTTGTTTCATGCCGCCGGAGAGATTACCGGCGCGGCGCGAGCGGAACGGCTCCATGCGCGTCATGCGCAGCAAGCGTTGGATCAGCGGCTCGCGTTCGGATTTCGAGAGCGCGAACAGATCGGCGTAGAAGAACATGTTCTCGTCCACCGTCAGATCGCCGTATAAGCCAAAGCGTTGCGCCATGTATCCGATCCGGTCCTTCACCGCGTCCAGCTCGTTCACTACGTTGTGCCCCGTTACCCAAGCCTCGCCTTCGGTCGGGTCGAGCAACCCGCACAGCAGGCGCATGGTCGTGGTCTTGCCCGCGCCGTCCGGGCCGACCAGGCCGAAAATTTCCCCGCGCGCCACTTCAATGTTGAAGCGGTCCACGGCGGTCATTGTTTCCGAGCCGCGTCCCGCGGCGTGGCCAAACCGCCGCGTGAGATTCACGGCACGAATGATCGCGTCTTTCGTGACGGGCACTTCAGGCGCGGGGTTCATTGCTCGCGCTCCCCACTTTGATGTCCGCGTCCACGGGCATGTTCAGCTTCAAATCGTGACCGCGATTGTCCACGTCGATTTTGATGCGATACACCAGCTTCACCCGCTCTTCGAACGTCTGGATCTGCTTGGGCGTGAATTCGGCCTCCGACGCGATGAAGGAAATGCGTCCGGGATAGGTCTTGCCCGGAAACGAATCGCTGCGCAGCTCCGCGGGCTGGCCGTATTTCACGCGGCCCAAATCCGACTCGCTGATGTACGCGCGCAGCCACGGATGGTTGATATCGCCGATGGTCACCACCGTGGTTCCGGCGGCCAGGACTTCGCCCACTTCGGCCGATTTCAC
>JASHQT010000664.1 GCA_030039005.1 Bryobacteraceae bacterium
GCCAGATACTTGAGCACGCGATGCGGTCCGCCGAAGGGAGGTTTCACATGCACGACCCAATCGATCTCGGCGGCTTGGTCGCACAGCGCCCGGAAGCGAGCGGGTTCGGCGAGTGACTTCAGGTCGCCGTGAAACTGCAGAGCACCCTTGCGAAAGGCGCGGCGCAGCCTTCGCAAAAAGCATTTTCGAAAGCTATGACTCAGCAGGCGGACCGGGAGAAAGAAGCTGGATTTTTTGCATCCGATCCAGCGCAAGCCGTCGAGAGAGATTCCACTGTGTGGGTGTAGAGAAAGCGCAGTGCACAGACCAGCTGAACGCTGCTGAACGCAGGTGGACTGACAGGCCTGTTTTTCCTTGATCAGGAATAACTGGTACCGGCGAATCTGTTCGGGACCGAGCTGGTCGGGCGACTTGCGGAAATGTTTGGCGAACTCGGCGACCGAAGACAGGTACAGCCGAATGGTGGTCGGCGAATACTGCCGGATCTGGAGATCCTCCAGCATCCGTTGGCGAAGTGGGGTCACGAGCGAAGTCTCCTTTCGCTTGTGACCAGATCATAAATCGCCCTTCACCGAAACCCTAGCCTGCGCTATGAATCGGGCCGCCGGAGGCTTAGTTCAATGTGAATTAACGGGCCGAGCTGCCAGTGACATCCACGAGATGCCGACTATGCGTCAACTTGGGGTTGCTTTTGAGTAGCCGAAACTCAGGTTCCGGGAACGCTGGGGCTTAGTCACCGACAGCGTCTATTTCAAGGCAATGTACTCTTTCCGGGCCGCAATCAGAATGGGAATATCGGGATCGGCGTCCTTCCAAATAGAAAAGAAATCCTGATAGGCTTTCTTGGCTGTGGTCGCGTCTCCCGCAAGCGCCCCCGCCCGAGCCAAGCCCAAATAGGCAAGCGAGTATTGCAGTCCCCAGTTCCGGCCCTTATGATCGAGGATCTGTCGGAACTCGGCTGCAGCTTCCGCGCCTTTGCCCGCACGCAACCCCCCCAAACCGCGCTGGTAAAGCAAATCCGGGGCGTCCGGGTTGGGGGGTGGATTCTTTGCCGCTTGTTCATCGGCGCGCCGTACTGCCGCCGCATCCCCGCATAGCGCCAGGACCGAACTCGATTTGTCTTTCCGCGCAGCTTTGCAATCGCCCATCAGCGCATCTGCCACGGCGGGGGACACCTCCCGGAGCCCCTCGCGCACCAGCGCCACGCCCATTTGGATGCCCTCAAAACCTTGCCGCCGTGCGATCTCTACCTCCTGCTTTAAGAGTCCGTTCGCCTTTCGCCGCTGCCCGCGCGCCAAGGCATTCCAGGCCTGAAGCGAGAGGTTCTGGTATTCATTTGGTTTGCCCGCAAACCAGTTGACTTCCTTGTCCTGTGTCGGGTGATCGTCCTGAATGCAAGCGATCATCAGAAGGTAAGTGTGAAGCGAAGGACCGTCTATGTTCTGGGCGAACGCCCGCTGTGCCAACGCCTTCGCTTCGTCAAATCGATCCAGGTTCAAATACGCGTTCATCGCATTGACAATGAATTGGACGACCCGAGGTTCTAGGCGGAGCGCTTCCTGCTCTTCCTCCAGCGCTTTCTCCCACTCTCCTTTTTGTGCGTACGCAACGTAGAGTGCGTTGGGAGCGCCCGCGAACCGTGGATACCTTCGCGCATCCACCTGGAAGGCATCGATCGCCTTGTTTAGCTCGTGCGTGACCCTCAGGTAGTACGCCCCCGTTATATAGAGTCGTTCGGGCTCACTTACGTGATCGGCCAAGGCGAATGCCTTCGTGATGGACTCTCGCTGCCGGACCGGATCGCCGGCATGCATGTATGCTATGCCCAGTCTCGCGTAAGCGGTGGCAAAGTTAGGGTCCAGCTCGATAGCGCGCTGGAAGTACGGAATGGCGTCCCGCACCATATCCCGACCCAACAGGTCAGACCCTAGATGGAAAACCTTAAGTGCGTCAAGGGACGTAGTGGTCACCGCTTCATCGATGGCACCGTTGTAACTGGGAAAGACACTAAGCGAGGCGGGCTTTTGGATGGTACCGAGCGACTCTCCGAGTTTGGCCCGCATGGCCGTGGCGGCCTTCGCCATCGCCTTGAGCACGTGCTCCTTGTCCTCCGCTTCCGCCCGCTCGCGGGCCAGCGTCGCGCCGGTCTGGCAGTTGTTGACTTGGAGAACAATCTGGTAGGCTTTACCCAAGCTGGCGATGGAGCCGCTCATCGTCGCCTTCTGGCCTTCGCGTACGCACACCTCGTGCGCGATATCGTTGGTGATGCGCTGACCGGCCGGACGCCCCATAAGCTGGAGCGTCTGGTTCACTTCCTGGTCGTCCATAATCTTCAGAAACGGTGATTTTTCCAGTTCGAACGCCAACCCCTCACGCAGTGCGCCGTCAAATACGGGGTCGGCGGTCATATTGGTGAAATCGGCCAGGACAATGGTGTCCTTATCCGTGAGTTTCGGTTTGCGATGAAAATAGAAGTAACTCGCGGCGAGCAAAGCCAACACAACCGCGCCGGTGGGAACCAGCGCCTTCCAACGTTTTGCAATGCCCGCTGCGGCCCGGAGATTCGCACCGATTCCGACGTGGGTTGACTCCGCATCCCGCTTTAGGCGCTGGAGGTCGGTCCGAATCTCCGAAGCATGCTGGTAGCGCCTGTCGCGATCCTTTTCGAGGCACTTATTCGTGATTCGCTCCAGCTCGAACGGGAGATTGGGATTCAGGCGAAGCATAGGGATGGGCACGCGGTTCAGAATGGCGTCGATGACGCTACCGGGACTGCCGCCCTCAAACGGCAGCTTGCCGGTCGCCATTTCGTACAGAACCACACCGAAGGAGAACAAATCGGTCCGGGCGTCTAGAGCGTGCCCTCGGGTTTGTTCCGGCGACATATGGGACACCGTCCCAAGCAATGTTCCGGAATCCGTGAGTCGATCCTCAATAATGTTTCCAGATGGTTCCAAGTGGGCGGCGCTCTGGATCTTAGCTAAGCCGAAATCAAGCATGCGGGCGTGCCCGCGCTCGGTAACGAAGATATTGGCAGGCTTGACGTCGCGGTGAATGATGCCGGCAGAGTGCGCTGCGTCCAACGCATCGGCAATTTCAATGGCGAGTGAAAGCAAGGTTTCCGTATCGAGAGGCCGCCCTGCAATCGAGTGCTTCAGAGTAGTTCCGGCAAGGAACTCCATGACGATGAAGGATCGTTCGCCGTCCCTACCGATCTCGTGAATCGTGCAGATGTTGGGATGATTGAGAGAGGAAGCCGCGCGCGCCTCGCGCAGCAAGCGTTCCAGGGCCTGATCGTCGCGCGCTAAGCCCTGAGGCAGGAGTTTCAGCGCGACAAAGCGGCCGAGCTCCAGGTCTTCCGCCTTATAGACCACGCCCATCCCGCCACCGCCCAACCTCGCGTGAACACGATAGCGGGAGAGCGTCTCACCAACGGACGCCGGCTCTCCGCCGTTCGTGGGCTGCGCCGTCGCCAGGTCATGCAGCAGCTCTCCCGCCGGGCGGTCAAAAACCCGTTCTGCAGCATCGTGTTCGAGCAGACTCTCGACTTCGCGGCGAACGTGGGAATCGGCGCCCGCCAACACCCCGATTCCCCGCTCATGCGCGGCGTGGTACAACTCCTCGATTTCGCGCCAGCGTTCGGGAGTCATTTGTTAGTCGTATTTGCAGCGTCACCGGGCTGCAATGGGTGCATCCAGGATCGCAGAACTCTGGCTGGAAAGCGAGCCCGCAGGGTGTCCTCGGAAGCCGCGGTCGATAAGCTCGATATCTTCGTCTGCAAATTGCAAAGGCACGACACGCATTTGCAACAACTCATCTGAGGTCCAGTGTGCTTTCATAATGCCGGACGAGGAATGGCGGGGAACACCTTGCAGAATGTGAGCGATCTCGTGAACGAATACATGCCCCAGCAAACTGGGGATGCCTGAATCGCTATCCCGCACGAAAAATCGGTCGTAGAAAAGGCGCACGGTGTGATCGCCGGGGTTCGCATACGCCAGTGTTCCCGCGAGAAGCGTCGGCGGGGTTTTGTAAGTAATCGTTACCCGTATGCCTTCGGCCGGACAGACACCGGCGCTGTGGCGCCAATCCACGCGGATGCCGATCTTTTTAAAAATGCCGGACGCAATTGTGAGGGCTTCGCTGAGTGTCCAGTTGTTTGTCCCAGGGCGCTCGTCGTCCACGCACACGGCAATGGTATGGGGTGGTTTTGAAATCGAGTTCGCACGCGAGGCCAACGGCGCAATTAGAAATACGATTGCAAATTTCGCTGTTGTCAATGTTTTTCTCCGTTCGCCTCTACAGGTGCAAACGGGCTTGAAAAACTTGAACTGACCGAAAACTTTTTGGAGGAACTCGGAAGCGCGGACGAACGCGAAGTAGACTATCATCTAAGCCTGCAGATGCCAGAAGTCACACAGTCGGAAACGACGCAGCTTCTTCGTGCCTGGGCGAGCGGAGATCGGGCTGCCCTGGACCAGCTGACGCCGCGAGTGTATGCGGAGCTTCAACGCATGGCTGGAAATTTCATGCGGAACGAGCAGGCGGGGCGAACGCTACAGACCACGGCGCTGGTTCACGAGGTCTACCTGAAATTGATCGATATCAGGAATGTGAACTGGGAGCATCGGGGGCATTTCTTTGCCGTTTGTAGTCAGGTCATGCGGCGTATTCTGCTGGAACGGGCGCGGGGGCGCGTTGCCCAAAAACGTGGAGGTTTGATGCAGCGAATCAATCTCGACCAAGCGCCCGATGTCGTCGCTATCCGAGCTCGCGAATTAATTGCGCTGGATGACGCCCTGAACGCCCTGGCGAACCTGGATGCGCGCAAGGCACAGGTGATCGAGCTGCGCTTTTTTGGCGGTCTCAGCGTCGAAGAAACCGCGGAAGCGCTCGGGGTTTCCGCCGATACGGTTTTGCGGGACTGGAGGTTGGCGCGGGCTTGGCTGTCGGCTCAGCTCGGCGTGAGGGATGGAGAAGAAGAACACTAACTCTTCCGGAATGTGAAGCTCGTGAGCTCCGCGCGTACAACGTGTCCAGAACGATAAACCGAGGATGTATAACGCTCGAATCGGAAGTGGCCCATGGAGTCAAGTTGACGTGAAACGGCCTAGTCGCCGACTGGCGCGTCGTGATTGGTCCTCAGGCGATCCGCTCCCAGATGAATCTGGTCAGTTGGTTGCCGTTAATGCGCGTTATCAGCCTTTCCGCGCTCACCATGTCTGCGCCGGTACGTGTCCGAGATGATGGATAGGATCGCTAACAGACTGGAAGACGTGAAAAAATCAGTTAGGGCCGCAGATGATGGAAGGACCACGAGATGCGGAAAGGGATTACGAGAAAACCACAAGCGGAGGAGCCCGCGACGCCAGGCAAGAACTACATAACGCCGGG
>JASHQT010000665.1 GCA_030039005.1 Bryobacteraceae bacterium
GCGTCGTGGTTGCGCCCATGGTTTAATTGTACTTCGCGAGTCGCGGACTAGAGGCTTTCGAAAATCGCCGCAGCGGGGACGCTGAAACCGGGGAGGATAGGATCGGCGAGAGGCTGGTCTCGTTCGAACCTCTTGCCGCCGCCGGTCGCATCATAAATCCAGGCGGCGCGCTGTTTGGGATAGACGGCCCAAACCGAGTTGCTACCGTGAGAAAGGTAAAGCTCGATCTTCTCTTCCAGGCGTGCTGCGGTTTCCGAGGAGACCACTTCGATAGCGAGTTCCGGTGCGCCTTGCATAAGCCCCGTGGTGCCGGGAGCAATTCGTTTCGAATCCAAGCTGATATCGGGAATCAGGGTATCGTTGCCGCCGAGCTGGTAAGCGGTCTCGTTGAAGACTAAGTAAGGCGGATTCTGAATCGACCAAACAGTCAGTATGCGATTCAAATTGGCTTTCGTAATCTCGTGTGGATACGCGGCCAGTCCCATGCAGACCACCTCGCCATGAATGAGCTCGAGCCGTTCGCCTTCCACTTCCGGCAGGCGCAGGAACTCTTCGACGGTCATCGGCGTCGTGGTCGCGGCCATGCTTTGATTGTACTCTCGCGGTTGTGGCTAGCGCCGGACTTTGGCGGCGGCCAATTCTTCGATTTGCACAAGCTCGGTGGGGTAATTGCCGGTGTAGCAGGCGTAGCAATATTCGCCGTCTTTATCGGATACCGCCTGGCGCAGGGAGTCGAGTGACAAATACGCCAACGAATCAGCTTCCACGAACTGGCGAATCTCTTCGACGGAGTGGTTGGCGGCGATCAGTTCGCTTTCGCACGGCGTGTCGACGCCGTAGAAGCACGGCGAAATCGTCGGCGGACAGGAGATCCGCAGATGTACCTCGAGCGCGCCCGCGTTGCGCACCATGCGCACGATCTTGCGGCTGGTGGTCCCGCGCACGATGGAATCGTCCACCAAAATCACGCGCTTGCCTTCGAGCAAATGCCGCACCGGATTCAATTTCAGCTTCACGCCGAAATCGCGAATGGCTTGCGAGGGTTCGATGAACGTGCGGCCGACGTAATGATTGCGGATCAGCGCCTGGCGGAAGGGCAGGTTCGATTCAGCCGCGAATCCGATGGCCGCCGCGGTACCGGAGTCCGGTACAGGCACCACGACGTCGGCGGCAACAGTCGATTCGCGCGCCAGCAAGCGGCCAAGATTTTCGCGCGATTCGCCCACCGAGCGGCCGAAAACGATCGAATCGGGCCGCGAGAAATACACGTGCTCGAAAACGCAATGCGCTTGCGGCGCGGCGGGCGCCCAACGCTCGCGCGTCAAGCCTTCCGGACCCACGGAGACCATTTCGCCCGGCTCGACGTCGTCGACGTATGCGGCGTTGATCAGGTCGAACGCGCAGGTTTCCGAAGCGAACACGTACGCCGTACCGCCTTCAAGAGCGGGCATTCGTCCGAACGCAAGCGGCCGGAATCCGTGCGGATCGCGCGCCACGATCACGCGGTCCCGAGCCAAAAACACCAGGGAGAATGCGCCTTCCAGTTGTAGGAGCGCTTCGCGCAACGCGCCCGCGAGCGTCCGTTCACGCGACCGCGCCACCAAATGCAGAATCACTTCGGTATCGCTCGAAGCTTGGAAGATGGAGCCTTCGCGTTCCAGGTCGCGCTTGAGATCGCCCGCATTCGTGATGTTGCCGTTGTGCGCGACTGCGATCTGCCCCTTGTTGCATGTGACTAGAAACGGCTGCGCATTGAGCAGAACCGTGTCGCCGGCGGTCGAATAGCGCGTATGCCCGATGGCCATGTCGCCCGGCAGGCTCGCGATCTGTTCGGGTGTGAAAATATCGGCCACGTGGCCCATCGATTTGGAACAGCGAATTTCGCGATGGTCGCTGGTGGCGATCCCCGCGCTCTCCTGCCCGCGATGCTGCAACGCGTAGAGCCCGAGATAGGCCAGATTCGCCGCCTCACTGTGCCCGTGGATGGCGAACACGCCGCATTCCTCGTGCAGCTTGTCGAATGCTATTCCGGCTACTGCTGGTGCAGCAGGCGTTCGAGTGAAGTTTCCCAAGGTTGCCTCAACTCCGTCAGGTCGCAATCCAGCAAAGTATTCGGACCGCAATCGATCCGTAACCGCCCCTTCATCGTAACACCGATGCGCGCGGCTTCCACCGAGTTTTTGCGCGCGATCTCGGCGATTTTCTCCGGCGCCCCGGTCGCAACCAAGATGCGCGACGGTCCCTCGTGAAACAGCGTGAACTCCACGCGCTCGCCGCCCGGAAATCCCCCCGCGGGAAATCCAATGTGCGCGCCGATTTCTTCCGCACCAAAGGAACTCTCGCACAGCGCGACCGCAAGCCCGCCGTCGCTCAAATCGTGCGCCGAGGCCGCCAGACCCGCCAATACGATCTCGCGAATGGCCCCCTGCACACGCTTTTCATACGCCATGTCGAGTTTGGGCGGCAGGCCCCACATCGAATCGAGAACCACCTTGGCGTATTGCGTTCCGCCGAAATGCGTTTCATCGCAAGTCCCGAGGCCGCCGAGCAGAA
>JASHQT010000666.1 GCA_030039005.1 Bryobacteraceae bacterium
GAAAGCGCCTGCAGCTTCTTCCAGGCCGCGCCGGAATCGATGGATTCACTCGCGCGCCGCATGGCTTCGAGTGGGCTGTCCGCGATTCCCGCCACCATCAGCGCGGCCGCGCTGTTTACCAGAACGATATCGAGCTGAGCGCCGCGTTCGCCTTGCAAAACCGCTCGCGCGATTTGAGCATTCCGCGCGCGATCGCCGCCGCGTAACTCCGCGATCGCGGCCGCTTCGACGCCGAAATCCGCTGGCGTCCATTCGAACGAACGAACATCGGATCCAGCGATCTCGAAAACCAGAGTCGCCCCCGTGGTGGTGATTTCGTCCAGGCCGTCGCTCCCGTGCACCACGAACGCGCGTTCCGATCCGAGCCCGGCGAGCGCATGCGCCATCAGCCCGGCTGCGTGCGCCGACGGTGCGCCGATCAATTGCCGTGTCGCGCCCGCGGGGTTGGTGAGCGGTCCCAGCAGGTTGAACACGGTCCGCATCTTCAGCTCCGCGCGCGCCGGCTGCGCGTGCTTCATGGCCGGATGCAGCAGCGGAGCGAAAAGAAACCCGATGCCGATTGCACGGATCGCTTGCGCCACTCGCTCGGGCGTCTGTGAGACCTGGACGCCGAGTTCTTCCAGGATGTCGGCGCTGCCGCAGTGCGAGGAAAACGACCGGTTCCCGTGTTTGGCCACGCGCGCGCCCGCTCCCGCCACCACGAACGCCGCCACGGTCGAAATGTTGAACGTCGCGCCCGCGCCGCCGCCCGACCCGCAGGTATCGAGCAATGGTTCCGGGTCCACGCAGGCCTCGACGCGAACGGTCTTCTCGCGCATCGCGCGCGCGAAGCCGAGCAGCTCTTCAGGGGTTTCGCCTTTCATCCGCAGTCCCATCAGAAACGCGGAAATCTGTGGCGCCGTGGCCTCGCCGCCAAGGATGGCGAGCATCGCGCCGCGAGCTTCTTCGGCGGATAGGTCCTCGCCCGCGGCAATCTTGTGAAGAAACGGCAAAAGCATTGGCAAGCTTTGGATTCACGTTACCATGAACAGAGGGAATGGACCTATGAGGCTCGCCTCCGCCTTCGTTTGTCTGCTGATGATCTCGTTGTTCGCACAGGAGCATCCGCCGCAGCATCCCGCGGCCGCTCCAGAGAACAAGACTCCTACCGCACCGGCGGCGCCGCCGGTCGAAAAAACGTCCGTCACCAAGCACTCGATTCAGATCAACGGAAAAACGCTGGCTTACACCGCAACCGCCGGCAATCTAATCCTGAACAAAAACGACAAACCCTGGGCCAGCATGTTTTACGTTGCCTACACGCGCGACAATGCAGGCGATGTTGCGAAGCGGCCCATCACGTTCGCCTTCAACGGCGGTCCCGGGTCATCATCGGTATGGCTGCACCTGGGCGCGCTGGGACCGATGAGGGTGGAGATGGCGCCCGAGGGAGAGCAGCCCAAGCCGCCCTATCATTTGATCGACAACGACGACACGGCGCTCGAATTCAGCGATCTGGTGTTCATCGATCCGGTAACCACCGGGTTCAGCCGCCCGGCGCCTGGCGTGGAAGGCAAGGAGTTCCACGGCTTCGACGGCGACCTGGAATCGGTTTCCGAATTCATCCGGCTGTATCTCACGCGCTATGAGCGCTGGGGGTCGCCGAAATTTCTCGCCGGGGAAAGTTACGGCACCACGCGCGCAGCCGCGCTATCCGACCGGTTGCTCGAAGACGAGGGCATATATCTGAACGGCATCACGCTGATTTCGTCGGTGCTGAATTTCGAAACGCTTTCCTTCGCACCGGGCAACGATCTGGCCTATGCGCTGTTCCTGCCGAGCTTCACGGCCGCGGCATGGTATCACAAGAAGCTGCCCAAGGATTTGCAGGCCAGCCTCGAAAAAGCCATTGGTGAATCGCGGAAATTCGCCGGCGGCGATTACAGCGCGGCGCTGATGAAAGGCGATAAACTGACGGCGGCCGATCGCGCGAACGTGGCGCAGGAGCTCGCGCGGCTCACCGGGCTGCCCGAATCGTACGTGGTCCAGTGCAATCTTCGGATTTCGGAATCGCGTTTCACCAAGGAACTGCTGCGCGAGGAGCGCAAAACCATCGGCCGCTACGACAGCCGCCTGGAAGGCGAGGATCTGGACGCGGCGGGCGACCGTCCCGAGTACGACCCCAGCTACGCGTCGGTACAGGGCGTCTACACCGCGATGTTCAACAACTACGTGCGGACGGATTTAAAATTCGACAGCGATCTGCCGTACCAGGTGCTCACCGACAAAGTGCAGCCCTGGAGTTACGATCATTTCCAGAACCGCTACGTGAACGTGGCCGAGATGCTGCGCCAGGCTATGACGCAGAATCCGAGTCTGAAGGTGATGATCGCGAACGGATATTACGACCTGGCCACGCCGTTCTTCGCCACCGAATACACGGTGAATCACATTGGCCTCGAACCGGCGTTGAGCAATCACATCAGCCTGACGTATTGCGACGCCGGTCACATGCTGTATACGAAGAAAACTTGCCTGGACAGCTTGCACGGCGCCATGGCGGACTTTTATGAGAAAGCCGTTCCCGCGGCGCCGTAACGGGCGTCGAGCCTAAGCGATCCCTTTCTTGTACAGCACCAGCAGCTTCGCCCAGGCTTTCTCCGCCTCCGGCTTGTCGTAGGTGGGCGTGCCGTCCGCCTGTTTGGGCATATCGGGAACGCACCAGCCGTGGAAGCAGGTTTCGTAGACTTCGATCTCTGCCGGGTTGTTGGCCGCGATGAAGGCTTCCTTTAATTTGTCCTTGTCGGTGGGACTACGCGCGTCGTCACTGTGCGCGATTCCGAAATACATTTTCGCTTTGATCTTCGGCGCGAGCAGATGCGGGCTGTCGGGTTTATCGCTCACCAATCCGCCGCCATGGAAGGAGCCGCCGGCACCCACGCGATCGGGAATTGTGGCTGCCGTGCGCATCACCAGCGCGCCGCCCATGCAATAGCCTTGCGTGCCGATTTTCTTCTTCGTGTTCACTTGCTTTTGATCGTCGAGGAACGCGATGTAAGCTTGCGCATCCATTTCGCAGTGGCCCGCCGCGTTCACCGACGCCATCAACGGCCGGATCTTGCCGCCTTCCTTGCCGAAGTCGACGGTGGAAGCGTCGGTCCAGAATGGAGCCTTTCCTTGCCGGTAGAACGGATTGGGCACCAGGACCGAATACCCTTGCGCCGCCAGCCGCTTACCCATATCGCGGAAGGAGGGCCGCAGGCCGAACGCGTCGGTCCATATGAGAACGCCCGGGTGCGAGCCGGAAGCCGGATGAAAGAACGCGGCATCGCAGGTGCCGTCGGGAGTCTTGATTTCGACGTCGGTTTCAACGACCGACGCCGCGGTGGCGGTCGCGACGGCGAGTCCGGCCGCGACGGACGTGCTTACGAACTGGCGCCGCGAAGCTTGTTGGGGATCTTTAGTTTCGTCAGACATGGAGGTGTCCTCAGTCAGAAAGTATATCTTCTTCGGACGGATGGGAACACGGCAGCCGTAAACGAGCCGAGCCCGATGATCTCGCCTGCGACGAAGAGCGGCCACTGAAACGGGTTTGGCAAGCCTCCAGCCGTCGTATTGCGGAAATCCCAGACAAAAGACACGATAATGACAAGCGCGCCGGTGAAAACGCCGGCCCAGTGCGGTGCGCCGAGCCGAAGGCCGCCGTTCAAGAAAGAGACCAAGCCGCATACGATCATCGAGAGCGCAACCACGATGGGCGCCCATACGGGCCCAACCCACGGCAGCGGGATCAGAAACAAAATATCCCAGGTGCGCAGTGACTCCGGCCAGTGGACCATGAACCTGAGGAACGCGTAGAAGCTGATGTCCCAGACGCCAAACGTGATGGCGAAGGCTGCGATCCATTGCTCGAAATTGCGCGCGACCGCCAGTGCCACGGCCGCGAGCATCACCATGGTGGCGGCCTCGCGGCCGGTCTCGATGGCGAGGCGCCGCGCGTTCTCCGGGCCGGCATCCGCGAGTTGCTGCGTGGTGATGAGCGGAAACAGAGCGTGCGGGCTGCGTTCCGGATGCAGGCGCGCGCGAATGGGGTCGTAAATGGCACGCAGGTAAACCACGACGGCGGCTTCCAAGTAGCCGAACGAAATTCCGAACAAAAACAGGGCGGCAAGAGCGCGGCGCATACGATCAGTCTACGCGGGACCCGTACGGATCTTCGGGCCAGGCATGCTTGGGATAGCGGCGGCTCAACTCGCGGCGGACCTGCGGGTAGAGGCGCTGCCAGAAACCGGCGAGATCGGTCGTGGTTTGCACCGGGCGCTTGTTCGGCGCGAGGAGATGCACCACGAGCGGCACTTGGCCGCGCGCGATGCGTGGCGTTTCGCCGAGGCCGAAGAAATCCTGCAGGCGCGAGGCGATCCAGGGCGGCTTGCCGGATTCGTAATTGACTTTGGTTTGGCGGCCGTTGGGCAGGCGAATACGCGCGGGCGCGATTTCGTTGAGGATTCTCGACCCCGCGCGCAGTTCGAGCGCGGGGATCAAGGACGGCGCCGCGCTTTTCAATTCGGCGAAACTCTTCAGTCCGTGGCACAACTCCCGGAACGCGGCCTCCACATCCACCTTGGGAATCGAGGCGTGTTCGGACGCGAAGGCGAGCCGAGCCTGGAAGTGTTCCAGTTCGTGGCGATCCACAAAACGTTCGATGCCGGCTTCGAGCGCGCGCTCTGCCAGCATCGCGGCCGCCTGCTCGGGATCGGGAGCGCCGCTGCGCGTTTCTTCCATGACAAGATTGTCGTAGAGCAGGGAACTGACGGCCTCCACGCGCTCGGCGGACCGGT
>JASHQT010000667.1 GCA_030039005.1 Bryobacteraceae bacterium
GCCACTTCGGCCAATAGATTCGGGAGGAACCGGACTTGCCGTGCGCCGTGCAGGAAGATGCGTTTTTCGATGGTCCAGTGCTGCGCCTTCACCAGGCTTTCGAAATCCTCCACGGTGAAGAAATGGATGTTCGGCGAATCGAACCAGTCATGCGGGAACAGCTTGGTCTTGGGCGCGCGGCCGGTGAACAGGTGCGCCAGGCGCACGCTCCAGTGGCCGAAGTTGGGGAACGCGACGATGGCGCGGCGTCCCACGCGCAGCATTTCGCGCAGGACTTTCAGCGGCGCGCGCGATTCCTGCAGCGTCTGGCTCAGGATCACGTAATCGAAAGCGAGTTCGGGAACGTCGGCCAGGGCATCTTCGATGTCGCTATGAAACACGGAGACGCCGCGCGCGATGGCCTGGCGGACTTTGGAGCCTTCGATCTCCACGCCGCGCGCGTCCACCTGCTTGTTTTCGGCAAGCCAAGCGAGCAACTCGCCTCCGCCGCAGCCCAGATCGAGGACGCGGGCCCGTTCTTCGATGATCTCGCTGATGATGGCGTAGTCGCTGCGTCCGAGCAGCTTAGGAACGAACGCTTCGGACACGGCTTTTTCTGGCACCTGTTGGGGCACTCCTAGGGCTGCCCCCGGAACGTGCTGGCTAGAAAACCGCGCACCAGTTCAGCCTGTTCGGAGACGTTCACCAGGAACGCGTCGTGACCGTAGGTGGAAGGCAGGTCGCAATAGGCGACGTCGCAGTTGCGGCCGCGGAGTGCGCGCACCACTTCGAGCGATTGATAGCTCGGGTACAGCCAGTCGGAGGAAAAGCTGATCACCAGGAACCGCGACTTCACGCCATCGAACGCGGCGCTGAGCGACGGACGTCCGGCGGTGAGATCGAAATAATCCATGGCCTTGGTGATGTAGAGATACGAATTCGCGTCGAAGCGGTCGACAAATTGATTGCCGCGATAGCGCAGGTAACTTTCCACTTCGAATTGATCCTGATCGCGCAAGCGGCGCCCGAATTTCTCGCGCATCGACGTGTCGCTCATGTAGGTGATGTGTCCCACCATACGCGCCACCGCGAGCCCGCGCGCCGGCGGACGTTTGCCGTAGTAATTACCTTCGTTCCAGTCCGCGTCCGCCATGATGGCTTGGCGGCCCACTTCGTTGAACGCAATCTGCTGCGGGCTGTGGCGCGCGGTACCGGCGATGGGAATGACCGCGGCCACGGACTCCGAATAGGCCACGCCCCATTGCAGCGCCTGCATCGCGCCCATCGATCCGCCGGAGACGGCGAGCAGCCGCTCGATGCCCAGGTGCTCCACCAGCATCTTCTGCAAGCGCACCATGTCGGGGATGGTGACCGGCGGGAAGGACATCGCGTAAGGGCAGCCGGTCTCGGGGTTGATGGAACCCGGGCCCGAAGACCCGCGGCATCCGGCCAGGATATTCGAACAAATCACGAAGTATTTGTCGGTGTCGAAGGCCTTCCCAGGACCAATCATGCTGTCCCACCAGCCGGGGGCGCCAGTGATTTTGTCCGTGCCTGCTGCGTGCGCATCGCCTGTAAAGGCGTGGAGAATCAAAATGGCGTTGTTCTTGCGCGCGTTCAATTCGCCGTAGGTTTCATAGGCGACATCCACGGGAGCGAGCGTCAGGCCGCAATCGAGTGGGATCGAATCAAATTGGATGATTTGTGTTTCGGTGATCATTGACAGCGCGATCACCGGAAATCTTCCTGCAACCGGTCGAGCGCCGCGGCGCCCGGACACAGCTTGGCATAAGGAACCTTGGTCAATGCGGTGTCTGGCGTGTTGCTCATTTCATGCATGCCGGGGATGGACTCGTCCAGGTACAGCAAGCCAGTGACGATTTCGCCCTTGCCATGGCGCTCTTCCAGGTAGTCCATCACGCGGCGCCGATCGGTGGGATCGTAGTCGCGCGGAACGCCTTTGAATCGCACAACGCTTCCATCATGCATGGTAACGTTGACGGCGCCGTTCTGTCCGATTTGCGCCAGGATCTCGCTGGCCGGCGGAACGAAATCGGCTTCGGTGGCTTTCAAATCGTGCTGCCGGGTGTAGAGATAACTCTTGGTGGAACCTTCGTGGTCGTTGAAGGTGACGCAAGGCGAGATCACGTCGACGAGGGCGAACCCGCGATGTGAGACCGCGGCCTTCAAGATGGGCACGAGCTGGTCCTTGTCGCCCGAAAAACTGCGCGCGATGAAGGTTGCGCCGAGGCTGAGGCCCAGCATCACCGAATCGATGGGTTCCATGCGATTGGGCTCACCGCGCTTGCTCTTCGACCCCACGTCGGCCGAGGCCGAGAACTGGCCCTTGGTGAGGCCGTAGACGCCGTTGTTTTCGATGACATAGATCATGCGAACGTTGCGGCGGATGGCGTGGCACATGTGGCCCAGGCCGATGGAAAGCGAATCGCCGTCGCCCGAAATTCCGATGTAGATCAGCTCGCGATTGGCGGCATTGGCGCCGGTGGCGATGGGCGGCATGCGGCCGTGCGCCGAGTTGAGCCCGTGCGCGCCGTTGACGAAGTACGCGGGCGTCTTCGAGGAGCAGCCGATGCCGGAAAGCTTCGCGATCATGTGCGGCTCGGCCGATATTTCCCAAAGCGCGCGCGTGAGGGCGGCGGTGATGGAATCATGCCCGCACCCGGCGCACAGCGTGGACATGGCCCCTTCGTAATCGCGAATGGTGAGGCCCAGTTCGTTGCGCTGGAGGCTGGGATGCGTAGCGACGGGTTTGACGATGGACGGCATGCTATTTCCTCACTTGCACGCCAGCGGGCGTTGCTTCCTCTTCCACGCCTAGCTCGGCGAGCACGCCGTCGATGACGTGCCGCGCGCTCAGCGGGAATCCGCCGTAGACCAGCACCGAACGCAGCTTGTCTTTCGGCACGCTGGTTTCGAGCGTGAGCAGAGAGCGGAGCTGCGCGTCGCGAT
>JASHQT010000668.1 GCA_030039005.1 Bryobacteraceae bacterium
ACGTGCGGGAACTCGACCGCTGGGTCGATCATGGACCGGCACAATGAGGAAATCCGGCCTACCGATTCTTGCGGCGAGCGTGGCCCTGATCTTCCTGGCATCTCCGGCCGCCGCGCATCATGGATTCGCCGCCTTCGACACAACGAAGACAGTGACGCTGACAGGAACCGTAACCGATTTTCACTTCGTGAACCCGCATTGCGTCATTGAATTCGACGTGAAGGATGACAAAGGCCGGGTGCAAAGCTGGATGGCGGAGATGACCAGTCCGGTGCATCTCATTCACAGAGGCTGGACCGAGTCTACCGTCCAACCCGGCGAAGTCGTCACCATCACTGGCTATCGTGCGAAGAACGGCGCACCGTCGCTCTGGACGACCAGGATCGTCTTGAGCAACGGAAAGGAATCAAATATCGACACATCCCAGTAGTTCTCGCGTTGGAGAGCTCCGGGATTGGGGCCCCGCATCGCCTGATCCCTGGTCCTAATGGCAACAGTGATCCTTCGCCGGTGGAGGGGGCACGTCCATCGCCGGACTGCGCTCGAAAAATCCATCCGGTTTGAACATGAAACCGAGCATTGCTACCGGCATCACCGGCCAGTCTTCCGGACGCGGCACGTGATTGTGGCCGAACACGTACCACAGCGAAAGCTCCGTATTGTCCACCGGCCGATTGGCCTGGGTCCACAGCGGCAGTCCGTCGCCCGTAGGATGCTGGTTCGGATACTCGCCGGCCGCGTAGCGCTCCTTCGGACTGTATGGCGTCACCCACAGGTGATTCTGCGTGAACCCCGCGCGCCGCATGATCGGAGCATCCGCCTGTGCGAACGCCGGGCAGTTCTCGCCCGGCACCAGCCGGTACCCCACGGATTGCCCGAGCCGGTTCATTTTGCCCGGATTGATCACGCGCCAGAACCGCGCGCTCGCCGAATTCACGCGGCGCTGGGCCTCTTTCTCCGTCCTGAACAGCGTCTCTTCGGCCATGATCGCGTTGCCATGCGGATTGCTCACGCTCGTCGGCAGGCCGACGCTGTTCACTTCCACCACCGAATTATGCGGCCCGTCCACGGTCGGCACCAATCGCGCGGCAAAAATATGCTGATGAAATGGCGCATTCAACTGCGGCGCAACTTCAACCCCGTACCGCGATTTTTCGCCGGGCGCGAGCGCCGTGGTGTTCATGATCCCGGTCAGCTTGATCTCGCACTGAATGCATCCGTCCTGGTAGAAATACCAGTAGTATCCATACTCATAATTCCCGACGGTGGCAATGAAGGAAACCGACAGCCTCCGCGACCGCCGCACTTCCGATTGCCCGGTGCGCCAATCCGTGTGCTTCCACAAAATCCCGTAGTCTTCCTCATGCAGGCACACGGCGTTCTTCAGCGGCGTGACGTTACCGTGGCTGTCCACCAGCGGAAAATCGAAGTAGTGAATCACACCCAGGCAATCACAACCCAGAGCGAGCGAATTCGCCAGCATCCCCAGGCCGTATTCGCCGATGTCGAAGGCGTTCTTGCGGTAATACTGCTCGCCCGGATCGCCGTAGGGCACCACCATCTCGCAAATCGACGCGCGATGCAGAACTGGCCGCTCCCGGCCCGCGTCGTTGTAGCTGATGGTGTGGAGCACCAGGCCTTCGCGCGAAGTGAATCCCACGCGAAACTTCCATTTCTGCCATTCCACCTGATTGCCGGTCACCTGGAAGCTGACACCTTCGGGCTGCGCGATCTCCACTGGCTTGAGGTCCATGCGCACGTTCGGAATATATTCGCGCGCCCAATTTCCCGGCTCGGGCGGGATCGGCACGATCGGGTATTCCTCGATGCGCGTCACTTCCATCTTGTAAAGATCCACCACCGCCACCATGCTGTCGATGGGCCGCGCATAGCCGTTGTCGGCCGGCTCCGATCGCAAGAAGCACAGCGCTCTCAGCCTGCGCAGCCCCTTTTCATCGGACAACTCGGTGCCGTACATCCCGGCCGACCACGGGTCCACCATCACCAGGTCCGCGCCGGTCACCCCGCGCTTGCGCAATGCTTCCAGGAACAACGGAGAACGCCGTACCGCCGCTTCGCACTCAGCGAACTCATCCAGCAGGACCGAAGGCTGCACGCCGCTCGGAAATTCCGTGACGGACGTAACCGCTTTAGCGTTCAGGTCCACCACTGCCTCGTACGCCGTGCGCTTGGCGCGATCCAGAAGGACAGCCAATGCGCGCCGCTCGAAGGGAGCGCCCGGCTTGTACTGCTCTATCAAGTTTTTCGCGGGCTCGATCAGGTTGATGGATGCAATTCGAATGCTCGGGCCCAGGTATTTTTCACGCGTCAGGATCTGTACGGCTTCTTCTAGTTCGGCTGGGTACAACGGGTCGAGCGGGTGCCGGTAAGCGCTTGAAATCGCGCCGCCGGAAATCGGGGAGCTGTCCTCGGTCACTTCAGTGGGGATGGCCATGTCGCCGCCTTTCGTCCGGATGGGTTCCGCCGTGCCTCAGCAACGCAGCTGACGCCGGAGAATGGGCTTCAGTCCGATGCTAGTATAGGTGGATGGAACTTGGCAATACTTCGGCAAGGTTGGTAAACACTGCCGCCCCGTCCGCGCCAGAAGTTCCAGCAGCTAACTCCTATGGCCTGAAATCGGGGGCACTGTCGCCCGTCCAGACTCTGGCACAATCCGTCGCGATTATCGCACCTACCGGGGCACCGGTGATGACCGTCCCGCTCGTCTTCGGCCTGGCCGGACCAGGCTGCGCCATGGCGTTCCTGATCGCCACCGTTGCCGTACTCCTGGTGGGGCTGAACATCAACCAATTCGCCCGCGCCTCGGCATCGCCCGGCTCACTGTACACCTACATCGCGGATCACATGCACCCGCGCTGGGGTGTGCTGGCCGGTTGGGCGCTCCTGATCGCTTACCTCGGCACCGCGGCGTCCGTGTCCGCCGGTGTCGCAAATTATGTGGACGTGATTCTGCGCGATGGGTTCGGCCTGCCGGGGTCACCCTTCCTCGTCACTACTCTGGTCACCGGAATCTGTTGCTACCTGGCCTATCGCGACATCCAGATCTCTACCCGGCTGATGTTGTGGCTCCAAATCGTATCGGTGGCTCTAATTTCTGTCTTAGTGATCGCCGTCATTGCCAAGCATGGTTGGCGACTCGATATGGAGCAGCTTGCGCTTCAAGGCGTCACGCCGGAGAAGCTGCGACTCGGACTGGTGCTCGCCATGTTCAGTCTGGTCGGATTTGAAAGCGCGACTTCGCTCGGGTCGGAAGCCCGAGACCCGCTCGTCAGCATCCCGCGCGCGGTGAAGTGGAGCGCAATTCTATCCGGCGCATTTTTCTTCCTCTGCGCCTACGCCGAAGTTTTGGCGTTTCGCGGCGAATCCCAGAGCCTGGCCCAAAACCCCGCGCCTCTGCATGTGCTCGCGCGCCAAATGGGCCTGCCACCATGGATAGGTCTACTCACCGATCTCGGAGCGGTGGTAACGTTTTTCGCCTGTTTTCTGGGTTGTATTACGGCAGCCGCTCGTGTGCTCTTTCTCATGGCCCGCCACGGCGCACTGCACTCCCTGCTGGGTGAAGCGCACGAACACAATCAAACCCCCCATCGCGCCGTGCTGTGGTGTTCCCTGGCCGCCTTTGTTCCTGCCGCCGTCATGACGCTGCGCGGAATGAACCTCTTCGATATCTACGGACTCTTGGGAACCCTCTCCACTTTCGGCTTTGTGACGGCGTACATCCTGGTTTGCACGGCAGCACCGCTTTTCCTGCGTTCCCGAGGCCGGCTGACACCCCAGGCGGTTGGAATCTCGATCCTTGCGATCCTCGCCATGTGCGTCGCGCTGCTCGGCAATCTCTATCCGTTTCCGCAAGCTCCATATTCCTATCTGCCTTACCTATATGCGGTTGTGTTGTTCGCGGGCTTCGCCTGGTCGATGATCTGGCGCGCTCGAGCGCCTTCCTTCGCCCCGGCAATAGAACCCGGTTTGACTGAAGTTCCCAATGAAGCCGAATGATCGTACTCGCCGTAGGTTTAGGAGCCGCAGTTTTGCGGAGGTTCAGCACACTCACTAGATTGTCAATCGGGGCGATCTATTGCCCTCCGTCCCCGCTGCCGGCTTCCTGCTTCTTCTTGTTCCGGCTGAAAGGGTTCCAACGGCTCCAGAATCCTTTCTTTGGCGGCGGAGCGGATGTCGCCTCCGCATCGTTCGCCGAAATCAGTTGGGCCACGGGGCCGGCCGGAGCATCCGCCGGGACCAGGCTCGAAACGCGAAGCGCGGCGCCAGCATCCAGGGCGCCGGGTTTCGGAGACTGCACGGGGATGGGATGGCTTGTCTTGGCGTCGGCCTCGGCTCTGACATCGGCCCTCAAATCGGAAATCGCGGTAATCATTTCCTGGTGCCTTTGCTCGACAATTCTTCCCAGCTCGGCGCATCTCCGGTTGGCAATCAAGGCGGCTTCCTGAATCTGGTCCTGACTCTTCTGGAGCAGCACCGTCAGATCATGGATCCGCAACAGGTCGTGCTGCAACGTCGCCGATTGTGCATCGCGCAACTCTGCGATTTGGCTCTGCGTCTGCGCACGGAGCTGGACAAGGTCCTGTTCCAGCCGGCCAGCCCGGCGGTCCTGCCTGACGTTTGCACCCAGCAAGATTACCAGTCCCACGGACAACAAAACGAGGGTCAGCGTATGGGGGGCAATTGGCGGAATATGAATGGCTGGTTTCGATTTTCGATCGGGCATGCTGTGATCCGGCATGATTCCTCCCATTCGTGCAGACTGTGGACGCCCGGCTATACGTTCCGTTGCCACTCCTCGAGGTCACGCGGTACTAATAGGCCATCGATACCAACTCCGATTTGCGTTGAAAGGGAGAACTGGGCCTTGCGTTGCATGCCGCGACGATATATCTTATGTTCCAAGCGCATACGGAGGCGTCGTGATGCGATTGGCAACAAGGGCTTGTGCAAGGCCGCTGCGGTGGTTATCGCTGCCGCTCATGCTGGGGTTGGCGTTGGTCCGGCCCAATGCTTTTCTGCACGCAGCTTCTAACACGGCTGCCGTGTCAGAGGCCGCCAGGGCCGATGATCTGCCCGCGGTTCAGAAGTTGATCAAGGAACATGCGGACGTGAATGCGCCCGCCAATGACGGTTCCACGGCGCTGCTATGGGCGGCCTACCACTCGGACGCAGACATGACGAAGGCGCTGCTCGCGGCGGGAGCCTGGGTGGACACGCCAAACCATTACGGCGTGACGCCGCTTCTGCAGGCCAGCCGCGACGGCGACGTCGAGTTGATGGCTGCGTTGCTCGAGGCCGGAGCGAACCCCACGCGTTGGCATCCCGAAGGCGAAACGCCCCTGATGGCGGCGGCGCGCACAGGCCGCGTGGACGCCGTCAAGTTACTGCTTTCGCATGGCTCGTTCGTCAACGCCGCGGACCCGTATCAGGAAGAGACCGCGCTCATGTGGGCTGCCGCGGAGGGCCACGTGGAGGTTGTAAAGACGCTGCTGGCCGCCGGGGCGGATCCCAACCTCAAGGCGCACGTCTCAACCATTACGGAGCGCAAGGACGCGGATCACCCATCCGGCGGCTTTACGGCACTGATGTTCGCCGTTCGCAACGGACACACGGATGTTGCCGAAGCGCTGATCAAGGGCGGCGCCGATCCGAAGCTGACCAACGCCGATGGCGCGAGCGCGACCATCGTCGCCATTGTTAATGACCGCTTCGATCTAGCCAAGGAGTTGCTCGACCTGGGTGCCGACCCCAATGACGGATCTCTGTATTTCGCCGTCGACATGCACGACGCGACCATCGACATGCGCGCGCACGACGGGTCGCGGCTGCAACCCAACCATCCGAATCAGCTAACGGCCTTGGGTCTGGTGAAGGTGCTCCTCGACCTGGGCGCGGACGTCAATAAGCCGTTTGTCGGCGCCCTCCATTCGACGACGCTGTGCTGCGGCGCGTCCATCAACAGCTCGCCATTTTACCGTGCTGCCACGGCGGCCGACATCGAGGTCCTGAAGCTGCTACTGGCCAAAGGCGCGCAGATCGAGTGGACCCCGAGCGAGGTCAAGCCCAAAGACGGCAAACCTGCCGCTGGTGGCCGCCCGAATCCGAATGCCGGCCGGACTCCCCTAATGGCCGCCATAAAAGGTGGCCAAGGCGCACCGATCGCGGGCGGACCCGGTTTCACTCGCATTGGCCCGCCGCAGTTCCGCGAGCCCGGCAGCCGCGATCCTCTAGAGGCGCTCAACCTGCTCCTTGCCGCGGGGGCCAATCCGAACGCCAAGGCGGCCGATGGTTCGACGCCTCTCCATCAGGCCGTGCAGGAGGAGCAAGTGCCGATGATTCGTGCGCTCGCAGCCGCCGGTGGAAAGCTGGACGCCGTTAACAAGGACAATCTGACGCCCCTGCTGCTGGCCGAACAGCCTAAGAAACCGGACCCCCTCGACATGGGCGATCGGGACGTGTATAAACGGCCGCACAATTCGAAAGAGGAGGTCGTTGCCGCCCTGCGGGAGCTGATGCATCTTGGTCCCAACGATCCGGCGCCCCAGCCGCCGCCTCCGGCCGACAAGAAAGTTGATGAGAAGGACAAGAAAGACACTCCTAAAGCGACGGCGGTGACAAGCGCTCCATGAGAAACCTGAAGAGCATAGTATTTGCGGCGGCGCTGGCCTCCCTCGGCTTCACAGCACCGCTAACGGCGCAGACGGGCGGGTCGTCTTCCAAGGCCGCAACAACCGCAGAAGAAGCCAAATACCGCGCGTTGGTGCATCAGTATTGCATCGCGTGTCACAGCAAACGTGCGGCGAACCCGGCGGAAGCTCCGGTCAATCTGGAACCGGAGGCGTTCGACGACCTGCTGGCCCATGCAGACACTTGGGAACGCGTGCTTCGGAAGCTGAGCGTGCGTGCCATGCCGCCGCCGGGCATGCCGCGTCCCGCCGAGGCCGAGTATGCGGGCTTTACGAGCTGGCTGGCAGCATCGCTCGACCGTGCCTGGGAAGGCCACAGCACTCCGGGCCGCTACGTTGTGCATCGTCTGAATCGCGCTGAGTATGCGAACGCGATACGCGATCTGCTGGCGGTCGACATCGACGTGAGCGATCTGCTGCCGACCGACGGAGCGGAATTCGGGTTCGATAACATCGCGACGGCTCTGAAAACCTCGCCGCTGCTGCTCGAAGGATATGTGAACGCAGCCGAGCGCGTCAGCGCCATGGCCGTGGGCGATCCCGAGGTGAGGCCCGGGACGACGGAGCATTCCATCAGCCGCGAATTCAGCCAGAACGGATACATCGAGGGACTGCCGCTCGGAACGATTGGCGGCACCGTTGTCCATCACGTATTTCCGGCTGACGCCGAGTATAAGCTGTCCGGCCGGCTGGTCCGAGGCGTTCAGGAGGGCTACGCCGGCGTAGAAGGAAATGACACGCCGTTCACCTTCGTCATCACTGTGGATGGCGCCGAAGTGTATTCCGCTCCGATTGGCGGCCCCGCCGACGACGAGATGCAGGCCAAGGATTTGGCCGCGGCGCAACCGGTCATCGACAAAAGGATGACGGGACGCGTGCGGGTCACCGCTGGTCCTCACGATGTCGGCTTTACGTGGAGAGAGCGGCCAGGCCAGTTGCAGGACGTCTGGGAACCATCGCGGCGGCAGAGCCAGGAAGTCCACATGGTTGCAGGCCTGCCGAGGCTGAGGATCGTGTCCATCGACGGCCCATACAATGTGCACGGCCTGAGCGAAGGGCCCAGCCGGCAGAGGCTGTTTGTGTGCCATCCCGGCGACCGGGTGGACGAGGCAACGTGCGCGGGGAAGATCCTAACAAATCTTGCGCGCCGTGCGTACCGGCGTCCTGTCACGGCCGCGGACGTCGACGCTCCTCTGTCTTTTTACAAGCGGGCGCGCCAAGAGCAGGAGGGAAAGCCCGGTGGTAGTTTCGACGATGGGATTCGCGCCGGCGTCGCGCGGGTTCTTGCCAGCCCCTACTTTTTGTATCGCATTGAGAGCGACCCACCCGGCGCCCGCGCCGGCGTCGCACATCCGGTCAGTGACGTTGAACTGGCCTCGCGCTTGTCCTTCTTCTTGTGGAGCAGCATACCCGATGAAAAGCTGCTGGACCTGGCGGCGGCCGGGCGGCTACGGGAACCGCAAGTGCTTAGCGCTCAGGTGCACCGTATGCTTGCCGATGACCGCTCCGGCGCGCTGGTCGAAAATTTCACTGGGCAGTGGTTGCAGCTCCGCAATCTGGAGGCGAAGGTCGTTCCGGACATCCTGATGTTCCCTGATTTCGACGACAACATCCGCAAAGGATTCCGCACCGAGACCGAAATGTTCTTCGCGTATATTTTGCGCGATGATCGCAGCGCCCTTGAGCTTCTGAGCGCGGACTACACCTTCGTCGACGAGCGGCTGGCCCGGCACTATGGCATCCAGGGCGTCTACGGTCCCCAATTTCGGCGCGTCAAGCTCACCGATCCCAATCGCCGCGGTCTGCTGGGGCAAGGAAGCATCCTCGCGATGACGTCCGTCGCCACCAGAACCTCGCCGGTTTACCGCGGCAAGTATGTGCTCAGTACCTTCCTGAACACGCCCCCGCCTCCTCCCCCGCCCAACGTCCCCTCGCTCGACGAAAGCAACAAGGACTCGAAAGTGCCCAAGACGGTGCGTGCGCAACTCGAATTGCACCGCAAGAATCAGCCCTGTGCGGGTTGCCATCGCGTGATCGATCCAGTGGGGTTTGCGCTGGAGAACTTTAATCCGGTGGGGCAGTGGCGCGATAAAGGTGTGGATGGGGCGCCGCTGGACGTTGCGGGGACGCTCGCGGACGGAACCCAGGTCAACGGTCCGGTGGCTCTGCGGGAGGCCATTCTAACCCGGCCGGACGCTTTTGTGACCGTCGTCACCGAAAAGATGCTGACGTACGCGCTGGGCCGCGGGCTGGAGCCCGCCGACATGCCCGTAGTTCGCCGCATCGTCAGGAAGGCCGCCCAGAACGATTACCAGCTTTCTTCGGTTATTATAGGGATAGTGGAAAGTGCGCCGTTTCAGATGCGCACGAAGTTGGAACCGGTGGAAACGGCCCATACACCGGCCGATGCTGTTAAACTTGCACGATCGAACACTTCACGATGAAGAGGAAGCAGCCATGATCATTACGAAGAAGCATCTTTCGCGACGCACATTCGTGCGTGGCGCCTTGGGCGCCTCGGTCGCACTGCCGTTTTTGGACGCCATGATACCGGCGCTCTCCGCCGCGCCGAAATCGCCGTTCCGCTTCGGTGCGGTCTACTTCCCTTGTGGCGTGTTTCCTACTACCTGGCATCCCGATGCGGCGGGCAGCGACTTCGCGTTCAAGCCGGTGATGCAACCGCTGGAGCCGTTCCGCAATCAACTCGTGAC
>JASHQT010000669.1 GCA_030039005.1 Bryobacteraceae bacterium
CCCCGAGACGTCGAAACGTTTGCGGCAGCGCATGTTCTTGCACATCACCTTGTCGTCCAGCAGCACCATGTAGCTGGCTGCCTTCTTGAATTTGGCGCGGTCGCGCTCGTCGGCGTGGCCGGGCAGCCGATCGACTTTGGTGCGCACCAGCCAGCGCAGATCGTAGGATTCCGAGGTGCGGCAGAAGGGGCAATTCAGATTGGCAGGCTTCGTGGCCTGCGATTCCTTGTAAAACGCTCGCTCGTCCATTCTTCCTATGCTACGCCCTAGGTTACGATGCCGCGACCAGGACCGATGCTTTAGCCAAACTGGCGTCCAGGAGCCGCGTGAACTCGTCGACATCGGACTTGGAAATATTCAGCGGCGGTGAGAAGCGCAGGATGTGGCCGTTGAGGCCGCCCTTACCGATGATGAGGCGGTTTTCGCGCGCGGCTTCCATGACCGCCACGGTCTGGGCGGTGGCCGGCTTCTTGCTCACCGGGTCCTCCACCAGCTCGATGGCCTGCAACAGGCCCATGCCACGCACGTCGCCGATGATCGGGTGCTTCAATTGCAAATCGAGCAGCTTGCCGCGGAAATAAGCGCCCACTTCGGCGGCGTTGATCGCGAGGTTGTGTTCCTCGATGAAATCGATGACGGCTTTGGCGGCGGTGCTGGTGACGGGGTTGCCGCCGAACGTGGAAATGGTGGCGCCGTGCAGCGAGTCGGCGATTTCGGGCCGCGCGATGGTGACGCCGATGGGCGAGCCATTGGCCAAGCCTTTCGCGCTGGTGATGATGTCGGGCTGCACGCCCCACTGCTCGATGCCGAACCACTTGCCGCCAGTGCGGCCCCAGCCGGTCTGCACTTCGTCGCTGATGAAGACGCCGCCGTATTTTTTCACCGTTTCGGCGACGATGGGGAAATATTCTTTGGGAGGGGTGACGAATCCGGCCACGCCCTGAATGGGCTCGGCGATGAATCCGGCGATGCGGCCGGAGGTAGTGGTTTTGATCACCTGTTCGACGTCCTGGGCGCAGCGCACCTCGCAGGAGGGATACGAAAGGCCGTAGGGGCAGCGATAGCAATATGCGTTCACCGCGTGCACGATTCCAGCTTGCGTCACCGGGCCAAGACGCCAGCTCGATTGCGCGGTCAAACTCATCGCGAGAGCGGAGCGGCCGTGATAGGCGTAGCGCAGCGCGACGATTTCGGTGGAGCCTGTGTAGCAGCGGGCGGCCAGGATAGCGGTTTCGTTCGCTTCCGTGCCGCTGTTGGTGAAGTACGATTTGGTCAGTTTGCCGGAGGGCGTGATCTGGGCCAGTTTCTTGGCGAGCGCCGCCTGCGGTTCGTTCGCGAACACGGTGGACACGTGCTGGAGGCGATCGATCTGGGCGTGCAGCTTGCGGTTTACTTCCTCGTTGCAGTGGCCCACGCTCACCGTCACGATGCCGCCGAAAAAATCGAGATATTGGTTCCCATCGATGTCCCAGACATATTGGTCTTTGGCGTGCGAGATGATGAGCGGCTGCTCGAAGTAGTGAAAAACCGCCGGGAACAGGTGCTCGCTCTGGGCGAGAAGGATCTCCTGTTTGGTCATGTCTGATTTTAAACCTGACGGGCTGCCGGGTACACTCTATCATCGAACTGATGAGGATCGCGCTCGATGCCACACCGTTAACCGTACCGAGCGGCGGAGCGCGCCGTTACGTGGACGAGTTGACCCGCGCGCTGTGCGATGCGTTTCCCGAGGATCGCATCTGGCTGCTGTGCGATCAAAAAATCGCACCACCCTGCGAGCGGCCGAACCTTGGTGTGGGCGCCGGCCCGCGCAACATGCTGGAGCGGCGCTGGTGGTCCTGGGGATTGCAAGGCGAAATTTCGCGCCTGGGGATCGAAGTGTTTCATGGGACTGATTTCGCGGTGCCTTATCTGCCCTTGCGGCCCAGCGTGATGACGCTGCATGATCTTTCGCCGTGGCTGGATCCGAGCTGGCATAGCGAGGCGGATCGCGTGCGCCGGCGGACTCCGATGCTGCTGCGGCTGGGCCTGGCGACGATGGTGATCACGCCCACGGGCGCCATCCGCCGCGCGGCGATTGAGCGTTTTCATCTTCCGCCCGATCGCGTGATGGCGGTGCACCATGCGGCGGGCGCCGCATTTCATCCCGTTGAGCAGCCCCAGCGCGCCACGCCGTACTTGTTGTACGTGGGAACGCTGGAACCGCGAAAGAACATCGGATTGATTCTGGATTTATGGCGCGAACTGCGCCGGGAGTTTCTTATCGATCTGGTTTTAGCCGGCCGGCGGCGGGCGGATTTCGCGGAAATTCCGCCAGAACCTGGACTCGAAGTGAAAGGGCTTACCCCGGAGCACGAACTGCCGGCGCTGTATTCGGGTGCGATGGCGTGTGTGTATCCTTCTTCCTATGAAGGGTTCGGGCTACCGGTGCTCGAAGCCATGCAATGCGGCGCGTTGCTGGTAGCCTCGCGCGATCCTGCCATCCTGGAGGTTGCCGGGGACGGCGCCATTCTGCTGGACGTGAAAGACCGCGCGGGATGGTTGGAAACCTTGCGAGCGGCCGTAACGCAGCGGGAGGGCATGCGCGGCATCCGCGAAAGGGGGCTCGCGCGCGCGAGAGAATTTTCTTGGACCAATACAGCCACACTCACCCGGGCCGTTTATGAGCAGGCCGCCGAGCGATTTCACAAAACCCGATTCCGCAAATAGGCCGCGCGCATTGTTCCTGGCGGCCGAGGCGCCGTATCCGACCGTCGGCGGCGGCCCGATGCGTGCGACCTCTGTGCTCGAGTTCCTGGCGTCGCGATTTTCCGTGCACGGCATCTTTTTCCGTGAGCCGGGAGCAGCCGATCCCGCGGCGGCAGTTCCAGTGGGGAAACTGGTCCGTGCCGATGTCATCGATTTGCCGTTTCACTCTAAGAGCACGCTGGCGCGCGCGGCGCGCAATGCCTGGCGACTGGTTCGCAACCGATCGCCGCTGATCGATCGTTTCGCGGGGTTTGAGGCGGAGATTGAGCGCTGCGTCCAAGGCCAGCGCTACGAAGCCGCGTTCATCGAGCACTTCTGGTGCGCTCCCTATGTGGAACAACTCCGGCCCGTGGCGCGGCGCGTCATCTTGGACGTTTACAACGTGGAATCGGCCTGGCACCAAAGCATGGCGAACTCGGAGAGCGGCGCGCTCGGCTGGGCGCACCGGCGATTCGCTGGCGCGGCGCGAGCCTCCGAACGCCGGTGGCTCCCGCGCTTCGAACGGATTCTTACCACGTCGTGCGAGGACGCAAGAATTGTGCAGACCATTTCTCCGGACGCGAAAGTGACCGTGTATCCCAACGCGCTTCCTTTCCTCGCCCGACCCCCGCGCGTGGAACGACGGGAGATCGTCTTCAGCGGCAATCTGGAATATGCCCCGAATATCCAGGCCGTCCAATTTTTTCACCGCGACATTTGGCCGCGGTTGAAGTCGCGCTGGCCGGGTCTGAGATGGAAAATCCTGAGCAGGAACGCGGGCGCCTTTCGCGATCTTCCGTTAAGCGATCCGCAAATCGAGATCACCGGTTTTGTGGAAGATGCGGTGGCCGTCATCGCACAGGCCCAAGTAGCGGTGGTGCCGCTGCTCGCAGGCAGCGGGACGCGCATCAAAATCCTGGAAGCCTGGGCCGCGGGCACGCCGGTGGTGTCGACCAGGATCGGGGCCGAAGGTCTGGAGTTTCGCGACGGCGAGCATTTGGTCTTGGCCGACGATGCCGGTCAGTTCGCCGAGGCCGTATCCCGGCTGCTGGGATCGCCAGCCGATCGCATGCGCCTGGGAGCAGCGGGACGGCGGCTGTACGAGGAACGCTACACGTGGAAGGCCGTCTGGAAAGCATTAGAGGAGTCGCTCGAGCCGTCGGCGGTTGATCCTGCCCGCGAAACCCGGTAGGATTAACGCTAACGGCCTCGCGTCGGCATGGTCTGACCGGGGCTCCCGCGTCCTAACAAGCTGACTTAATTCAACGGCTGCAGTTTCGATGGCTGCAACTTGGGAAGTGAGTTCCGTGTAACCTAGGTAATCGCTGGGGCCGTAAATGTTCTTTCGCGAACAGCCCGCCCCTAACAGGAAACCCTTTATACTGGAGAGGGTCATGCGTTTTTCGGTAGACGCTCATGCGATCGGGCAGCACTTAACTGGGAACGAAACGTATATTCGTAATCTCCTCGGCTGCTTCGAAGTGCTGGACAGCGAAGCGGACTTTGTGGCATACATCGCGCGCGACGAGGCGTCGGGCGGCGTGCCTGAGCGATTCGAGAAAAAACGCGTGTCCGCGAATCCCTTCGTCCGCCTGGGTTTCGATCTTCCGCGGCGCGTGATCGAGGATCGGCCGAGCCTGCTGCACGTGCAGTACACTGCACCTCTGGTGTGTGCGGCGCCTGTAGTGGTCAGCGTGCACGATGTGAGTTTTCTCGAGCATCCGGAGTACTTCACCACCTTCCGCGCGACGCAGCTACGCCTGACAGTCCGCAGGACCGTAAAGGGTGCGAGCTGCATTCTGACCCCCAGCGAATTTTCGAAGCGGCGAATTTTAGAGGCTTACCAGCTTCCCGACGACAAAGTCATAGTGGTGCCGTATGGCGTCAGCCCGGTGTTTCATCCCGTGGCGCGCGAGGCGGCGCAGCGCGGCATGCGCACCGCGCTCCCAGCGGCGCCATTTGTCATGACGGTAAGTGACTTACAGCCGCGCAAGAACCATTTGGGCTTGATTGCGGCGTTCGAAGAACTGATCGGCGCCTATCCGCGCTTGCCGCATCATTTGTTGATGGTAGGTAAGGAAGAAACCTGGTTCGCACCGGCCGTTCGCGCGGCGGCGAAGAAATCGCGGGTGGCCGATCGTATCCATTTCACCGGTTTCGTGGATGACGAAGAATTGCGGCGGCTGTACGGCGCCTGCGACCTGTTCGTGTATCCCTCGTTTTACGAAGGATTCGGATTGCCGATACTGGAGGCCATGGCGTGCGGGCGCGCGGTGGCATGTTCCAGCACATCGGCAATGCCGGAGGTCGCCGATTCGGCGGCGCTGTTGTTCGATCCCTGCTCGCGCCAGGAACTGGTGCTGGCGATGCGGGACCTGCTGTTGGACGGCGAGCTGCGGCAACGTATGGAACGCCTGGCGGTGCAGCGCGCGGCGATGTTCAGTTGGTCCAGCAGCGCGGCGAAAACGCTGGAGGCGTACTACTGGGTGGCCGGGGCGGCGTCGAAGCGTGTGGCAGTGAGTAAATCCGGCTCCATAGTTCCTCGATAATCTCCGCGGTATGGCGAAGTATCTATGAAGGATGCACTGGCAAGAATCATTCCATTTCTTTTGGCGGGTCTGGCATTTGCGGCTACGCCGGCGACGGATTCCCCGCCTCCCAACGAGACGCTGCACTACAGCGTCAACTGGCCGACTGGCTTAAGTTTGGGCGAGGCGACGCTGAGCGCGTCCAGTTCGTCCAAGAGCATGCATCTTGAATTCGACCTGGACGCCGGCGCTCCAGGATTTCCCGTCAGTGATAAATTCTTCTCCGACGCATCGAGCGGCTTTTGTTCGGCGGAATTCCGGAAGGTTACCTCTCAGGGATCCAAAAAAGTAGACGACGAAGAGAAATTCGATGCGAACACCGGTACGGTCATGCGCGGAACAGGCGCTGGGCAATCGGAGATGAACATGGATGCCTGCGGGAAAGACGCTCTCACTTTTTTGTATTTCGTGCGGGAAGAGCTGAGCCAGGGCCGCATGCCCCCGCACCAAACCGTCTTCTTTGGGGCGCCGTATGAAATCCACCTCGAATCCTCGGGCACCGAAAGCGTGAAGATCGCCAATAAGCCGGTGGAGACGGAGCACGTCAAGGCGTCGGTGGAGGGCCCGTCGTCCAACGTCAGTTTCGACCTTTACTTCCTCCAGGACAAGGCGCGAACACTCGCGCTGGTACGCGTTCCTCTCGCGATGGGAACGTTTTCGATGGAATTGACGAGATAGGCGATTTCTCGAGCGTCCGTGGCCCTTAAAGTCGCTTATTTCTCCCCGCTCCCGCCCGCGCGCAGCGGCATTGCCGATTATTCCGCCGCGCTGCTCGAAGAGCTGAAAAAGCTGGTGGACGTGGAGGTGTTTTCGTCAAGGCCTC
>JASHQT010000670.1 GCA_030039005.1 Bryobacteraceae bacterium
CCCTCGAATCGAACCAGCCGCGCCACCGCCTGCTCCGGCGTCAGCTTCGCCAGCGCCTCGATCTCCTGCGGCGTGCCTCCGAATCCCGCGCGCTCCAGCAAATGCGCGGCGAAATCGTAATTCCAATCCGCGGCCGCAATGGGTTTCAGATCGTTCTGCCACGCCGCCGGCCCCGCTTTCTGGGCCACGGCCGCGGCCGGCCAGATTAGCGCCGCGACGAGAACCCCAACCGCCTCCATGCGTCGAAGCATGCCAGTCTCCTTCTGCTTATCAAAACTATCCCACGAATGCCCGGCCGATGCTAGCCAGCCCACCGAGGCGCGGGCGCACCTCAATACGAAAAAGTAAGCTCGCCCGCGCCCTCGTTGTGGGCGACTGACTTAGAAGCGCAAAGGGTGCGGCGCGCACCACAAAACGGGCCAGGAACGGTTCGCGCCGCGCCCCGTTTTGCGCGAGTTCCTCAATAGCGTGACGCGAGACGCCGGAGCGCCGCGTCGATCGGGAGCAACAAGCGCAGCCTTTCGCCGGGCAAAAGAGTAAACCCGTGTCGCTCATAAAAGCGTTGGGCGGATTCGTCCTTCGCGTCGACGATCAGGGCGAAGACGCCCATCTCCGCCCGCGTCACACGTTTCAGCGCATCGGCGATCAACACGCCGCCGAGGCCGAGCCCTTGATACGAACGCGCGACGGCGAGACGGCCCATCAATGCTGCCGGTACAACGGGGTAACGCGGCAGTTTCTTGATGATCCGCGGAGATACGGCTTCCAAAGCAACGCTGGTCGCGCTCAAAGTATAGTAGCCGGCGATTTCATCCTTCTCCCGGCTCACAGCGACAAAGCAGGTCGCGATCCGGCGACGGACATCTTGAGATGCCTGCGTCCTAAAATACCGATCGAGCGGCTCGGAGCCGCACACGAACCCGGCTCGATCGTGCTCAGCGCTGAGCGGCTCAATCCGGAAGGTGTCGCTCACTTATTCCTGACGAGAACCCCATGTCGCGCGAGGGCTTTCTTCAACGCAGGGGCCGGGGCAGGGGGCTTCGTGAGAAGTTTTACGAAGTGTTCTTGCGCCGCGAGCGACAGCCGGATCACCTCGACCTCCGATACCGTCTTTTGCGCAGCCTCTTGAGCGGCGGCGACGACAAAATCGCTGACCGAGCGTCCCTGGATTTCAGCGGCGCGCCTGACCACCGCCAGCGCATCGGGTGCGATGCGCGCTTCCAGACGTGCGGTTCGGGTGGTGTGGTTTTGCGCCATATTGCGCTCCAAACGGTGGCGCCATCTACAATGTACGTCATTCCACCGTACAGGGCAAGTGCCAGCCAGGTGCGAGCCAAGACTGGTGCGAGCCAGGATGGGACGTTCCCTTATCTACTCATCGCCACCGGCCTGCGTCCTGACGGTCCGCCTGCGCGAAATCCCGCACATGCCCAATCCTCGACCTCTCGCGTATCGTTGAACCCTTCTAGGCTCAGCAATTTGCATTAACCCGCTTTTGGCCTAGCGGATGCCCCACACAAAGCGACGGCGTACGTAGCTTGAAAGCCGAATAGCACAAACGAACTTCGAGGACCAATATGTCAAACATCGTAAAGCTCACCGCACTCGCCATCGCCGGGCCGCTGCTCAACTGGGCCCAGGCGCCCACGCCTGCGGGCGTTCCCGCGCAAATTGTCGTGACCCTGGGCCACCATTACGGCCAGCCGCCGCCCGTGCTCACGAAATACGATTTGACGGTGAGTGAGGGCTATCAATCCCTGCCCGTGACAAATCTCATTCCGCTGCGTGGCGATCGCGCCGGTCTTGAATTGTTTCTGCTGGTGGATCACTGCTCCAACTGCGAACCCGGCTCCAAATTCCAGGAGTTGAGCCAATTCATCCGCTCGCAACCGCCCACCACTTCCATCGGAATTGCCTACATCCTCAATGGCCAACTACAGGTGGCCGTGAATCCCACTACCGATCGGGACCGCGCCGTCAGCGCGCTGAACACTCCAGAAGGCAGCAAACCCGCCAGTCCGTTCAATGCGCTCGCCGAACTCCTGCGCACCTGGCCGAAGACCTGTGCGCAGGGCGCCTGCCGCCGAGCTGTGCTCATGATCTCGAACGGCATCAATCCCGCGGCTGCGGACAAGCTGCAAGATCCGACCGCCGAGGCCGCGCTCGCAGCTGCCCAGCGCGCCGGTGTTCCGATTTACGTCATTTACAATCCCAGCGCCGATTACTTGAAAACGGATGCGTCCGTGCTCTACTCCGGCCAGGTTCAGCTCTCGCACGTGGCCGATGAATCCGGCGGTGAGGCCTATTTCCTCGGCTTCGGTCCTTTGCCGTCGCTGGGTCCGTTCTTGGCCGACCTGTCCGACCACCTCGCCAATCAATACTTGCTCCAATTCACCGCCAATCCCGCCCAGGCCGCCGACGGGCTGGAGCACGTGACCGTCAAAACCAACAGCTCCGCGGTTGAAGTGATGGTACCGGACAAAGTCTACGTTCCTGCCGCCGCGCCGCCCGCATTCGGTGAGGACCGGCCGTGAAGGGCATTCTCAAACTCGCCTATAAGCTGCTGGTCAACGACAAGGCCAAGTTTACGGCGCTGCTGGTGGGCATCACCTTCGCCGTTTTCCTGATGATCGCCATGACCTCGCTGTTCGCCGGCGTGCTCAAGCGCGCCTCGGCCACGGTGATCAATCTGGGAGCGCCGATGTGGATCATGGACCCCGCGGTGCAAACCGTCGCCAACACCATCGGCATGCCCGATTACGTGCTGGACGCCGCGCGCAGCATCCCCGGGGTTCAATTCGCGGTCCCGGTCTACTCAGGCGGCGCTCTGGTGAAACTGGCTGATGGGTTCTACCAGGCTGTGAACGTCGTCGGACTTGACGACAACAGCCTGTTCGGCCGGCCACGGCTATTGCAAGGCAAGATTGAAGATGTCTATGGCGAAAATGCCTTCCTCGTCGTGAAGGACACCGAGTTCTCCAAACTCGAAAATCCTCGCCTGGGTACGGAATTCGAGCTCAACGATCACCGCGGCGTCATCGTAGGCATCGCCCAGGTGGCATCGAGCGGCCTGTTCGGTGTCCCGACACTCTACACAACGTACGAGCGCGCTTTGCAGTACATTCCCAATCCGCGCTTCACCATCTCTTACGTTCTGGTCCGCCCGAAGAGCCCGGCCGACGTGCTCCGCATCAAGCAGCAAGTCCAGGCGCTGGGATACCTGGCGCTCACCGAGGACGAGTTCATGAGCAAAATATCGGATTTCTATATGTTCCAGACCGGCCTCGGCATGAACCTGCTCATTATGACCGCCATGGCGTTCGTCGTTGGCCTGTCGATTTCCGGCCAGACCTTTTACACCTTCGTGCTGGAGAACCTGGAGAAGTTCGGGGCTCTCAAAGCCATGGGCGCGAAAAGCCGCGAATTGATTTTCATGATCCTGTTCCAGGCCAGCTTCGTCGCCCTCACCGGCTATGGTCTGGGCATCGGGCTCTGCGCTCTCACGATCGCGCTCGCCAAAATGCGACTGCCCGATTACGCCGCCATGATCACCTACTGGAATCTGATCCTCGCTCTGGTCATGGTGGTGATCATCGCGGCCGTGTCCAGTTATTTCGGCGTACGCCGGGTGCTGCGCATTGAGCCGTTCGACATTTTCCGAGGTTGATGATTATGGCTGAAGCCGCGATTCGAGCATCGGGCGTGATCAAGTGGTTTGGCGTTGGCGAAGCCAGAACCCAGGCCCTGCGCGACGTGACCCTGGAAGCCGATTTCGGCGAAATGCTCTACATCGTCGGACCCTCCGGCAGCGGCAAGACTACGCTGCTCAGCGTCCTGTCCGGCATTCTGCGGCCGGATTCCGGCGCGGTCTCCGTCGAAGGCGCCGACATCTGGCACATGTCCAGCGATAAGCTGGCCGACTTCCGCCTGCACAAGATCGGCTTTGTGTTCCAGGATTATCATCTGTTCCCGCGCCTGACCACGGCCGAAAACGTCGCCGTGCCCTTGATTCTCAAGCGCCAGGATTGGGACCGAGCGATCGTGGAAGCCAAGAAATATCTTGAAATCGTCGGTCTGAAGGGCCGCGCCGACCTTCCGCCGGTGAAACTCAGCGGCGGCGAACAGCAGCGCGTCGCCATCGCGCGCGCCATCGCCGGACAGCCCGACATCCTCATCATGGATGAACCCACGGCCTCGCTTGACGGTGATACCGGCCACTCCATCGTCAAGTTTGTAAAACAGAACATTCTCAACGACAAGCGTTGCATCCTCATCGTCACCCACGACGCCCGCATCTCCGAATTCGCCTCGCGCATTTTGAAGATGGAGGACGGCCGGCTGACAGGAATCGAAAAAGGAGGCTCGGCATGAGAAAGCTGATCTTCACGCTGTCATTCATAGGCCTGTTGGCCGGAGGCGTCACGGCGTATCTCTCGGCCATCGTGCAGCCTCCGCTGCCGCCCGCGTTCGCCCCGCCCACCAATCCTTATCCCCAGGGCATCTATGCCGAGGGCATGGTGGAGAGCGCGCAGGCGAGCGGTGAAAACATCAATGTCTATCCCGAAGTCTCGGGCACGGTAAAAGAGATTCCGGTGCGCGAGGGGCAGGATGTCAAAAAAGGAACCGTCCTGCTGGTGATCGACGATTCCATCCAGCGCGCCACTACCCTGCAGCTTCAATCGCAAGCCGAGGCGGCCTTCACGCTGCTGGCGGAATTGAAAGCCGAGCCCCGCAAGGAAACTTTGGACGTCAACGAAGCGCAGGTTATAGCCGCCGAAGCCGCGCTGAAAACCGCTCAGGACGAGCTGGACAAACAGCAAGCGGCCTATGACGCCAATCCGAAGTCCGTTAGCAAAGACGCATTGGACAACGCCGCGAACGCGGTCCTGACAGCGAAAGCCAATCTGGAAGTGGCGCGTAAGCAGCGCGACCTCACCAAGGCCGGCGCCTGGATCTACGACATCAACAATCAGGAGCGCACTTACAACGCGCTGTACAAATCCTATTTGTCGGCCAGCGCGCTGCTCGGCAAGTACACGCTCCGCGCGCCCGATGATGGAAAGGTGCTGGCCATCAACCCCACGGTCGGAAGCTACGTCTCGGCGCAAGGCGCTTATGATTCTTATACCCAGGCCATGGATCCGGTTCTGGTGCTGGGAAGCTCCGAGCGAGGCTTGCAAGTCCGCTGCTATGTGGATGAGATTCTCGTTCCGCGCCTTCCCGCTCCCGCCAAAATAAAGGCCCAGATGTCGGTCCGTGGCTCCGATGTCAAAATCCCGTTACAGTTCGTGCGGATGCAGCCCGTCGTTTCTCCCAAAATCGAGCTGTCGGACGAAAAAGAGGAGCGCGTGGACGTCCGCGTGCTCCCCATCATTTTCCGCATCCAAAATCCCAAGAACCTCAATTTGTATCCGGGGTTGTTGGTCGACGTTTACGTCGGGGAGTGACCATGGCCAGAGGATTCGCGAAATTCACACTTCCGGCCGCCATGGTGTTGCTGGCCGGCTGCAACATCGGTCCCAAGTATGTGAAACCGTCCGTGCCCGCCGTGCCGGCTTATAAGGAGCTCGGCGCGACTAACGTCGTTGTGGGCGAATGGAAACCGGCCGAGCCCGGTGACCGCGCCTCGCGCGGCAAATGGTGGGAAAGTTTTCAGGACTCCGAGCTGAATCGCCTGGAAGACAAGCTGAATGTTTCGAACCAGAACATCGCCGCCGCCGCGGCCAACGTCCAGGCCGCCCGCGCCTTGATCCGCCAGGCTCGCGCACAATATTTCCCCACCGTTAGCGCGAACCCCGGCATCTCAAATAGTCGCATCTCGAATGCGTTCGGACAAAGCGTCGGCGTCAACTACAACCTGTATACGTTGCCGCTCGAAGCATCCTGGGAGCCCGATCTCTGGGGCCGCGTTCGCAAGACCGTCGAATCGAACACCTTTGCCGCACAATCCGCCGCGGCCGATCTCGAAAACGTTCGCCTTTCGGCGCAGTCCGACCTCGCGACCGATTATTACGAACTTCGCGCGCAGGATGCACTGAAGCAGGTCCTCGACTCCACAGTGGCCGCTTACACGGAAACGCTCGCTCTCACGCGCGATCTCTATCGCGCCGGTTTGGATTCCGACGAAGCTGTCGCGCAGGCCGAATCGCAATGGAAAGCCACGCAGGCGCAAGATACTAACGTCGGTGTTCTTCGCGCCCAGTATGAACACGCCATCGCGGTGCTGGCCGGCGATCCCGCTTCGACCTTTTCGATTCCCGCGCGCGTAGTCCGCGCTAATCCACCCGCGATCCCCCTCGGCCTTCCCTCGCAATTGCTCGAGCGCCGCCCCGACATCGCCGCCGCCGAACGTTTGGTGGCCCAAGCCAACGCCCAGATCGGCATCGCCAAGACGGCTTACTATCCCAACATCACGCTAAGCGGCGATGTTGGCTTCGAAAGCGTCGCCATTGCGAAATGGCTTGCCTGGCCCAGCCGCATCTGGTCCGTCGGCCCTGGTCTCGCGGAAACCATCTTCGATGCCGGATTGCGTCGCGCCACGGTCCAGCAGTATCGGGCGAACTACGATCAGACCGTCGCCAATTACCGCCAAACCGTGCTGACCGCCTTCCAACAAGTGGAAGATAATCTCGCTGCGTTACGAATCCTCGCGCAAGTGATCGATCAGCAGAACGAAGCCATCGATGCAGCCGGGCGAAATCTCGCCGAAGCCGAAGTGCGTTACAAAGCCGGTCTCGATCCGTATCTCAACGTGATCGTCGCGCAAACTGCTTTGTTAAACGACCAACAGGCTGTGGTGAATTTTCGCGAGCAGCAAATGGTCGCCTCCGTCCAGTTAGTCAAAGCCGTTGGCGGCGGTTGGGATCTCTCGCAGCTTCCAAATGTAACCACACGATAGCAAACCTAATAGATCCTTGAATTACTCGCTTTTATCACTGTTACATCCCGCAGGAATTTTGCAACAGCCTAACCCCTCACCGTATCCAATCCGTAAATGACTCACCTAGAATCCGGACACGAGAGTAATTCATCTTCCTTTCGCGTCGATGTGCCGTTACACGACTTGCTGACGACGCGATTCGACCAGCGGACCACCGTCGCTCCGGCGCAGAACCCTGTGAAGCTGCCCGATCCCGTGTTCCCCCAACATCCCGAGTTATTACATGACAAGGGCCTCGACACAGCTCCCGTCAAGCGCCACTGGAAACGCGAGCACATTCTTCACGCCATGCGGGGATGGGCCGTGCCGTGGCTCAAATCCCGTATTCTTCCGGGCGACTTTCATCCCATCATTGCTTACCTCTTCACCGAGTGGAAATGTAATCTCGACTGCCATTATTGCTGGGCTTTCGACAATAGTGTGAAGGGCATGACCGAAGAAATTGCGAAACGCTCGATCGACTGGCTGCGAGACCGCGGCGCGGGCGTTCTGGCGCTCATGGGCGGCGAGCCGCTGCTGCGTCCGCAATTCGCCCACAAGGTCTGTTATTACGCAACCAAGAAGGGCTTTTGGGTTTACCTCCCTACCAACGCGCGCCTTTTACGTCCCCAAGTAACTGACTGGCTGGCCGATGCCGGAGTGGCCACTTTCAACTTCGCCGTCGACGCCGTGGACGAAAAACCTGGGTTGCCGAAGGCGCTCAACCCAGTTCGGAGTTACTTCGATTACTTAGTCAAGAAGCAATACGCTTACGGTTACAGCGTTTTCTTTAATATCAATATCTGCAAGAATAACTTGGAAGACGTAAGGCGGCTCACGGAGATCGCGCGTGAAAACGGCATCGCGACCGACTATCACATTAATGAGTCGCCCATGCTCGACCAGCCGCACTTCAAACATGGCTCGGACAATCCCACGTTCATCGAGCGCGAAGATTGGGGGAAAGTGGATGAACTCGTCGACTGGCTCATCGAAAAAAAGAAGTCCGGCTATAAGATGGTTAACTCAGCCAGCCGCCTGAACGAGATGCGTCTCTTTATGCGCGGGAAGATGCAGGAGTGGAATTGTCGCGCCGGATACAACTCATTGATCGTCCGCACCGATGGCACACTCGCGCCCTGCTTTCCCATGTATAGTGCGACTTACGATTGGGGAGCGATCGAAAATCATAAGTTCGACCGCAAACAACTCGCTCCCATGAAGGAACAATGCCAGCCGCATTGTTTTTCCACACTGAATCATATTCTCGCATTTTGCTACAACGATGCCCGCGTCATTCGCTGGATGTTCCAGCAGGCGCTGCACCGCTTTCAAGGAACCACAAACTTCGATTAGCCACGAACTTTGATTACTAAGTCGTGTTCAACTTCTTGAGTCAGGAGGATCGTTCATGCCAGAAACCACCACCGGCGCCGGCCTCGTGGAAGAGAAAGTACTGCAAGACAAAGTAGATGGCAAGTTAGATCAGGTTGCCGAGCAGATCGCGCGCGAGCGCGCCCGTCTGCGCGCCGCCGCGGGATTGGTGCAAATCAGAGACCAGTTCCAAAAACCCCTCGAGCGTGCATTTACCGCGGCTGAGCGTGGCAAAGTCACCATTCTTCTCGGTGGCATGACTTGGAAGCACGATAGCCTTTTCAAGGCCGTCTTCGAAGGCTGCGGTTACAAGTGTGAGGCGCTGCCGGTGCCCGATGTCCCAGCTTTCCAGCTCGGCAAGGAGTACGGCAATAACGGCCAGTGCAATCCCACTTACTTCACCGTCGGCTGCCTGGTGCAGTATCTGCAACAGCTCGAAAAGCGCGGCATGCCGCGCCAGGATATCGTCGACCGCTACGTCTTCTTCACCGCCGGTTCCTGTGGTCCCTGCCGCTTCGGCATGTACGAGGCCGAGTATCGCTACGCGCTCGAAAACGCGGGCTTCCACGGTTTCCGCGTACTCCTCTTCCAACAGGACGACGGCATCAAAGCCGCTTCCGGCGAAGCCGGCCTGAAATTCACCGTGGATTTTGGCATGGGCATGCTGAACGCGCTAAATCTTGGCGACACCATCAGCGAGATTATTTATCAGATCCGCCCCTTCGAGGTGCATCGCGGCGAAACCGATCGCGTGTTCGAAGAAGCAGTGGATACGTTGGCCCGTACCCTGCGGGAACGCCCGCCGTTTGAAATCATGCAGCGTGCGCCCCAATTCACTCGCGGCTATCTGCGCCGTCACGACAAGTTCATGCGCTTCTGCAACTCTTGGGGCAAGGTCTACGAGAACCTATACGGCAAGCCCTACCTGGACGCGCTCGAAAACTGCCGCGCGAGTATCGACGACATCGAGGTGGACCGCACGAAAGTGAAACCGGTGGTCAAAATCACGGGCGAGTTCTGGGCCGCGCTCACCGAAGGCGACGGCAACTTCAACATGTTCCGCTTCCTCGAGCGCGAAGGCGCGCAGGTGATGGTCGAGCCCGTGGCCACTTGGGTCGCCTATCTGCTCTGCCAGGCCAAGGCGCGCGCGGCGAACAATAAGGAAGTCCGCGAACATCACGAGCGCCTGCCCTGGTACGACTATAAGCGCAAAATCAAGCGCGAGCTCGTATACGAAGCCAAGATTCTCGGGTTCTCGGTCGGCGAAGTGATGTGGGCTTACTTCTATCATCGCGTCGGTAAGAAGCTCGGCGGTCTGGCGCACCGCCTGGTCGATCAGCGCGAGCTCGCGCGCCTCGCCGCGCCGTTCTACCATCGCTTCGTGCGTGGCGGCGAAGGACACCTCGAAGTGGGCAAGAACATTTATTACACCGTCCATCACCGCTGCCATATGGTGCTCGCGCTCAAGCCGTTCGGCTGCATGCCCTCCTCGCAATCCGACGGCGTGCAATCGGCCGTGATGAACAAATTCAAGGACATGATCTTCCTGCCTATCGAGACTTCGGGCGAAGGTGAGGTCAATGCACACAGCCGCGTCCAGATGGCGCTGGGCGAAGCGAAAGCCAAGGCCAAATCCGAATTCGAAAGCGTGCTCCAATCCACGGGTAAGAGCCTGGACGACATCCGCGCCTTCGTCGCCGACCATCGCGAATTGCGCCGCCCCTTCTATCACGTCCCGCATCGCGAAGGCGTGGCCGGAACCGCCGCGCAGTTCGTCCTGCACGTCAACGACTTGATGGATTCCCGCTCGAAGAAATGGAAGCGCGAGTCTGTACAGGTGGCCGCGGGGTGTGCGTGAGATGCCGCGTGCAATGGCGGCCCAATATCTGGTCGGCCTCGACGTCGGCTCTACCACGGTAAAGGCTGTTGTCACCGACGCCCGAACCGATGAAATCCTCTGGCGCGATTACCAGCGCCATGAAACCAAGCAGCCCGAGAAGGTGCTCGAGTTTCTGCGCCGCATCGAGGAAGAAGCCGGGGTAACGGCCGACAATTGCCGCGCCTTCATCACCGGCTCCGGCGGCGGCAATCTCGCGGAGCTGATCGGTGCGAAGTTTGTCCAGGAAGTCACCTCCGTTTCGCTCGCCGTCGAAAAAATGCACCCCGAAGTGTATTCGGTGATCGAACTGGGCGGCCAGGACGCCAAGATCATCGTCTTCAAAGACGATCCCGAAAGCGGGCGCAAAAAGAAAATCCCCTCGATGAACGACAAGTGCGCCGGAGGAACCGGCGCCGTGATCGACAAGATCAACGCCAAGCTGAAAATCCCCGCCGCCGCGCTCGGGGAGCAGGGCTATGACGGCGTCAAGCTGCACAAAGTCGCGGGCAAGTGCGGCGTCTTCGCCGAAACCGACATCAACGGGCTCCAGAAGGAGGGAACTCCGCCGGATGAATTGATGGCGTCGCTGTTTGAAGCCATCGTGCTCCAAAACCTGAGCGTGCTCACGCGCGGCCACACGCTGCGGCCGCACGTTCTTTTGCTCGGCGGGCCCAACAGTTTCATCCGCGGCATGCGCGAAGCCTGGATCGCCAACATCCCGCGCATGTGGAAGGAGCGCAAGGTCGAGATTCCCGAGGGTTCGAAGCCCGCGGATTTGATCAAGGTTCCCGAAAACGCCCAATATTTTGCCGCCTTGGGCGCCGTCGAGTTCGGCAAAACCGAAGAGGACGAAGTGGGCCGCTATCGCGGCTTCGCCAAGCTGGTGCACTACATCGACGTCGGCCGCGCCGAAGAAAAAGCCGCGTCCGGTTCGAGCGGCCTGGTGGAATCCTCAGACGAGCTCGATACCTTCAAGCTTCTCTATCGCCGTCCCAAGTTCACGCCCGCCGCGTTCCAGCGCGGAACCACGGTGGGCGGTTTTGTCGGCGTCGATGGCGGTTCCACTTCCACCAAAGCCGTGCTGTTATCGGAATCCGGCGACATATTGTGCAAGGCGTATCAGCTCTCGAACGGCAACCCTATCCAGGACACCATTGACATGTTCGAGAAGCTGCGCGGCCAGGTGGAAGCGCAGGGCGCCAATCTCGAAGTGCTCGGCGTCGGCACCACCGGCTATGCCAAGGACATCCTGCGCGACGTGCTGCATGCCGACGTGGCGCTGGTGGAAACCGTCGCCCACACCGAATCCGCCATGAAGTTTTACGACGATCCGCACGTCATCGTCGACGTCGGCGGCCAGGACATCAAGCTCATCGTCCTGAAGAACGGCCGCGTCAAGGA
>JASHQT010000671.1 GCA_030039005.1 Bryobacteraceae bacterium
CCCGGCCGCGTCAAGGGCCGCGGCGAACTGTACGTCCGGTTCGATTCGCTGACTCTTCCCAACGGCGTGACGCGCGATTTTCGCGCCCGCATGGGCAGCCTCGACGGCCGCGCGCCCGAAACCCTGGATAAATCCGAGGGCAAAATTCAAGGCGAGGGCGACAAGTCCGGCGACGCCAAAACGGTCGGGGAAGGCGCAGGCATCGGCGCCACCGTCGGCGGCCTGGCAGGCGCAGCGGCGGGTCACGGAATCATGGGAGCGGGCGTAGGCGCGGCCGCCGGAGCCGCCGCCGGATTGGCCGCGGTCCTCCTCACTCGAGGCCCCGACGCTATCCTCGCCAAGGGCACTACCGTCGAGATGGTCCTCGATCGGCCTTTGCAGTTCAGTTCCACCGACATCGATTTCCGCAACCAGATGCCGCGTGCGCAATCGAGCGATGGCCCCGGCCCGCAGCCCAGCCGCAAATTGCAGGATCGCAGCCATTGGCCTATCCCATAAAGCCCGATACCATGACCTCAGTCAGGCTGGCTTAGTACCCCTGATCCATCCCGTAATCCCTGCTTCGTACCGCTCGCTTTTGAACCCGCCAGTCTATTTCGAGCGCGCACGCCGATTCCTAAAATCAAGTCGTCATGGAATTCTTCGACCTCCAAACGACTCTCACCGTGGCGGTCATCCTTACCGCGACGGCCGCGGTGGTGCTCTTCGATTACTTGAGGAAGCACCGGCGCCTTCAGCACGCCCCCTCTGCCGGCCTCGCCGAACCGGCTTGGCCCGAACCCGCGACGCCGTCATCGAACAAGAATTTTGACCTCGCTCCACCGGCGCCCCTGGACCTTGCCCCGGTGTTGAAGCAGGCGGCTCCTGAATCTCCTCTGGAACCGCTGATCGCCGTGGCGACGCCTTCGCGTCCGCCGGTTGAGCACCGCATCGAACAGGACACCGTTACCGTCAAAGTCACATTGCCGTCTCCTCCGTCAGACTCGGCGGAAGGGAAACTGTCGCCAGCAGTCTCACTTCCGCCGTTTACGATTGACGCCGCGCTTTGGGAGCGCCTGATTTCCAACCAGCCTAAACAGAAGGTGCTTCCCGCGGGCAACGCGTCGCCGGCCCATACGAAACCGGACGCGGCGCCAAGCGCCGCGAGCCCCGTCGAACCCGCCCCGCATCTGATCCGCGAAGAGCCCGCCCCGGCCCTTTCCCAACCCGGCGGGATGATCCAGCAGCCGGTGCTCGAAAAATGGATCGAAAGCGAGCAGCGCTTCACGGGTCTGGTGGTTTCCATCGGTATCAACGACGGCGACAGCGGCATGTGGCACAGCCGCGGCCTCATGCAATCGGTCGGGAATTATATCGCCGGCCTGCTGAAGGCCAAGGATTATTGCTGCCGCACTTCCTACGACGAATTTCTTATGGTCTGCCCGGGCGAGCAGGGCGCGCAGTCGCAGCGCCGCCTGAATCACGTCTCCGAGCGCCTGTGGGATTATCAACTGCGCGGCATGGGCGCCTGCTCCATCCTGTTCAGTTGGGGCGGCGTGCAGGTCCAGGATCAACCGTTGGCCGAGGCCATCGCCTCCGCCACCCAACGCATGCGCGAAACCAAGCGGTCCAGCCACGTGGCTGCGTCCTCCTCCGCGCATCGACCGGCTGTTTGACCCGCACTTATTTTGGGTTACTCCAGAAACCGTCATCCCTTCTCGGCGGTTTCTGGAGTTTTTTTTGCCCACGATAGGCGCGCGGCCTCTCCGCTCCGCGCCCCCTGGCTACGCTTCAATTGGTATTGGTGGGGATTGCGCCTGGAATCGTCGAATCCACTGTGATCCGTGTCGCCACAACCGTTCCCGTCAGGTGGTCGACATGATTGCCTTTCGTATCGTAGACGTCGAGCGTTAACGTGCCGGTGTAGCTATCGCCGCTCGGCGATAGCGTGTCCTGTTCACGGATGTTGTAATAATTCGCGATGTCGCCCGAGGTCGCGTCGTAGCCGATTGGGAAGTGATTGATTTCGTACGTCAGATATCCGGTCTGTCCCCACACCCCCATGCACCAGTTCGAACTCGCGGGCGAATGCCCCCCGGACTCAATGAGCTCGGTTCCATCGCTATGCCAGTGCTGGTATCCAAAATCGAGGACCGCGCCGTCCGGTATCGACGGATTGTGACCAGTGTTGCCCTGGGAGAGGAATTGGAACTGCCACATCCCCACTATGCTGGCGCTCGACTGCCCGCTCCGCTGGTCCGGATTGGCGGATTCCGCCTTGGGCGCGAGCGCCTTCGCCACTACCGCTGGGTCCGCCAGTTTGAAAGGCCCTTGCAAACTGGCCAAATCTCCACAACCTGCGACCGCATTGGAAACGAGCACTGCGCCTAGAATCCCCGCGCCGAGAGTCATGGTAATCGCTCGAGAAATTGCTTTCATTGGAGTTCCTCTTTCTGCCGCGGGTAAATCCGCGTGCACTTTCCAAGGCGCAATCCTCGCCCGAAAACTGGAATTGCACATGAAAATTTCTCAAGACCGGTACTAGGGCCTGCTACTCAGCTCCGTCAGAAGCCACGCGCGGGCGATTTTCCAGTCCCGCATCACGGTGTCCGACGACACCTTCACCACCTCGGCCGTCTCTTTCACGCTCAGGCCGCCGAAAAACCTGAGCTCGACGATCCGCGATTTCCGCGGATCCACCTCCGCCAACGCATTCAAGGCATCATCCAGTGCCACCAGTTCGCGCGCTTTGGCCTGGGCCACATCCAGTGTCTTGGTTAGATCCAGCGGCTGCGCCCTGCCTCCGCGCTTGTCGGCCGCCTTCCGCCGCGCCCGGTCCAGCAGGATCCGCCGCATCAGCGTGGCCGCCACCGCGAAAAAATGTGCGCGATGCTGCCAATCGAGCTCGCGCGCGTTCACCAGCCGCAGATACGCCTCGTGCACCAGGTCCGCGCTTTGCAAGCTGTACCCCGGGCGTTCGTTTTGCAGCAGGCGTGCAGCCATGCGCCGCAGCTCGCGATACACGCGCGGCGTCAATTCGTCGAGTGCTCCGGAATCGCCGTTCGCCCAGGCGCGCAGGAGTTTCGTCGTGTCGGCGCTCGAGGAATCCCGCATGAAAAGAGTCGGAGTTAGCGTACCATATATGAATCATTACCTGAAATGCTGACCCCCGACCGTTGGCGCCGGATCGAACAGCTTTACGACGCAGTCCGGAACTGCGCTCCGGGCGAGCGCGCCGCGCTGCTGGAAGCCACCGACCCCGAAATCCGCTCGCGCGTCGAACGCATGCTCGAAATCCAATCGGGCAGTGAAATTCTCGGCCAATCCTCCCCGGCCTTCCTCGCCGATCCGACCAAGACCATTCTCGCTCGCGGTGCGCAGCTCGGCCCCTACAAAATCGAAGGGCAAATCGGCGCTGGCGGCATGGGAACGGTCTACCGCGCCGTTGACACCCGATTGGGCCGCGTGGTCGCCATCAAGATCGCCGCCGAGCGCTACAGCGTCCGTTTTCAACTGGAAGCGCAAGCCATCTCGACACTGAATCACCCTCAGATCTGCACGCTCTATGACGTCGGCCCCAATTACCTGGTCATGGAGTTCATCGAGGGCTCGACGCTGGCCGCGGAATTGAAGAAAGGCCCGGGCGCCCCCGAAATCGCGGCCCGTTACGGCGCGCAAATCGCCGGCGCGCTCGCCGAAGCGCACTCGCTCGGCATTGTCCATCGCGATCTAAAGCCGTCCAACATCATGCTCACCCGCCACGGCGTCAAGGTCCTGGACTTCGGGCTGGCCAAGATTGTTTCTGAAAAAAAGCCGCTGTCGGCCACCGGCATCACCGAAACGGATGCCGTGATGGGCACGCCCGCCTACATGGCGCCCGAACAAGTGGATCGCCAGGAACCAACGTTTGCGACCGATCTGTTCGCTCTCGGCCTGGTGCTGTACGAAATGGCCGTCGGCAAGCTCCCGTTCCCCGGCGCGTCGCTCGGCCAAATGCTTTCGAGCGGCGCTCATCCGCCCATGCCCGCGCCCTCGCGCGAGCGTGCCGGCGTTCCGCCCGCGCTCGACGCCCTCGTTTCCAAGCTCCTCGAAAAAGATGCGGCCCGCCGTCCGCAATCCGCCGCCGAAGTCTCGCGTGACCTTACTGCCATCGCCGATCGCCTCGCGGCTCCTCCCCGCTCTCCCTTCCGCGCCGCTTTCATCGTCATCCCGGCCGTCGCCGTGCTGCTGGGTTTCGCAATCTGGCTCTCCCTGCGCTCCAAAGCACCTGCTTCCCCATCCCCGCTCCCTAGTCCCTCGGCCTTCACTCAACTCACTAGTTTCACCGACTCCGCCGTCTGGCCCGTCCTCTCTCCCGACGGCCGCATGCTCGCCTTTTATCGCAGCCCCGTTTCATTCGGCACCCCGGACCAGATCTGGGTCAAGCTGCTTCCCGACGGCGAGCCGGTCCAGGTCACACACGCGACCGGGGGGAAGTACGGCATTGCATTTTCCCCGGACGGCGCTCGCATTGCCTACGGAGTGTTCCCGAACGGCCCTAATCTTTTCCAGACTTACACCGTGTCTTCGCTGGGGGGCGATTCCGAACTCTTCCTGCAGAATTCAGCCGGACTTACCTGGCTCGACAAAGACCACGTGATGTTCTCGCAAATCAAGGGCGCGGGAGTCCATATGGGCATCGTCACTGCTAAAGCCGATGGCTCCGACTTGCGCGAGATCTATTTCCCCGCTCTCGATCGAGGCATGGCGCACTATTCCCACCTGTCCCCCGACGGTAAATGGGTCCTGATGGTGGAAATGGTCAACTCATGGCGCCCGTGCCGCGTGGTCCCGTTTTCGGGAGCATCGCCGGGAAGACAGGTCGGGCCTGCCGGGGCGCCCTGCTCGTCGGCGGCCTGGTCACCCGACGGCAAATGGATATATCTGAGCGCTCAGGTCGGGGGCCGATACCACTTGTGGCGCCAGCGTTTCCCCGACGGCCAGCCGGAACAGCTCACCTTCGGTTCCAGCGCCGAGGAGGGTGTCGCCGTGACGCCCGACGGACGCTCGCTCGTCACTTCTATCAGCACTCCTCAAAACGCTATTTGGATTCATGACGCCCAGGGAGATCGCGCGCTCTCCACCGAAGGATACGCTGATTTTACGCCGCCCGTCTTCTCCCACGACGGCCGGCGCCTCTATTACCTATTGCGGCGCAATTCGCCCGAGTCGCCCGCCGAGTTGTGGCGCACCGATCTCACCTCCGGAAAAAGCGAAGTGATGGTGCCCGGCGTGTCGATGTCCGAATACGATGTTTCTCCCGACGACAAGGACGTGGTCTTCTCCAGTCAGCCTGTCTCCCAGTCCTCGGAAATATGGATTGCGGCTTTGGATCGTAGTTCGCCCCCTCACCGGATCTCCGCTAGCGGCGACACTACTCCGTATTTCGGCCCGCATGGTGAAGTACTGTTTCGTTTGACCGATGGCAGTTCATTCTACCTAGGCGCGATGCAGCGGGATGGAACCGTGCGGCGCAAAGCGTTCCCCGATCGCATCGTGGAAATTAACGGCATCTCCGGGGATCGCCGTTATATCGAAGTGGGAGGCGTCTTACCCGGGGAGCCCAGCACGGCCACTCGCCCGGAGTTGGCTATTCCGCTGGACGGCGGCGCGCCCCGCGCCCTCTGTCAGTGCGCCGGAGGAATCGCCTGGGCTCCCAACGGCCGCTACCTTTACGTCACGATCGCCGCAGCCACCAGCGGGGGCTCTCCCGGTAGAACCGCGGCCATCCCCGTGCCGTTGGGACAAACCTTGCCGCCGCTGCCGGAAAACGCCGTCCGCAATCCCGCCGAGTGGGCCAAGGTTCCCGGTGTCAAGATCGTGAACCACGCCTACATCTCCCCCGGCCCCAGCCCTTCTACCTACGCTTATGTGAAACCCACCGGCCACGCGAATCTGTACCGCATCCCCCTCCGCTAGCAGTCAAGAGCCAACAGCCAATCGCCGCCGGCCGCTGTGGTAAGATCCGATCTTGACACTTTCATTACAGTGGGGAGCACACGCGAGTGAAGGTTTACGACGGTCCCGACATCAGAAACATCGCCCTCATCGGCCACGGTCATAGCGGCAAAACCACCCTGGCCTCAGGATTCCTCTACACCGCCGGCGCCACCAACCGCCTCACGCGCGTCGACGAAGGCAACGCCGTCACCGATTTCGACGACGAAGAAGTCCAGCGCAAGATCACCATCTCGAGCGCGGTCGCCTTCGCCGAATGGGCCAAGAAAAAAATCAATCTCATCGACACGCCCGGCTTCAACATTTTCATCAACGACACCAAGGCCTCCCTCATCGCCGCCGACGCCGCGCTCGTGGTGGTGGATGGCGTCGCGGGCGTCGAAGTCCAAACCGAAAAGGTCTGGAGCTTCGCCGACGAGTTCAACCTCCCGCGCGCCATTTTCATCAACAAGCTCGATCGCGAGCGTGCCTCCTTCGACCGTGCGCTCGAAAGCGTGCAAAACGTCTTCGGCCGCCTCGCCGTTCCCGTGCAGCTTCCCATCGGCGCGGAAAAAGAGTTCAAGGGTGTTGTCGACCTGATCCGCATGAAGGGCTACACCTACGCCATGGACGGCGACGGCAAGGGCAAGGAAGTCGACATACCCGGCGATCTCGCCGGCGCCGCCCAAAAAGCGCACGAAGCTTTGGTCGAAATGGTGGCGGAAGGCAACGACTCGCTCATGGAAGAGTTTTTCGAGAAGGGAACTCTTCCGCCCGAACACATCGTTGACGGCCTGCGCCAGGCCATCCGCGAGCGCCGCATCTATCCCGTGCTGTGCGGCTCGGCGCTGCACAACGTCGGACCGGACCTGCTGCTGAACTTCATCATCGAAAACTTCCCCGCGCCCACCGAGCACGCCCCCATCCACGGGACGGTGAACGGCGGCGCCGATGCCGAGCGCGCCATCAAAAACGACGAGCCCGCCTCCGCCTTCGTCTTCAAAACCGTCGCCGATCCTTTCGCCGGCCGCGTCACGTATTTCAAAGTCATCTCCGGGATCGTCAAAAACGACGCCAATCTCGTCAACGCCCGCAGCGGCGCAACCGAACGCCTCGCGCATGTCGGCTCCATCGAAGGCAAAACCATCGAGCCGGTCACTGAGCTCAAGGCCGGCGACATCGGCGCCGTCGCCAAACTCAAGGAAACCGTCACCGGCGACACGCTCTGCGACAAGCCTTCCCTCATCAGTTATCCGGCCGTCCAGTTGCCCGAGCCTTCCATCGCCTTTGCGATCTCCGCCAAAAGCCGCCAGGATGAAGACCGGCTCAGCAACGCCGTCCAGCGCATTCTCGAAGAAGATCAATCGCTGCGCTTCTATCGCGACCCGCAGACCAAGGAATTCCTGCTCGCCGGCTCCGG
>JASHQT010000672.1 GCA_030039005.1 Bryobacteraceae bacterium
TAGTAATTATCCCTCGATGGTTCCGCGCCCTGCCGATGCCTGGCCCATTGCGCCGGCCGGATTCAAGGTCGATCTGTTCGCGAGCCATCTCGATGGCCCACGCTTGATCCGCGCCGCGCCCAACGGCGATCCCTTCGTCACCGAAAGCTACGCCGGCAAGATCGAAGTCCTCCGCGGGATCACCCCACACGGCGCACCGGAGCGCACCTCCATCTTCACGACGGGCCTCAACAAGCCCTTCGGCATCGCATTCTATCCTCCAGCCGACCATCCCCAATTTCTCTATGTAGCCAACGCAGACTCGGTCGTTCGCTTCCCTTACCAGAATGGCGATCTTAGTGCCCGTGCGTCCGTTGCCACAATCGTCAGTAGCCTTCCGGCAATCCGAGGGCACTGGACCCGCGATATCGCCTTCTCACTCGACGGCAAGCGCATGTTCGTGTCGGTCGGTTCCATGTCGAACGCAGGCGTCCCGCGCCTGTTATCCCTGCTTGAAGAGCATCGCGCCAACATTCTCGAATACACTCCCAGTGGCGCCTTCGTGAAAGTCTATGCCTCGGGTATCCGTAACCCGGCCGGCATCACCGTCGACCCGGCCACGGGCGAGCTCTGGCGCTCGACCAACGAGCGCGACAAATTAGGCGACAACCTCGTTCCCGATTACATCACGCGTGTACCGGAAGGTGGCTTCTATGGCTGGCCCTGGTTTTACATTGGAGGCCACCCGGACCCTCGCCGCCAAGGGGAACGCCCTGATCTCAAGAATAGGGTGATCGTTCCCGATGTGCTGCTTGTACCACACTTGGCGTCCCTGGAAATGACCTTTTATCGCGGCGAGCAATTTCCCCACGAATATTCGGGCGATATTTTCGCCGCCGAACATGGTTCCTGGAACCGATCCACACGCGCTGGCTATGAAGTGATCCGTGTTCCGCTCCAGGATGGCCACGCCTTGGGAGTTTACGAGGACTTCCTCACGGGATTCGTGACTGCCGATGGACGCGTATGGGGGCGGCCGGTTGGTGTTGCCGTAGCCCACGATGGATCGCTGATGGTAACCGACGACGGCTCCGATTCGATTTGGAGGATCAGTTATAGCAAGAAGTAGAGAAACTCAATGCTCGGCAAACCATGAGCTGGAGAACGATCTGATTACGATTCGTGCCCTGAGCCGATTACCGATTGAGAATCGACTCCGACGAGGAACAAAAAGTCTGCAAGCAGAATTGCGGGCTAAAATTCGTTTCGTTGACCAAGCCGAAGACTCTCGTGCGCCCGGGTTTGGCCTTCGTCGCTATGGTGCTCGGGATCATTTCAGGAATGGTGACCGGTTCCACGTGAACCGCTCTTGCTATGAGCAGCAAGTGGGAATTCGCGTTCGCTGCGGAGGTTGTCAGTGGCCTTCCCAGCTATAGAACGTGCACCTCGGTCGCATTCGTCGATAAGAGAAACACACGCTGACCGCACAGGTATTGCTTTTGCTCGGCCACGGTGAGCCATATTCGGGCGGGTTGTTCACAGCGTCTCGCACTACATCGTATGGGGCCACTCGGATTCGGCGCGGGGCTTCGAAAAGCTACGTATAGACTTGCCTTACCGTTCGGACGGCCACATTTCTCGCATCTTGCCAACGCCACGATCACGCCTCCATTGGGGCGCGCCGAAAACTGAGGCGCCCTTACAACCTCCCCTGGGTTCAGGCACCAAATTTAAGTTCGACGCTCCTGCCACATTTCGACGCTCCTGCCACATAGTGATGGATCATTCCCAATATGTTTCAGCCGAAACCTCGCCCAACATGCCGCCCCCAAACTTTTACAATTGGTGCGCCGGTTTGTCTCAGAGGCCCAGAAAGGTTCCACACAGAGCGCTGCCTCGGCGTATTATCTTCCCTTCTCCATGAGCACAGGCTGAATTATCACAGGACGCGCTGGTTTCAGTGCGCCTTCGAAAGTGGGTTGCCCCCCTCATGCGGAGGGCAAGCACGGCGTGAGCTCGCGTAACGGATCAGGCCGCGCGGTGCTGAAGAAAGCGGTGCCACTCGCCGATGTCCATCGCGAGTGACAAAACCTCGGCCAACGCAGTCTTGCCTTAATCGGCGGTTTAATCGTCACCACGAAAGGAATCTCCGATCCGTGAATTGACCACCGTTTCGTGCTACAGCTGCAATCGATCACGCACTGATTACTCGTTGTCCTCTGTCTTCGTCGGGTGATATCGGACGATGCGGCATGGAATGGACAGTATTTATGGCAGTACTGGAAACGTGTTTTCAATAACCTGCAGAGTCAATTGGACGGCTAAACGAACAAGTCCCACCCCGGGCACCAAATCAGCGCCTCTAACGGCGCCTTCCCCACGCTGGCTCGGTTACCGCACTGCGGCGTTGGCTTACCGCCACCGCCGGCTCCCCCGAATGCTACGATCGAATTGAGCGACGTTGGCTCCTGCGGCGCCGTTCGTTGTTCCTATTAGGTGGACTTGACGCTAAGCGCTCAGGTCCCCCTCAGCGATGATTGAGACCGTTGTACTACCTCCCCCGGGTTCGGCTCTGGAAGCTGATCCCTACGCCAGAATGGATCTCCGCGCGGCCATCCACCGGCTGCGCCGGGAACGGAACGCCGTCATTCTCGCCCATTATTATCAGGAGGGCGAAATCCAGGATTTGGCGGATTTCGTCGGTGACTCCCTCGACCTCTCTCGCAAAGCCGCCGCCACCGCTGCCGATGTCATCGTCTTTTGCGGCGTGCGCTTCATGGGCGAAGTGGCCAAGATTCTCGCTCCTACCCGCACCGTGCTGATTCCCGACGCCGAAGCCGGATGTTCTCTCGAAGCCTCCTGCCGTCCTGAGGTCTTCCGGCATTTTCGCGATCGCTACCCCGGCCACATCGCCGTCACGTACATCAATTGCTCGGCGGAAGTGAAGGCGCTCTCGGACGTGATTGTGACGTCGTCGAACGCCGAAGCGATCATTCGCCAACTTCCCCAAGATCAACCCATCCTATTCGCCCCGGACCGGCACCTGGGAGCGTATCTTCAAAGGAAGACCGGCCGTGAAATGGTTCTTTGGCCCGGGGCCTGCATCGTTCACGAACAGTTTTCCGAACGCGAGCTGATCAAGCTCAAGGCGCGTCATCCGCAAGCGCTGGTGGCCGCGCATCCGGAATGTCCCGCGGGGATTCTCGCGCATGCCGATCACGTCGGCTCGACACGCGCCATCCTCGAATTCGTGCTTAGCTCCAAAGGCCAGGAGTTTATCGTTGGAACCGAGCGGCACATCATCCACCAGATGGAGAAGGCCGCGGCGGACAAAATCTTTTTTCCAGTCCCCGGCGCCGATGGTGGCTGCAGTTGCTCGGACTGCCCATTCATGGCGCGGAACACGCTGGAAAAGATCTATCTCGCCCTGCTCAACGACGCTCCTCGCATCGAGTTGCCAGAGCAACTGCGTCTGGCCGCCCTGAAGCCCCTCGAAAGGATGCTGGAAATGTCGGCCTCCGTTCCGGTTGGACGCGGCTGACCCGCGCTGATGCCGTCGAAATCAGATCCGCCGGCGGGCTTGGACCTGGAGGATGCCCGCCGAGTGATCCAGGCAGCGCTCGACGAGGATATCGGCTCCGGGGACGTTACCTCAGCGGCAGTGATTCCGGAAGACATCCGTTTCCACGGCGTGATGCGAGCGCGGCATGACATGGTGGTTGCCGGGCTGCCCGTCGCTTGCGAGGTGTTCCGCCTGGTTGTTCCCGATGCCGACTTTCGGCCATTGGTTGCCGACGGAGACAGTGTGACAAGCGGCGCCATCCTGGCGGAGATCGACGGGCCGGCGCGAGGGCTGCTGACGGCGGAACGAACCGCGCTGAACTTTTTGCAGATCCTCTCCGGGATCGCCACGGCGACACGCGCTTATGTCGAACGAATCCGAGGGACAGGCTGCACTTTGCTGGACACGCGCAAGACAATTCCCGGCATGCGCAAACTCTCCAAATATGCGAGCCGCTGCGGGGGCGCTTCGAACCACCGCATGGGGCTTTTTGATGCGATATTGATCAAGGACAATCACATCGCCGTGTGTGGCGGCATTTCCGAAGCGGTGCGCAAAGCAAGATCCGCCGCACAAGCGGGAGGTCTGACGATCGAAGTGGAGTGCGATACCCTCGCGCAGGTGGCCGTAGCTCGCGACGCCGGCGTTGACAGAATCCTGCTCGACAATATGAGCATCCAAGAACTACGCCAGGCTGTCGCGCTCGTCGGCGGAGGAGCGAAGACTGAAGCATCAGGAGGTGTCACGGTCGAAACCGTAGCCGCGATCGCCGCAACGGGAGTCGATTTCGTTTCGGTCGGACGGATCACCCAATCGGCTTCGGCCGTCGATATTGGCCTGGATTGGGCTGAGACAAAGACCTGAGACGAAGACCTGAGACAAAGCAATGACCGACAGCTACGACCTTCTCGTCCTCGGCTCCGGCGCCGCGGGACTTTCAGTGGTGCTTCACGCGCTCGAGCTGAATCCGAAACTACGAATTGCAGTCGTCGCCAAGAGCGCCGCGGTGAGCGGGAGCACAGCTCAGGCGCAGGGTGGCATCGCCGCGGTGTTCGATTCCTCGGACAGTATCGAATCGCATGTGGCTGACACCTTGGATGCCGGGGCGGGGTTGTGCGATCCGGTGACGGTCCGCTACGTCGCCGAACACGCGCGGGAAGCAATTGACTGGCTTGCCGGCGAGGGAGTGAGTTTCGACCGCGATCCGAATACCGGCGAGTACCAACTGGGGCGCGAGGGAGGACATTCGCATCGGCGCATCGTCCATTCCGCGGACGCGACCGGACGCGCCGTCGAAACCGCACTCATCGCCCGCCTGGCCGAGAGCTGCGGAGTGCTGTTTGAAAACTACGTCGCCATCGATTTAATCCGCCATCCGCGAGCGGGCAACCGAAAGGCGCGTTGTGTGGGCGCCTACCTGCTCGATTGCGCGAGCGGGCGTGTGGTGGCCATCGCGGCACGCGCGGTGGTACTCGCAACCGGCGGCGCCAGCCGCGTGTATCTGTATTCCACCAATCCCGCCGGCTCGACGGGCGACGGTATCGCGATGGCCTGGCGCGCCGGATGCCGCGTCGCGAATATGGAGTTCAGCCAGTTTCATCCCACGTGCTTGTATCATCCGAGAGCGCGGTCGTTCCTGATCAGCGAAGCGGTACGCGGCGAGGGTGGGCGGCTGGTGCGTCCCAACGGCACTCGTTTCATGGACGACTACGATCCGCGCGGCGAGCTGGCTCCGCGCGACATCGTGGCGCGCGCCATCGACGACGTAATGAAGCGGGAAGGCCACGATTGCGTCTATCTCGACATTTCCCACCAGCCCGTCGAATTCCTGCGCCGGCATTTCCCCACCATTTATGCAAAATGCCTGGAACTCGGCATCGATATCGCGCGCGAACCGATTCCCGTGGTTCCGGCGGCGCACTACACCTGCGGCGGCGTGATGACGGACCTCCACGGCCACACGGATCTCGAAAATCTCTACGCCGCCGGCGAGGTGGCGTTTACGGGCTTGCATGGGGCCAATCGCCTGGCTTCCAATTCGCTACTGGAATGCCTGGTGTTCGGAGCGGCGGCCGCTTGCGACATCGTGTGCCGGCTGTCGCAGATACAACCCCCACCTGCGATTCCAGCGTGGGATGAGAGCCGCGTCACCGATTCCGACGAAGAGGTGGTGGTGTCGCACAATTGGGATGAACTGCGGCGCTTCATGTGGGATTACGTTGGCATCGTGCGATCCACCAAGCGGCTGAAGCGGGCCCAACATCGCGTGGCGCTGCTGCTGCGCGAAATTGCCGAATATTACGGAAGTTTCCGGGTCACAAAAGATTTGATCGAATTGCGCAATTTGAGCCTGGTCGCGGAGCTGATTGTGCGCTCGGCCTTGACCCGGAAAGAAAGCCGGGGCCTCCACTTCACCATCGATTACCGCCAGACCGCGGCCAAGGCTCATAACACGATCCTCGCGCCCCGGCCGCGCCCGGTGCGGTAGGCTCAGCGGGTGCGGAGCCCATAAACGGCAGCCATCGGCACACGCACTTCCAGAATTCGTCCAATCCAACGTGCCGCAGTGCGCGCTGTTTTGATCGTTTTCATCCGCATTGATCTCACCTCCTTCCTTTGAAGACACTCCGGCGGCAAAACGCGCGCTCCGGACGGAGCACGCGAAGCCCGAAAACAACAACGGTGATAAAGCTTTTGGAGGAGCGCGGAAAACGAAAGGCTATCGAGCGAAAGACAGGAGCAAATTCACAGAGGGAGGCTCCGGCGGCTCGGTCTCGATTCGCTGTTCGCGCGGCTTACTATGACCGTCGGACAATAGGGGCCTCCTTTCCGGGTGAATGGTGGCGGCGATTTCCATCGCCCCAATCACAGCGTATACCCGGCACGATCTACGTGTAAAGTATTTCCCAACTTTTCTTGAAAACGTTTTGCGAGCTGGCGCGATCCTGAGCCGGCCGCAAATTCTACTGCGCGCCTTTTGCCAGCTTGGCCGTAGCCGCTGGAATTGCAATTCCCTTCTCTTTCATGAGGGACTCCAGCAGCGCGACGGTTTTGGGGAATGCATCCGGGCCGCCACGAGCGCCACCCGCGCCGCGCGCCGCATCGAGAGGAGTGTGGCCGTTAGCGTCCTTGGCGTTTAAGTCAGCGCCGTGCGCAACCAAGAATTCGATGAATTGATCGAAGCCGTGTTCGGCGGCGCCATGCAGAGCGGTTTCGTTGGGCACGGCGTTCGGGCCCGGCACCTGGCTCCCGCGGCGGAAGCTCTGTGCGATGCGCGCCGAGGCGCTGTCACCAGCGCCAAAACCAGCCGCGCCGCCCGGACGGCCGAAGCCGAGGTTGCGATCCAGCACGTCGTGGGCGTTTACGTCGGCCCCGGCCTTCACCAATACATCCATGGTGGCGAGGACGCCATCGTCGGTGCGGTTGCGCCCCCGCGTGACGCGGTTGCCGAAGTCGACGCCGGCGGCGGCCATCAGGGGCGTGATGCCTTCCTTGCTCGGCAGATCGACGAGCGCTTTGTACTCGAGCAACAGCGCGACGAACTTAGAATCTCCCGCACGCGCGGCCCGCAGCAGAGGTGTGGCGCCTTGCGCGAGCATCGTGTCGCCCCCGCGATCCTGCGGCACATCTCGATAGGGCGGACGCCGCTTCAACTGAATGTTTGGATCGGCGCCCTTTTCGAGCATCATGCGGCCGAGATCGAGGGCTGTGAGCTTGTCTTCGCTCGGAAGGACGGCCATCGCGCCGTTGCCCTTAACCGGCAGCGTGCTGACATCGGCGGCCATGTAAACCGGAGAGCGGCCGAACAAATCCCATTTGTTGAGATCGGCACCGCCATTCACCAGCACGGCCGCAGTGTCGAAATGCATGTTCTCGATCGCGATCAGCAGCGGCGTTTCGCGGTCGGGATCTTCGGAATCGGGGTCCGCGCCAGCGGCGAGCAGGTATTGAACGCACAACGCGCAACCTTCTCGCGCGGCATAATGCAGCGGCGTAAAGCCGCCCTTGTTCATGTCCTTCGGGCGAGGCTCCTGGATCACTTTGCGCGGCCACTGATTGACCTTACCGTGGTCATTCACGTTCGCGCCGCGCGAGGCCAGAAGCTTCACCATGTCGGCCTGGCTCAAGGCTGCGGCCCACATGATGGCTGACTGCTCGCCCCAGGTTTCCTTGGCGTTGACGCCGGCGCCCGCGTCCAGAAGCACTTTGGCGGCGTCGACGTGCCCGCTGCGCGCGGCCTCCATGAGCGGAGTTTCTCCGTTGGGCGTTTTGAAATTGGGATCGGCGCCGGCTTTAATCAAGGCGTCAACGATAGGCGCGGAGCCGATGATCGCGGCTTCGGTGATGGCGGAGGTTCCGAACTGATTTTCGAGCTTGACGTTCGCGCCGGCTTTGATCAACGCACGGACCAGTTCGAGATCGCCGTTGGCCGCGGCGTACATGATGGCTGTCGCGCCATCGGCGCCTTTGGCGTTGACGTCCGTGCCCTTGACGTTTAGCAGGCGCAGAGCCGCGGAGCTATCGCCAGAGGCCACGGTGTCGAGCAGGGAGGGAGCGCCCGCGGCCGCGAGCGACGCGCCTGCCGC
>JASHQT010000673.1 GCA_030039005.1 Bryobacteraceae bacterium
GCGGCTAGCTTGAGGCACCAGGAATCGGTGAGCGGATGGCCCATCTTGGCGCTGGCCGCGAGCAGTGCCGGATGCGGCATGGCGATCACGCGCTCCTCGAACGCCTCGCCCTGCGCGCCGATGGCGAACTTCACGTCAACCGTGTCGGCGTGGCGGATCGAGATGCCGGTCTGCAGCCATCGAAAATACACCTGCCACATCCGCCCGAACGGATCGGGCCCGGCCTGGAAGTCGCGAAAGTTCTCAATCATTCAAATCGATTGTAGCCCACTGATTGCCCGGGTTACCTGTGGCGCACGCTTCAGCGTGCCGTGTCGAGACTCGTCTCGACACGTGCCAAGGGAACGCCACGCTTCCACACGAATGTGAACGCGGCACACCAGAGTGCGTACGCCACGGTCCCGATGCCGTTAGACTGAGTTCGTGGACTGGTTGGCACGTGCCTTTTTCCTTTTATGCGGGCTGTTTCTTTGTCTTGCCGCGCTGTTCCGGAGAACCGTTTACATGATGCCGCGCGCGTTTTCCCGAACGGAACCGCCGAGCCATGAACTCAATCGTTGCGGGCGCTTGTGCGTGTTCATCCTTGGTGTCGCCCTTTCTGTTCGTCGCAATCACCGGTAACACGGAATTCTGGACCTTCAGCAAGTAACAGTCGATCAATAAAACGGATGATTGCGCGCCGAAACCAGCGATAAAAACTCATCGCGCGTGGACTTGCGCTCGCGAAAACCGCCCAGCATGGCGCTCGTCACGGTGCCTGAATGCTGCTTTTCTACGCCGCGCATCATCATGCAGAAGTGCCGCGCTTCGCAGATCACGCCCACGCCCTTGGGCCGCAGGACCTCCTGCAGCGTATCGGCCACCTCGTGCGTCAGGCGCTCCTGTAATTGCAGCCGGCGCGCGAACATGTCCACGATGCGCGGGATCTTGCTCAACCCGATCACCCGGTTGTTCGGCAAATACGCCACGTGCATGGTGCCGAAAAACGGCAGCAGGTGGTGCTCGCACATGCTGTAAAATTCGATATCCTTCACCACTACCATCTCGTCGCAGGGTTCTTCGAAAATCGCGCCGTTGACGATGCTCTCGATATCCATCTCGTAGCCGCTGGTGAGAAAACGCAGAGCCTTATCGGCGCGCTGCGGCGTGCGGACCAACCCCGGACGCTCGGGATTCTCGCCGATCTTCAGCAACAGCTTCTGCATCAGGTCCGTGATGGACTCGTCGTTGGGCGCTGATGGCATGATTTTTACCGCGGATGGTTTGCTCTTCATCTGTTAATCTCGGGTCTTGATCTCAGGCTTCAATTCGAATACGTTTCGCTTGGTCTCGCGCAGCCGAATTCCTTTGAGGCGCGGCCATTCCCCCGGGAACGCCTCGCGCCAGCGCGTCTCCAGCCGATCCTCGATCACCCGTATGATGTTCTCCGACGTCGGGATCGCGCGCTGAAATTCGCCGACGTCCGCGTTCAGGTAGCGATGGTCGAAATCACGCAGCACTTGTTCGGAAACCAAGCGGTCGAGCGTGGGAACATGCACCACGTGTCCAGTCGCAGAGCCGATGGGCCCCTCGGCCGTCACGTCCAGCACGTAATCATGACCGTGCCCGTAAGGATTGCTGCACTTGCCGTACAGCTCGCGATTCTCGTCCTCGGTGAAGGCGGGCGAATGCAGCCGGTGCGACGCGGCGAACCGATAGCGGCGGGTGACGCGCATTATCGTAAGGCCTCCTCGCCCGGTCCACCGTAATCCACGTACATGTCTTCGGTTTCATACAAGCGCACATTGTTCAGCCGTGCGCGTCCGCCTTCGAAATGCGGCTCCAGGCGCCGCCAGATTTCCGCGGCCACGTTTTCGGTGGTGGGAACCATTTTGTCGAACGGCGGCACCTCGTAATTCAAGAAGCGGTGATCCATGGGCTCGATCACCGTCTGCTGGATGAGTTCCTTCAGCCGCTTCAAATCGAATACCATGCCGGTTTCCGGGTCCGGATCGCCTTCGAGCGTCACTTCCAGGATGTAATTGTGCCCGTGGCCGCTCGGATTCGCGGCGGCGCCATAGATCTCGCGATTCTGCTCCGGCGAAAGCGCGGCCTGGGCGCAGACGTGCGAAGCGGAGAATTCGGCCCGGCGAGTAAGAAACATAATCCTTTTATCGGATGCAGAAGCAGGCTTGTAGGATACTCTAATATTATAGAAGAAGCCCCGGAAACCATTACTGAAATGACTCAATCCAAAGTAGATCTGATGATCAAAGGCGCGATCGCGGCGCTGCTCGTGGCGCTGGGCTGGATTGTCGTGTGGTCCATGCAGGACCATATCGTCACGCCCGGCGACACCGCGCCCAACTTCACCATCACCACCAGCGCGGGCGACCAGATCTCGCCGCGCAATTTCGGCGGCAAGGTCCTGGTGCTTAATTTTTGGGCGAGCTGGTGCCCACCCTGCGTGGAAGAGGAGCCTTCGCTCAACGAATTCGCCAGAACATTGAAAAGCTCGGGGATTGTGGTGCTGGGCGTGAGCGTCGACCGCAACCAGCAAGGATACGAGAATTTCGTGAAGCGCTTCGACATCTCATACCCCATCGCGCGCGATCCCGACGAGAACATCAGCTACCGCTACGGCACCTACAAACTTCCCGAAAGCTATATTATCGATCGCAACGGCAAAGTGGTCCGCAAATTCGCCGGCCTGCCCGAGCGTGACGGCCAAGCCATCTCCTGGATGGACCCGCAATTGGTGAGCTTCGTAAAATCGCTGCTGTAAAATGCAAAAGCACGACTGGTATTCCGATACCGATCCCAAAGCGCTGAAGGTGTTTATCGAGTGCCAGCGGAGGCTGACGCCGGCCGAGAAGCTCCAGGCGGTGTTTGAGCAGAATCGCTTCATTCATCAGCTCACTGAGGCGCAGGAGCGCAGGCTCCACCCGGACGCTGACGACCGCGAAATCTTTCTGCGGGTGATTGCCCATCGCCTGGACCGGGAGACGATGTTGCGCGTCTACGGCTGGTATCCGGAGCGCCCCAAGAGCCCGAATGACGCATCCGTTTCAACAGTTGCTTGACGCGCTCAGCCGGTCCGGCATCCGGCACATGGTGGGCGGCTCCGTGGCGAGTTCTATGCGCGGCATCTATCGATACACCAACGATATCGACATCATCGCCGACATCGAAGAGGAACATATCCCGCCATTCGCCCTCCGTCTGGGTAACGCTTTCTATGCCGACCCGGAGACGATGCGAGAGGCGCTTCGGCATGGACAGTTTAACGTCATTCACATCGGAACGGCCGCGACATTTGACATCTTTCCTGCTGCGGGAAATCGTTTCGCCGAGACCCGGATTGAGCGCAGCAAAATTGAAAATGTTCCGATTGCGGACGGACTGACCATCCGCTGTCCAGTCGCGAGCGCCGAAGATACCATCCTCGCAAAACTGGTCTGGTACCGGCTCGGCGGGGAACAATCGGACCGCCAGTGGAACGACATGCGCGGTGTCCGAGCGGTGCAGGGCGACGCGCTGGATCAGGCGTACATGCAACAATGGGCGCGGGAGTTGAAGGTGGACGATCTGCTGGAACGGCTGTTTTCCGAGGAGCTACTGCCGGAATGATCCAGGCTGATGCGCTGCGCGAGATTGACCGGCTGCTGGGGCCGCGCGGCTATCTGGACCGGCCAGAAGACCTCAAGCTCTACGAATACGACGGCAGCGTCGACAAAGCGCAACCCGAATTGGTGGCCTTCCCGCAAACCGCCGAGCAGGTGGAAGCGCTGGTGCGCATTGCGCGCGAGCACCGCATCCCCATCGTCGGCCGCGGCGCGGGCACCGGGTTGAGCGGGGGGGTGATCGCGCGCGCCGGCGGCATTGTGATCTCGTTCGCGCGCATGAATCGCTTTGTCGAAATCGATCTGGCGAACGAGCGCGCCGTGCTCGAACCCGGCGTGGTGAATCTCGAAATCACGCAGGCGGTGGAGCGCGACGGCTATTTCTACGCGCCCGATCCTTCCAGCCAGAAGGCCTGCACCATCGGCGGCAACGTCTCAGAAAACGCGGGCGGCCCGCACACGCTGTGTTACGGCGTCACCACCAATCACGTGCTGGGCATCGAAACCATCCTGCCGGACGGAACGCCGATGTCCACCGGCGGCAAAGCGCTGGACCTGCCCGGTTACGACCTCACCGGCCTGCTTACCGGCTCGGAAGGCACCATGGCGCTGGTGACCAAAATTATCGTGCGTCTGATGCGCCAGCCCGAACTGGTAAAGACACTGCTCGCGATTTACGACACCGTGGACGATTGCGCGGATTCGGTGGCCGAGATCACCGCGCGCGCCATCACACCCGCCGCTGTCGAAATGTTGGATGGCGTCATG
>JASHQT010000099.1 GCA_030039005.1 Bryobacteraceae bacterium
ATGTCGCCATTCGGCCACTTACGGCTGCTGGAAGCCGAGAGCATCCATATTATGCGCGAGGTGGCTTCCGAGTTCCAGCGGCCCGTGATGCTATATTCCATCGGGAAGGACTCCTCGGTCCTGCTGCGGCTGGCGCAGAAGGCCTTTCATCCGGCGCCGATCCCGTTCCCGCTGCTGCACATCGACACTACCTATAAGTTTCGCGAGATGATCGAATTTCGCGATCGTTACACGGCGGAGATCGGGGCCAAGCTGATCGTCTACACCAATCGCGAAGCCATTGACGACGGCGCGAACCCCTTCAAGTTGGGCACTTCGCGTTGCTGCGCGCTGCTGAAGACCAAAGCTTTGCTCGACGGTCTGCGTCAGGGCAACTTCGACGCCGCCATCGGCGGAGCGCGCCGCGACGAAGAGAAGTCGCGCGCCAAAGAGCGCATCTTCTCATTCCGCGACGAAAAGGGCCAATGGGATCCCAAGAACCAGCGGCCGGAGCTGTGGAATCTGTTCAACCCTCGCATGCACCCCGGCGAAAGCCTGCGCATTTTTCCCCTGTCCAACTGGACTGAAATGGACATTTGGCAGTACATTCACGCCGAGAAAATCCCGATCGTTCCGATGTACTTCGCCCAGGATCGAGAAGTGCTGGTGCGGGGCGACTCGTTAATCATGTTAGAGCAGCCCTTCATTCCGCTGTTGCCCGGCGAGAAGCCGCAGATCGTCCGCTGCCGGATGCGGTCGCTGGGGTGCAGCCCGTGTACGGGCGCCATTCGCTCGGACGCCGATACCCTTCCGAAAATTATCGAAGAGCTGGTTTCCTTCCGGCGCTCGGAACGCGAAAATCGCGTGATCGATCACGATCAGGAAGGCTCGATGGAAATCAAGAAACGCGAGGGGTATTTCTGATGGCGGCCGTGGCCGAACAACCGCCGTCGTTCTCCATCGAGGATTTCCTCGCCCACGAGCAGGCCAAGGATCTGGTCCGTTTTACCACCGCCGGCAGCGTGGACGACGGCAAATCGACGTTGATCGGGCGGCTGCTCTACGATTCGCAAAACGTTTACGAGGACCAGATCAAATCCGTCACCAAAGCCTCGGTGAACCGCTCGGCCGGCCCCATCGATTTTTCGCTCCTCACCGACGGTCTGCGCGCCGAGCGCGAACAGGGCATCACCATCGACGTCGCCTATCGCTATTTCGCCACGGCGCGCCGCAAGTTCATCATCGCCGACACGCCGGGACACGAGCAGTACACGCGCAACATGGCCACGGGCGCTTCCACGGCCGACGTCGCCGTGATCCTGATCGATGCCCGCAATGGCGTGTTGCAGCAGTCACGCCGCCATGCCTACATCGCATCGCTGCTGGGCATCCCCAACTTCGCCATCGCGGTGAACAAAATGGATGCCGTCGGCTACGACGAATCCATCTTCGGCGCCATTGAGCGGGAATTCCGCGGATTCTTGCACAAGCTAAACGCGCCGCACGTCTATTTTCTGCCGATCAGCGCGCTCGAAGGCGATAACGTGGTGCGGCGCAGCCGCAACATGCCCTGGTTCGAGGGCCCCAGTCTGCTGGAGTTTCTCGAGACCGTACCGGTGCATCACCGCACTCGCGCGGCCGACTTTCGTTTTCCCGTCCAGCGCGTCATCCGGCCAAACCAGGACTTCCGCGGGTACGCTGGACAAGTGGTCTCCGGCAGCATTCGCCCCGGCGACGGCGTGCTGGTATTGCCGTCCGGGTTGCGCTCCCGCGTGAAGAGCATCGAGACTTTCGACGGTCCGCTCGATGAAGCTGTGGCGCCGCTCTCGGTGACTTTGACGCTCGAAGACGAGGTAGACATCAGCCGCGGCGACATGCTGGCGTCCTCGCAAAGGCCGCCACATGCCGCGCGCCAGTTCGATGCGAGCGTGGTGTGGCTGAACCAACAGCCCCTGGACTTAAGCCGCCCCTACGTGCTCAAACACACCTCTCAAAGCATGCCCGCCGAAGTAAAGGCAGTGCGGTATCGCGTGAACGTGACCACACTGGCGCATGAGCCGGCCGGCAGTCTGGAGATGAATGGGATCGGTGTGCTGCACATCGAAACCAGCCGCCCCATCTACTTCGACGCGTATTCGCACAATCGCGCCACGGGCAGTTTGATCCTGATGGACCCCACCACCAATGCCACCGTCGGCGCGGGCATGATTCTGGCGCCGGTGACGCTGGAACACGAGCGGCCGAGACCCGAGGCCATCGTTCTTCGCAACGAGCGCGTCACGCCCATTGAGCGCATCGCCCGCTACCGGCATGGAGGCGAAACCATAGCGCTGGGATATCGCAAAACCCTGGCTTGGTTACTCGAGCGGAAACTATTCGACCGCGGATGCGCTGTGACGGTGATCGAGCACGCCTCCGAGGAAGCACTGACCGCGCTTGAGCAGGCCGGACTGCTGGTTTTGTTGGTATCCGGCACGCCGGCGTGGGAATTGCCATTCGATGACGCCGAGGCCGCCAAGTTCGTGATCGCGGCACTCGAAGAGCGCGAGACGCTGTTGCGGCGCGAATCGCTGACCGGCGGCGAAGGAATTTAGGGGAGCCGCGACCGTGAGGGACCGGAAGTAACAACCATGACGTTGGACCAGAAAATCGAAGACGCGTCCGAGTTAATCGGTAACGTGTTCGCCCAAAACAACGGCGCCGCCTGCGTCACTTGCAGCTTTCAGACCGAGTGCATGGCGTTGGTGGATCTGGTCATCGCGCAAAGGCCCGAAATTCCGGTGCTGTTTCTCGAAACCGGCTATCACTTCCACGAGACCTACGCTTATCGCGATCGGATGACCGAGCGCATGCACCTCAACCTGATCAACCTGGCCGCGAAGATGTCGGTGGCGGAGCAGGAATCGCAATTCGGCATTTTGAATCAAACCGCGCCGGACCGCTGCTGCGGCATGCGTAAAGTGGAGCCGCTGTTCCGCGGCCTCGCCGATTACGGCGTCTGGTTCGCGGCACTGCGCCGCGAGCAATCGCCCACGCGCGCGAACCTCCAAACGGTGGACTTTTTCAAGCTGCCCACCGGCCATCCATTGCTGAAGGTGAGCCCGCTCGCCGATTGGACCAACGCTGACGTTTGGGCTTATCTGAAGCGCCGCGCCATTCCCGTCCTGCCGCTGTACGACCAGGGCTACACCAGCATCGGATGCGCGCCTTGCACCACGCCGCCGCTCGACCCCGATAATCCGCGCTCGGGACGCTGGGCCGGGCATAAGCTGGAATGCGGCATTCACATCCAAAGCGAGTGATCGGTAGCGTATGGAGATCGTACTTGGGTTCATCATTGCGGTAGCGATCGGCGTTACGGGAGTGGGCGCGGGCGTCATCACAGCGCCGGTCCTGATCCTGTTCCTGCACGTCCCGCCCGCCCGAGCGGTCGGTACAGCTCTGGTGTTCAGCACGGCGGTGAAACTGCTCGTCGTCCCGATGCAGATTTACCGCAAGCAGGTGGACTACCGGATCTTGCGCTATCTGCTCGCCGGAGGAATTCCCGGCGTTTTGATCGGCTCCTTCATCCTCGCCAAGCTCAACGCCAAGGGGCAAAACGGCATCCTGTACGCGGCCCTGGGATCCACCATCGTCGTGATGGCGGCGCTGAACCTGTATCGCATGTGGCTGCATCCCACGCGGGGCAACCCGCGGGACCTCTCGCGCTGGCTGCCGGCCGTCGCGCTGCCCATCGGCGCGGAAGTCGGCTTTTCTTCGGCCGGCGCGGGCGCCATCGGTTCATTGGCATTGCTATGGATGACCCCGCTCACCGCGGCGCGCGTGGTGGGGACGGACCTGTTTTTCGGCTTGTGCCTGTCGATGATCGGCGGCGGCTTCCAGCTCACCGCCGGAAACTACGATCTGGCGATTCTCACGCAGTTGATCATCGGCGGCGTCTTCGGCGCCTTCGCCGGAACCTACCTGGCCGCCATCACTCCGCAGCGCGCGTTTCGCATCGTGCTCTCCCTCTGGCTCATCACGCTGGGCGTGCAACTGTGCTGGAGCGGCGTCCAGCACTTATAAATTCGCCCGCAAATGAGTTAATTCGCGATCACCTAAACGGACATGAAATAGGTACGCTAAGTGGATAGAAAATCGAACTGAAGAACGCCATGAAACATCCAAAGAAATCGAGGCGCCAAGGGGTGATCAGGCAGCCTCTTGGTGTGTTGTTTGAGTTAGAGATCCCTGAACAATTGCGCGCAACCTTCAAGGAACTTAGAAAACGGCAAACGTTCAAGCGGAGTATCCGGATCGCACACGATCTCAACGCGCGTTACGCCCGCCAGTTCGGCCTTGATCCAGCGCAGTCGGGGCGGCAAGAAGCGCTGCTGATGGATGCGCGCGCGATGGCTGAGGCTCACTTGACGGAAGCCGCGACACCGCAGGGCAGGAAGAAACTGGCGGACAGAGTGTGGCGCGATTGCGTGGAGCGTCACCCCTATTATGCGTGCGGAGCATTTACGATTCTGTACGCGGAATTTGAGCAAGCGCTTCTGCATAAAGGTCACCCGTCGCCTGGCGATTTGTCACTCGCTCAGAGAGCGCAGCAAGCCAATGGGAACGAACTTGCCGGCACCCGCAAATTGCAGAGCTAGCCGAAGAAGCATATCAGGAGGAGACGGTTCGAACATGGATCGCGGCCGATTGCCCCGTCCACGAATGGCTCAGAAACACCGCGGAGCCGGGCGCAGCGGAAGATAATGGGACCGGTTGGGTCACCACGTTGATCATCACGCCATCCTGCCTCTGCCGGTGGCGCGCGACAGGGGGGATGAATCGATGCTTTAGGGCCAGGATGCCTAGCGTGAGTTCCACCGCGGCCGTCGCAGCTCCCAAATAGCCGGTCAAACCCTTGAACGCTGTAATCGGCAAACGATTGCCGGCGGCCTCGGACAAAATCACGGCCTCGCGTGCATCCGCCTCGGGAATGCCGAAGCCCGACGCCACCACGAAATCCGGCTGATCTCCCGATGCGGCCTCACGAAACGCAGTGGACGCGGCATCTGGCGATGCAAAAAGCTGCATCGACTGGCCGCCGCAAGACCGCGCGGCGAAGGCCGTGATCTCCGCGAGCAGTGGCGCCGTGCGAGCGCGAGCGTCGTTCCATCTCTCCAGGATCAGTACCGCCGCGCCTTCCCCCAGCACCAGGCCGTCGGCTTCCTGGTCAAACGGCCGCAAAGCGTCTTCCGGCGGTTGTGCGGAGAGGAAGCCGCGCTTCTCGAACGCTAGATAACACGCGGGCGTCACCAGACAGTCGCAACCGCCTGCGACTGCAAGGTCGCAGCGGCCTTCCATGAGATCCCGGCAAGCGGCGTCCAGGGCCAATGCGGAAGCTACGTCGGATTGCGCGAAATTGCTGCTCGGCCCGCGGGCGCAAATCTCCATCGCCAGCAGTGCGGCCGCGGAATTGGACAATGTCCGGAGTGGAAAATAGGGGTCGACCAAGCGGGAAGCCCGCCCACCCAATTGGTCCCAATCCGGTCCGCCCTGGGCTGTGCGCGCCACTTCGAAAGCTCGAAAAAACTCGCTTGGTTCGGGACCGACGCGGCCGGAGCCTACGTGCACAGCCACACGGGACGGCTCAAGGTTTTCCAAACGCACTCCCGCGCCGGCGACGGCCTGTTTGGCCGCGTGCACCAAGTGCCGCGCGCCGGGGTTCATGAATTTCTGATTCTTTGGCGCTCTCAACTCCTGGAGAGCGTAGGTTGGAATAAGACTCGCCGAACGGCAGTCATGACCACTGGTCTCAAACCGCGTGCAAGGGCCAATTCCGGATCGCCCCGCGAGGCACTGCTCCCAGGCTTCGTCCGGATTGTTGCCGATCGGGGTCGCCAATCCCACGCCGGTAACGACAACCCGTTCCTTTGAATTCATAGCGTGGAGTCCCGCCCTCATCCGGGCCTAGGCCCCGCCCGAAACGATCCGCGAAGCCGGTGTGGAGTGACAGCGTGCATCAAGTCCGGCATTAAAGGTAAAGTATCGCATCTTGGAAGGTTGCGGACATAGGCTTTGCAAAGTCTGGAACTGATAGTACTCCAGGGGGTTGATCGTACGTTACTCGAAGGCTATACTGTCGTGAAGCGGAGGATCTCTTGACAAAACTCTCACTGTTTACGGGGCTTGTGCTGGCTCTGGGGATTCCATGTTTCGGTAGCAGCTTCTACATTGGTTCAGACACAGCCTGCTTCTACGGCTTCAGCGATTCACCTTGTACGCCTGTATCAACTGAGACGGGACTCGGCTCTAACCTGAGCGGGAATCCAATTCTGGATTATACGCCGGACGCGAGCTTCGCCGCTCCTGAGTCCGGTGGCTCCGTTGAACTCGGCAATTTCTATGTGCTTCCTTCGTTGCTGGGTGCCGAAGGTGGATATTTCACTCTCGACATTTCGTTCACCGATCCCACCGATGGCAGTCAGACCTTTACCGCCACTACCTTGGGCTTGGTGGTTTTCGGTTTGTTGGGTGCCGAAGTGACGTTCGACCAGCCAACCACGGAAGCCTTCAGCTACTCCGGCGGGGCGTTCGATGTTTCACTGCCTAGCTCAGCGATTCTGATCGGATCGGGGGATACGGTCGCGCTCGACGCTACCATCACACCCATTATTACGCCTGAGCCCGATTCCGTAGCCGCGGTGCTCGGCGGACTGATTCTTCTCGGAGTCGTCGTCCGCCGGAAGGTCGCTCACAAAGTTTCCTGAGTTTCAGCGACGGTTTACACGATCACGCCCCGGTGAGGCAACTCGCGTTTGTTGAATAAAATTAAACTTTCAGTGAGGTGGCCCCGTGTCGGAGCTACGCGCGGACCACTTTTAGTCCCGTTCGTCATGACGCTAATTTCTGTACTCCCCTACCAGGGGCGGGGGGAGAATCTCGCGACACGACATGTGCGGCCCGACGTGATCAATGGCAGGGCGTCGCTTGTAGGCTTCCTGCCTTCCGATCAGACTTTGCGTCTGGATGTCATTCTTCCACCACGCAACACTTTAGAACTCGATGCGCTGGCGCGGAAGCTTTACGATCCCCAAAGCCCTTCCTACCGCCACTTCCTCAGCCTGAGCGAGTTTACGGAAAGATTTGGATCGTCCGCACAGGATTACGCCGCCGTCGCGCACTTCCTGGAGGAGAACGGGATGAAGGTGACGCGCACTTCGCCCAATCGATTGGTATTGAATATCACGAGTTCAGTAGCCAACATCGAGCGGGCATTCCAAGTCAGAATGGGTTTGTACCAGCATCCTACCGAGCCCCGAACCTTCTACTCGCCGGACCGGGAGCCCGTTCCTGCGGGGCTGGCAGTGCCGCTGTGGCACATCTCGGGGTTGGATAACTTCTCTATTCCTCATCCGGCCAGTCTCAAGCGAGCCGTGGAAGCCAGCGGTAACGCCAGTGGATCCGGGCCGGGTGGAGCTTTTCTAGGAAGCGATATACGATTGGCTTACTACAGCGGCAGCATGGCTGGCGCCGGCCAATCGGTGGGTTTGTTGGAATTCGCTGGATACAATATTACGGATGTTAACGACTACTTTTCGCAGGTGGGGCAGACGCTGGCGGTCCCGGTGATAGGTGTCTCCACGGACGGTTCCAGCTTGAGCTGCACGGGCACATGTAGCGATACCGAACAGGCGCTCGACATCGAAGAAGCGATCTCCATGGCGCCGGGACTGAGCCAGTTGCGCGTGTACGTCTCCGACACGAGCGATGTCAGCATCTTCAACCGGATGGCGACCGACAATATCGCCAAATCGTTGAGCTGTTCGTGGGGATGGAGTCCCGCGGACCCAGCGGCGGACAATCCTATATTCCTGGAATTTCTATTACAAGGTCAGACGCTGTTCGTCGCCTCGGGAGATGCAGGCGCCTACAACGGCGCACAAGATGTTTTTCCAGCAGACGATCCGCTGGTGATCTCGGTGGGCGCCACTGTTCTTACCACTCAGGGCGCGGGCGGACCGTGGCTCTCTGAAACGGCCTGGAGCGACAGCGGCGGCGGGCCTTCTCCGAATAAATTCGCCATTCCGAAATACCAAACTTACCCGGGAGTAATCACCGCCGCCAACGGAGGCTCCACTACTTTGCGCAATGTCCCAGATGTCGCCGCCGAAGGCAACACCGACAACTATATATGCTATGACGGAACCTGCGCAGCGGGTTGGGGCGGTACCAGCTTTTCGGCGCCGCGTTGGGCTGCTTTTCTGGCGCTGCTCAACCAGCAATCCGTCTCGAAAGGCAAGGGAACTCTCGGCTTCGTGAATCCGATTCTTTATCCGTTTGGTCTGGGACCGAATTACTCGACCTACTTTCACGACATCACTAGCGGCAGCAACGGAGCGTTTTCGGCCGAGAACGGCTATGACTTAGTGACAGGCTGGGGCAGCCCGAACGGCAACGCGTTTTTGTCCGCGAGTCAATAATAGACCGTTAGCGATGGTGCAGGGCGGAGTTAGGGTGGCTATTCTCGCGGCCTTCGGGCCGACCGTTCCATAAGATGACCAGATTGTAGGCGTTCACGGAACCTAAACCCGTGGCGCGGTCATAGCCGACGCCGGCCGAATAGCCTAATTCTCCCCGGCTACAGTTGGGGCTCGCGTTCGCACACGGCACGATATTGTTGCCGGAAACAACATCGTGGAAAATTTCGGGAGTCGACTGCGCCAGACGGTAGAGAGTGGGGTTAATATTGCCCAAGCCAAGCTGAGCGCTGGGATCATTGAGCGCGCGGTACTGATTGACCAGCGCTACCATGCCGGAGAAGACCGGTGTCGGCGCCGAGGTCCCGCCCACGCATAAAGTCTGGCCGTTGGCATAAATCGAATAGGGATCGTGCACGACGCTGCCGGCGAGGGAAACGTCAGGGACGTCCCGTACGCCGTCATTTGGAACGCCCGTCCCTGCCTGCCAGTCAGGTTTGTTGAAGAAGACGCTCGCCCCGCCACCCGTAGAAAGAAGGGTTCCCGTTTCCGCGGCATCGTTCCAGGCGACTTCAGGAATGTAGGATAGGGCCGAGCTGCCATTGCCGGCGTTGGCGGAGGCCCAGTAGTTGCCATTGCCTTCCAGGAACTCGGTTCCACCGACGCCGGTAACTTCGGGAACGCTCGCTGGAAGGTCCACAGCAAGCCCATCCATCGCCAACTGCTCGGAGGTCAGGTCGCAGTCCGCCGCGCCGCTGTCGCCCGAAGCGGCAAGCCAGGTAATACCCATGGAATTGGCCTGCTTGGCGAGCATTTCGAAAAGCGCGGCCATCGAAGCCGACCCTGGAGAGTTTTGCTGCTCGCACAGGCCATAGCTCGTGCTGATCACGGGCGCCAGAGCCTGATCGACGGCGTATTGAACCGACGTCCAAACGTCAGCCGAATAAACAAACACCACCGTGGCCTGTGGGGCAATGCCGCCGGCGTATTCCAGATCCAGGCTCGACTCGATCAAGTCGTCCGGGCTCACTCCCGGATCTTGGCTACCGGTCGCCAAAACGAGTTGCGGATCATTAGGAGGTAGACCGTAATTCACGCGGAACTGTTCGATGTCAGAAAGATGAATGTCAGTTTGTCCAGCGACGGCGATCTTCTGGCCCGCTCCGTTGATGCCTATCTGATAAAGGGGAGCGATGTTATAGATGGTGGCAAAATCTCCGGGAACCAGGGCATGGTTGCCCGAAGCGAACGTGAAATCGGCTGCCGAGATGGCCCGGGCAGGCTTGGTTCGAAAGTCGTCCAATCCGCGGATCTGCAGCACCACGCCCCCGATGGCCGACGGAACGGAAGGATCGCCAGCGTTGGCGTAATGCGATTCCCCGTTAGCGCTGTATTGGTGAATTTCAGTCTGGAATGCTGTTCTTACCTGGGCCGCCGTTCCACTAAATGTCACCGAGGTTCGCGAGCGAGCGACGTAATCGATATGAAGGCCGTTGCTTGCGAGCCAGGAGATCACGGTAGTCATGTCATCCGGCTGAAGGCCAAAACGATCGGCGTATTGCTCCGGTGTGAGCCAATGGCGATAATTCGGCGATGATGCATTCCGCTGCTCGCTGAGGAGTTCGTCCAAAGCCCGGGATTGCGTGGAGGAAGGTTGAAAAACCAGCGTTACTCCGCTGATTTTGGCCAAGGGATCGAGTGGCCCCTGATCGTCTTCCGCGCGAGCTCTCGGATTCCGGTTCCCGGCGAGAATTGTCCTTTGGGTGGTATCGAGCGGCTGAGCAACGCGACGCGCGAGGGTTTGCGCTCCGACTGACGCACAAACAAGGGCGGCAGTAATAGATGTTACGAAAACTCGGTGCCGGGCGAACATCGCAAGCCCGCGAGTGGCTGGATATCTTCAGACAACCCGCGCTCCGGTAAAGTGATCGGATGCCAGGCAGTGCGACCAACATAAGATTTTTCTCTTGTACCCGGAGGGGAGAATGCGGAGCGAGGTTAGTACCGGAGTACCTTGCAGGGACCGGCAGGCCAGTGGACCCGCCGGGGAACGAGAACTAAAGAGGACCTAAGGGGGCTAGCGGGAGATTACCTTGTGGCCCAGGCTGCCAGGCGCTTCCGCACCAGGATGCCGAGAGCCGCTAGGCCGCACAACGGAAGAACGGTGGAGGGTTCCGGCACGGAACTCACTGCGCCGAAACTCGCGTTCGATACCTGCGAGCTGATCGCGTATCCGTTCTGATTTCCGAGCGTGATGTCGGTGAGCGTGAGACTTCCGCCACCGGGGCTGTTCGCCGTGAAGTCGAGGACGGCCAAGGTGAAAGCCGAAGCCTGATCGCTGGTGAGAGTGGCGGAAGTGTCGAAGGAGACTTCGATCAGCGTCTCGGCATCCGTCCCGGCGCTCGCTTCGGTGACGCTATAGCTCGATCCGCCAATCGCCAACTGGTCGCCTAATGTGGGATCGCCGAAGGTGACGTTGTCGAACGTAAAATTACTGGGGAAATCGACAGTAATGTCATAGGTGCCGAGCGCCGTACCGCTTCCCAGCCCGCTGATATCGAGATCCACCGAAGTTGTGGAGCCGACGTTGACTTCCGGCGAGGTAGGCACGATGGAGAGCGTGGCTGCGGCGGCTGTCTGAAGGCACGCGAAGCAGACGAAAATCGCAAGCGCACTGGCGCGTAACGCCGCCGCCCGCGAGGTTAGGGAACGGGGGGAGCTGTCCTCTTTAAGCATTATTTGGTCCTCGTGTTTTAAATCAAGAGCTAGCAAAATGTTACCGAGGAAGCTGGAGCGTGACAACCCTGAACCGTACTATAACTATGTTTACAAAAATCCCGTAAGTACTTGCCTAAATAGTACTTGTTTGCGCTGCTTGAGCCGCAATTTCGGGCGCGTGTAGTTCGACGTGCGGAGGAAGAGGGCGAATCTCCGAGATGGAGATCTCCCACTGATGAGGCGAGGTCTCAGTGAACCCGCTCCGCAACAGAAAGTCCTTCACCTGTGCGTTGCGCGGACCTTTGACGAAGGGGGCGACGAGCTTTGTGGCGCCCTGCAGACGGCCGGTTTCGCCCATGGCATAGAGGAAGGCGTCTTCTACGCCGCGGCCGAGAACCCGGCAGCTCATCAGGAGGGTGTCGATCTCGGAATAGCCTGCTTGGGGCCGGATCGCGCAGACCCCCACGAGGCCGTATTCGCCGAAACGGTCACTGGCCCGCAGAGTGAGGACAGCCGCATCCGAGCCGAGCGCCCGCATCTCGCCGACGGTGCGCCGTTTGAGCGAAAGGTTAAACTGATTGGTACGCTGGGTGAGCTGGGCGACGCGCGGCCATTCCTCGTTGCCCGCGTGATTGATGTCCACGCGAAGCTGCAGACTTGCCAGAAAGCCTTCCAGGCTGGGAGCCTCGTTCAGTTCACGTTGGCGGACGCCTTCCTCCTGGATCATGCGCGTGCGAGAGGCGTCCTCGTCGGTGACCTTGGCGGCGTCGAACAGCCAAAGCCGCGAGAGCGTTTCACAGTACTCGGCGGGATCGGGCGGGAGCGGGACAACGTGCACTTGGGGAAGCGAAGATTGGACTTCGTTGCGCACGAACGGGTCGTCATCCAGGAAAACGAACGAATCGATGCCGACGTTCAATTCCGCGGCCAACGAACGCAAATTCTCGGACTTCGGCATCCAGTTGACGCGCCAGGCGGCGATATCGGAGGGCCTCAGGATCATTTCCGGATGGCGCTCGAAAACGTCGCGCACGTCGCGCTCCTCATTCTTGCTGACTATGACAAGTAATAATCCGCGTTCTTTCAGACGCTGGATGTGGCGCTGGAACATCTGAAAGCCGCGGCCGGCGCCGTCGGAGCCGAGTTCGATGCCTTCCAAACCCACTTCGCCGACTACCCCGCCCCACAGCGTGTTGTCGCAATCGAGCGCCAAGACTTTCGACGGGCTGCGGCGAGACGAGCGGATCCGCCTAACCAGCTCGATGGCGAGGTCGCGGTACACCTGTGGAGAATACGGACCGCGCGTCAGGATTTCGCTTTGATTGGACCGCGAGTTTGCGACGCCGAGGCGCTCCACGACGCCGGAAAAATCGAGCAGCTCGACGCCCGGGAGCCCTTCCGCCACTTCTTGCCAGCGTGCCCGGATCGAACCCACGGAATCGGCGGCGCTGAAGGCGGAAACCAGGGGTGGTAGCGTGCCGACCATTAATTGACCGGACGGCTGCGCGGCGAAATTTTCCAGCGCTGCGAGCAAACTGTCCAGCAAACCGCCGGAAGCGTGAGCGGCCAGATCTTCCGGACGCGTCAGCACTAGGTTGATCCCGTCGGGGTTAGCGTAGAAGGGCCCCTCGCGATCGAGCAAAGCCTGGAGGATCTGGTTGTATTCGGCGAAGACCGGCTCGATCTGGAAACCGAATGCGCGGCCCCAGAGCTTGAGCGGGGCGGCGATGGCATGCAGCGTGAAACTGGCGGCCATGACGACGCGAATGGGTTTGCCGCCGGAGGTCTGCTCGAAACGCGCGGCCAGCGCGCGCGTGGCTTCAGCCGGATCGAGCAACGGCAGCATGTCCAAATCGTTTGGCAATGTGACGGCTTCCGGAACTTCGTGCTGTGTCGGTACGATGGCGCCTTGACCGGCGAGCTTCCTTCCCTCGGCTAATTGCGCGACATCGGCGAGGCTGCGGATTCGTAGCACGTCGGCTGCGTCCACGGGAGCGCCGTAGCGGGAGTAGATGGCGGCGGCGATAGCGATTTGACCGAGGGAATCCCAGTTCGCGCAGTTGGCCTGCGAAAAATCGCCGGACTGTTCGCCTTCGGGAATGTTCAGCGCTTCGATGACGAGACGGCGAATGTTGGGGCCGACTGGAGTGGTGTCGGCGGCCGCTGTTGCAGCGGGTGTTTCCACGGGAGCGGCGCCGTCCCGATGGCGCAGAAAACGGGCCGGATGTCCGCCCCAAAATTCGTTGGCCGGAACGATGGTGAAAGGTTCCAAAATGGAGCCGGGCTCGATCACTGCGTCATGGCCGATCACACAGCCGAGCGGGATGCGCGATTCGCCTCCAATGGTGGCGCGATCGCCGATGGTTATCGGGGCGGTAATAAAAGCCATGGCTCCGTCCAGGCGAGGCGACTGCGCGTGCGCGACAATCGACGCCCGGCCGCCGACCAGCGCTCCTTCACCGATAGTGGTAAGGTCGGGGTCGTAAAGATAACCCCACAAACGAGCCCGCTTGCCGACGCGCGCCGATGGCGCATAGGCTCTCAGGTACAGATTCCCGAAAGTGGCGGAATGGCCGAGCGCGCCCGCGATCGGCAGGGCCTTCAAGACCGCGAAAAGAGAATAACAGAAGAGGGCCGTGATCAACCCGGGATCGGCGTCCGGGCTGCTTTTTCCGGGCTCAAACACGGCGTGGCTAGGCTTGGGATGGCGGCGGCCAAGTCGCGCGCAAGTGAAGCCCCACAGCCACAGCGCAATCAACAGCCAGGCGAAGTAAAGCACCGGCGCGAGGATCAGCCAGTGATACCACTGCCAATACCGGGCTCCCGCCAGAAACGTCAAGGCAACCACCATGGCTGAAGAGATCACCATCGGCGTGATCACTAAAACAAGCGTGATAAGGTCGACGATCAACTCCGTCATCTGTTTATCTCCGGGCTTGGGTTAGCGCGCATGATTGGGGAGAGTTCAGCGTGATGCGTGCGTCATGATTCCTGATCCGCCGCGGCCTGCGCTGCCAGCTTGCGTTGGATGCCCGCGGTGGCTCCGCGGTTCAGGGCATAGGGCGAAATGAGCGCGATGGATCCGATCAGCATCGCACCGGGAAGCACACCATATAAGATCGCCAGACGGTTGGCGGTGAGAGCGGACTGAACGGCCGAACCGGCCGCCAGGTGCACGTAATATTGGAGGACGAATCCGCCGATGAGCACGGCAAAGCCGGAGGCTACTTTTTCGCCGAAATTCAGCATGCCGAAAAAGACGCCTTCGCGGCGCGAACCGGTGACCAGCTCATCCTGATCTGCGACATCAGCGAGCATGGACGCGGGTAGCACCCATAAGGCACTGGCGAAAACACCCGCCAGGGCATAACCACCGATGAGCGGCCAAGCCTTGCCGATGCCGAGCGGCTTACCGGGTCCGATGAGGTAGGTGGCGGCGATGAGCATCACGGCGGTGCCCAGCATTCCGGTGGCGTAACAGGTTCGTTTCTCATAGTGGCGTGCCAACGCAAGCCATAATGCGATTCCAACGCATGCCCCGACCCCAAATGCCACTTGCACCAGGCTGAGAATGCCCGCTTGATGAACCTGGGCGCACCAGGTGAAGAAATGAACCGCCAGTCCGGCGTTGATGATCACCGCGGTAAAGAACACGGTGTAGGAGAGCCAGATGGAGCGGAAGGCGCGATTGGCGAGGGCCAGGTGAAAGCCGCGGTAAAAACCGAGCATATGCAGGGTGCCTTGGTGGCCTCCGGGATCCTGGTGCCCGGAGGTGCCGAAGAAAGCGACCAATCCGGTGACGGTGAGCAGCGCGCCGAACACCAGGCCCATGCGGGCGTAATTCTGATAATCGAGCTTGGGATCGATGCCGGAGGCGCTATGGCGGAAGAAGAGCAGAAACGAGAGCGCGGCGGCGGCCAGAGCGCCAATCAAACCGCAGATGGAACGCACGGCGTTCACGACCGTGCGCTGGTCGTAGTCCTGCGTCAGCTCGGCGCCCAGACTCAAATATGGAATGCGATAAATTGCGGTGGTGATACGAAAAAGGATCAAAATGCATGCAAACCAGCGCAGCAGTCCATGGCCGGTGCTCAGAGCGTGCGGCGGGAAGAACAGCGCCGCGAAACACGGTCCCATGGTGCAAGCGCCGAGGAGCATGTAAGAGCGCCGGCGGCCCAGCCGGTGACGGCTGTGATCGGAGCGGTATCCGATTAACGGATCGATGACGGCGTCGAGCGTCAATCCCAAGGCCGAGACCAAGCCCAGGAGCGGGGCGGGCAGGCCCAATACAGAGTTGTAAAAGAAGAGCAGGAAGAGTCCGAACAGTACCATGCTGCCGGTGATGGGAATTTCGCCGATCCCGTACAAGATGATACGAGACAATCCGGCTGATCTCACTGGTGCGGGTGCGGCCAGGGAGGCGATTTGCGGCTGCATCAGCGGACCTCCTGGGTGCGGGGTAAAGCCATTGGATCTGGCGAGCGCCGGTTCATAGATCCCGGTTACTCGATATACCCCAAGTCACGCAGGCGTTCCAGGATGGCCTGCTCGTCTTCGCTGCTCAACGCGGCGGGGGTGGTATCGGCCGAAGCGGAAGCCGCAACGGCGCCGCGGCGCACCAATTGCCGCGCGGCGGGATCGTATATTTCCTCGGGAACGCGTCCTTGCATTTCTTCGGGGACCGCAAGACCAAGGCTGTGCAGAACCAGCGGCGCGACATCGAGGATGGAGAGCTCGCTGGCGTTTTGGCCCGCGGGAATGCCGGGGCCGGCGGCTGAAAAAATTCCTACCGGATGGTGTTGGCCCGCGATCTCGTCGCGCCAGGACAGAACTTCGTTGGAAGGCAGAATCGAGACGCTCGCGTGGCCCGTGAGACCTAACGTCAGGTCCGGCGCGACATCGCCCAAGGGACCCGAGAAAGCCTCTTCGCGGGTCACCACGCGTTCGACTACGGGTTGCCTGGTGTCGGGATCGGTGAAATTCAGCAAATCGCCGATCAGGCGCTCGCGTAAGGATTCGTAATCGTCCGCGGGCACGCCGCCGTGACCGTTCTTAGCGCCATGAATGAAGATTCCATTGCTGGTAGGTGTGGCGGCGAAGGCGGTGGTACGCTGCCAATCGATCATCCAAGTGTGGCGGGCTACCTGGCTGACTCCCAGGAGAGCGCCGCCCGTATCCCACTGGGCTGCTTCGGCGGACCATCTTAAATAGCCCTGCTTCTCCAGCCACGAATTGAGATGGAACACGCGGCGCGTGGAGCAGAAACCGTGGTCTGACGCCATGATCACGGTGGCTTCGGGGCCGGCAATGGCGCACATGCGGCCGATCAGGTCGTCGAGGCTGCGGAAATATTCGATGCACAGCGCGCGGGTCTGGTGTTCCCACTCCTGTTCGAGCGGGCGGGCGTCTTCGGGGCGCAGGAAACGCCAGCAAAGATGCTGGAGCTTGTCGACGCCGTCCAACAGGACGGCCGTGAGGTCGCTCGGATTTTGTTCAGTGAGATGGCGAAAGATCTCGAACCAGTTGCGTTCGCGGCGCGTGTGTAGCTCGATCCAGGGGCCGAACTGTTCGGGATCGGCGCAGCCCTCCGTGGTCTTCTCTTCGAGTTTGATGTCCATGGCGAGTTCGCGCGGATTAAAGCCCGGTACGGTTTTGAGAGTGTCCATCAAGGATTCCGGCCAACACGCCAGCCGTAGCTGGCGCCACGGCACCCAACCGGGGACCACATAGCCATTCAAGCGCGGTGGCGGAAACATGGAAGGAAAATTGAGTGCGGTGACGCGCAATTCGGCCTGCGAGGCGAGGTCAAAGATGGTGGGCGTTTTCACGTCGTGCGAAGTGAAAAAGCGGAGGTGCCGGTCTTCGGCGGACTCCATGCGGAAGAAATCGAAGACACCGTGGTTGCCGGGCGTGCGGCCGGTCATCAGGGAAGTCCAGGCGGGCGGCGTCAGCGGAGGCACGATGGTTCGCAAGGGAGCGCGAGCGCCGCGGGCCCAAAGCGCACCAAGCTGCGGCATCACACCGCTCTCGACCATGCGATCGAGAATAGTGAAGGTAGCGCCGTCCAGCCCGAGGAGAAGAGTTCGGATTGGCATGAGTTAAGATTCGCCCTTTCGTTGGGGGCTGAGTTCGAGATTCGCTCGGTGGGCAGTCGCGGGACCTGAGTAGGCGGCATAGATGTAATCGCCCCGCCGGCTGGTGGGGACCACAAATTCTACTGCCGCGCCGGGAGCGGCGACGCGAACGGCCCCGCTTGCCAGATCGAAACCCGCGATGCTCAAGCGTTCGGGCACGTACTTGAGCGCATCCGCGAGCGCACGTTTAGCGCACTGGGTGGACAGGTCGTCTTCCGCGACATCCCGCTTGGTTCCACCCCAGCGCGCCATGGAAACTCCTACGCGATCGCCGGGGTGAAGCGATGCCATCGCGATGGCTCTTTCGCCATCGTAGGCGGCCGAGACGATGGGCTGGATACCCAGGCGCGTGACCCAACCTCCGCCCACGATCAGCTCGCCTCGCGCATTGACGTCAATCAAGATGTCGGCGGGAAACAGGCTGATGCCGCGGCTTTGCGTCATCAGGCGCCGCACCGCATCTTTAGCTACGCAACGGACGAGCAGCCATTCGGCACGGGCAGGATCGGCGGGATTCATCTCCTCCCAATGCTTCTTCTCCGAACGGCTCAGCATGAGGCCGGCGACCATTTTCCCCCAAACGCCGAAGCTGGTCTGCAAAAACCCGGCGGGGAAGCGATCCAGGCACACGCATGTGGTATCCGGGCGGCCATTGGCCAATTCGGGCGTGTCGGTGGAGAGCACGACGTCGCGCGGTTCAGCGCGGAAATTCCTCACATCGGGGGGCTGGAAGAAACGGCGGTCCGTCCAGTCTTCCACACGATACAGTACCTGGCCGGACAGATCGAGAACTTCAAGGTCGCAGCGCAGATCGCGCTCGGTGATTTCGTGGATAATCACGCGGCTCTCGATGCGCGTGCCGACGGGAGGCATGGCGGAGAAGCACTGGAGGCGGCGAAAGCGATAAGGGAACAGGTCACACGTCGGATCCACCTGCTCCAGAGACCAGAATCCGCTGATCTGCCCGGCGGCATCGAGAGTTACCGGATCGATCACGAACCGCAGGTCGGGTTTTCCCAGCAGCAGCAGATCGTGGCGCAGAATTTCCATGGTGGCGGTGCAGCCGTTGGTCCCGGTGCGATCGAGCCGGATCACAGCGCGCAGGCGGGGGCCATGGAACAAGCCCCAGGGGTACAGAGTGCCTTCCTTCCACTTGGATATCTTGGGCTCCTGGAGTTCGAAGGGAAGCGGAGCGGGAGCGGCGGGATAGCGCTCGGCGAACACCACCGTGGATTCCATCCACAGAGGACGGATGGCCTTGCCTTCCACAGCCTCGCGCATTTCAACACGCACTACGCCAGGCTCGATCTGAGTGGCCGTCATCTCCAGCACGGGGAAGGGAGGATCCAACGCGACCCAGCGCTGCGAGCGCATGTCGCGCATCTCTACGACGACCTTACCGGGCTCCAGCAAAGCCGCGGCTTCGGAGAGGATTTCCATGCTGACGGTGAGTGGAATGACCGCGTGTCCGATTAATTCGGGGTCTTCGACCGAAAGATCCCGGCCGAGGGCGTGATGTTCGTAGAGGGGTTCGAGCGCTGTGCGGTAGATGCTGCGGGCGCGCACGCCGGGAACTAATTCGAGAACTTGGGTGATGAATGGTAGTTGCTGATGCGACGGTGCTGGCGCGGCGGCTTTCGCCGGGATCGCTGCGGGAGCTGGTGCATGGGGCGCTACGGCGGACGGTTGTGGGGTGCGTCCAGTTAGCGCCGCAGCCATTACCTGTTGCTGCATCGCGAGAAACTGCTGCATGGTGGTGAAGTGCCGCTCCATCACCGAACCGCGCGGCGAAACCGCCGGAGATATGCTGGCGGGGGACGGCGGCGCGAAAGCGAGGGCCGGTACGGGGGTGATCGGGGCTGCGAGCGGAGCATGTCCATTCGCACTGCGCCCCTTCGCCTCGACAGCGGGAGCAGCAGCGGGCGCCGCGGCTGGCGCGGGTTGTTCCCGGCGCGGGAGCTTGAAATCAGCCGGCAGCGTAAGTGGTTCGATGCAGAGTTTCAGGCGCGTCTTGGGCTTGCGGACGGCATTCGGATCGACAGGGCGCGGATCGCGACGGCTATACAGATGCTCCAGCCGCAGCGGAACTCCGTGCGCGAATAGTATGGCCAGTGCATGGTTCAGTTGCAAAATCCCGGAGCGGTGCTGGACGTTCGAAGCCACGGCCAGATAGTTCTTGCCGCGCAACACATCCTCGATGAAGCTCTTCAGATTGCCGCGCGGGCCGACCTCCAGGAAGATGCGCGCGCCATCTTGGTACATCTTTTCGATAGCTTCCCGGAAGCGGACGGTTCTGGACCAGCCGCTGGCGGCGATTTGGCGGATTTCGTCAGGATCGTCGGGTAAACGTTCCGCGGTGACGCAGGAGTAGAGTGGCAACCGGGGCTTGCCGATGCGCATGGCGCGGAAATAATCCTGCAGCCGTTCGCTGAACACACGGAACCAGGGAGAATGGTAGCCGCGCGCGAAAGGCAGTTTCTGGCAGATGGCGGGAGTGGAAGCGAGATCGCGCTGCACTTCGTCGATGGCCGCCGGCTCGCCGCAGAGCACTACTTGATTCGGGCAATTGTCGATGGCGAGATACAAGCGGCCTTCGCTTGCGGCCACCATTTTTTCGAGATGCTGGTGATCGGCGCCGCCGACCGCTAGAAGCATGCATTCGGGGATCCGGTTCTCCGACTTCATCTCTTCGAAGATCCGGTTCACCGCGCGAATGCTCGCGGTCAGCTCGTGCTCGTCCTCTAGCTGAACGGCCTCGGCGGAGGCCAGAGCCGTATGTTCGCCCGTGCTATGGCCCACCATCATGTCGGGCTGGACGCCCAGGTTGCCGAGCAGCCGGAACATGGCGCCGTTGGCTGACAGCACGGCTTCGGTTCCCAGGTCCATGGACCACAGACGCTCGGAGGAAGAGAACAGGGGCGGCGGCACCAACAGCTCGCTCGGCAAATAACCGCGCGGATGGTCCAGGTAGGCGCGATCCGCGAAATCGAACACCTCCCGGACCTCGGGGAAGTGCAGGGAGAGGTCCACCAGCATGTTGGTGTATTGCGCGCCCTCGCCGGGGAAGACAAAAGCCAGCTTGCCTTCGGCGGCGAGCTGCTGGCGGAAATAATAGATGCCGTCGGCTTGGCGGATTTTGGCCGACTTGGGATCGGCTAACCGTTTGGACGCTTTTTCCAGCTTCTCGAGCAAGTCCTGGCGCGAGGTAGCGACGATGCCTAGCCGCTCGGGGCCGAAGGGTTTGGTGTTGACCGACCAGGCCAGGTCCTTGAGCGAAAGCTCGCCCGGAAAATCCGCGATCATGCGGCCGAGCGCCTGTGCTTCGGCGGCGAGCCCGGCGGCATCGGAAGCCGTCAGCGCGAACAGTTCGCTATCCCAGCGTTGGTGCAGCAGCGTGGCGGGAGGCTCAGGAAGGTACTCTTCCAGCACGGCGTGCGAGTTCACGCCGCCGAACCCGAAGGCGTTGGCGCCGGCGCGGCGCGGACGGTCGCGATGCGCGTGAATCCAGGGGCGCGTCTCCGTATTGATGTACAAGTTGCTAGTGTCGGCTTCGAGCTTGGGGTGTGGTTTCTCGCAATGCAGCGTGGGTGGGAGGACCTTGTGATACAGCGACAACGCGGTCTTGATGATGCTCGCCATTCCGGAAGCCGGGATGGAATGGCCGATCATGGATTTCACCGAGCCCAAAGCGCAGCGCGGCAGCTCGCCGGCACGCTTGCCGAAGACGCGGTTCAAAACTTCCAGTTCGGTCGCGTCGCCGACGAGCGTAGCGGTACCGTGGCCTTCGATGAGCTCGATGGTGACAGGGTCTATGCCGGCCATTTCGTAGGCGCGCCGGATGGCCAGCTCTTCACCTTCAGGCCGTGGCGCGAGCAAGCCCAACGCGCGGCCGTCGCTCGATACGCCCATGCCTTTAATGACGGCATAAACGCGGTCCTGATCCCGTTCGGCGTCTTCGCGGCGCTTGAGCACCAGGAAACCCGCCCCCTCGCTAAGCAGCGTTCCGTCGGCTTCGCTATCGAAGGGACGAATCTGTCCCTTCCGCGAGAGTCCCTTCATCTGAGAAAAAATGATCAGAATGGGCGAGGAGTTGGCGGCGTGCACGCCTCCGGCCAGCGCCATGTCGCAGCGCCCGGTGAGCAACTCGCGGCACGCGATGTCCAGCGCCAGGAAAGCAGAGGCGCAGGCGCCGTCGACGTTGAAGGTGGGCCCCATCAGGTTCAGCCGGTTAGCGATGCGGCCGCTCACGATGTTGGGCACCGCGCCCGGCAGATTATCCGTGGTCAGATGCGGCATACTGGCGCGCAAGTTCTGGCGGATGAGCGCCAGTTCTTCGGGCGTGTGTTCGGGGTGAAGCTGTTTGAGGATCTGAATGGTGGCGTCGATGGATACCCAGCGCTGGATCACCGTGGAGTGGCCGCGGCTGATGTATCCGCCGAAGCCGAGAATCACGCCCGTGCGTTCGCGGAAGCGATCCATGCGGCGCGGGTCCGCGTAGCCTGCGTCGGCCAGAGCTTCCGAGGCCGTGCGGATCGACAAGAAAGAATCGGCAGCCGAACCCTCCACTGAACCCGGCATAACGCCGAATTCGAGTGGGTCGAACTCCGCCAGCTCCTTCAGGAAGCCGCCGCGCTTGGTGTAGGAGCGGTCATCGGCGCCGGAATCCGGATCGTAGAACAGCTCGGGGTGCCAATCCTCGGGCGCGTCGGAGATGGCGTCCACCTTGTTGACGATGTTCTCCCAGAACTGCTGCAAGCTGCCCGCGCCCGGGTACAGGCACGACATTCCGATGATCGCGACATCGCCTTGGACGGCAACACTCACCTGGCATCTCCCAACGCGTGAAGATAAGTTTGGCCGGCGGGGAGCGCGTTCTTACCCCAGGGACCGCCACCCAAGATGATCACGGGCTCACGCGAGGAGCCGGTTTCGATTTCCCGCAGCGCGGCCTCGCTGCCTTCGCGCAGCGGGATGATTTCGATGCCCAGCGCCATGAACTGCTTGCGGATGTGCTCGGGCACCATGTTGGCCTGATCCCAGGGACCCCAGTTGACGGATACCACGCGGCTGGGCCAGGCGCCCGCCAGGCGCATCGCCATGCCGTTCATGATTCCGTTCGCGGCGCCGTAATCGGCCTGGCCGCGGTTGCCGAAAGCGGCGGTAATGGAAGACATCAGCAGCAGACAGCGCAAGCCCTCCGGCCGCAGTTTTCTTTCCAGGACGTAAGCACTGTCGGCCTTGGTGTGCACCACGCGGTCGAACGATTCAGGCGTCTTGTCGCGAATGAGCTTGTCCTCGATAATCCCCGCGCCATGGATCACCACGTCCAATCGGCCGTGGCGGGCATACACTTGATCGATCACCGCGCCAAAGGCTGCTTCCTCGCGAACGTCGACGCCGTGGTATTCGACGCGCGCGCCGGTGCGCTTCAGCGCGTCCAACGTGCTGCGAATTTCGCGCTCCTTCAGCAAACGCTGGACGGAAACTTCGACGTCGGCGGGGCGAACGCTTGCGCCGGAGGCTCGCAGCTGCTGGAGGACCACTGCTTTCAGGCGGTCCTTGTCGGCGATGCTCGCGGTTTCGGCTGGCTCGGGAGCTTCGGGCAGTGCGGTCGCGCCTGCGATGACCAGCGTGGGATGGTAGCGTTCGGCGAGCAGACGCGCGATTTCGGCCGTGATTCCGCGCGCGCCGCCGGTAATCATGAACACCCAGTCGGAGCCGATGGCAAGGCGCGGCTCACCGTTCAAATCGGCGCAGCGCATCAACGCGGTTAGACGGCGATCGCCGGGGAGTCCCACTTGCAGCGTGTCGTCGGTGGAACCGAGTTCATCGAGCAGCTTCTCTTTCAACACGCCGACCGGATCGGACAAATCCAGATCGACGACCTTACAGCGCGCTTCTGGGAACTCGAGAGCGACGGTCTTGGTGAAATCGGCGACGCCCTGATGTGTGGGTGGTGTGGCGACTTCGGGCTGTAAGCCGAATACGCCAGCGCGTCCGGTGGCGACGGCGATCAATGCTCCACCGGCTGGTCCAGTCTGGCGGATGTCCTTTTCAGAGGTCTGCAAGAGCCCGTAGAACGACTTGATGTCCTGCTGGAGATGGTCGCGCCATTCCTTGAGATTGCTGCGGGGATCGCCGGCTTCGATGCGTAGCGGCAGCAGATGAACCAGCGCACCGATCGCGCCGTGGCGGGCGCGGACGAACTGCACCAGTTCTTTCACGATGACGGCATTCGTCAGGTCGCCGGTCACGACCTGGTCCGTGGTCAAAGGTCCGTTCCTGCTGTGCCGCACCAGCACTACCTTTTCTCCGGCGCGCGTCCAGGTTTCCGCGACGCCGGCGGCGATGCCGGTTTCGTCGTCGGTGATCAACGATACACGTCCGGGATAATGCTTTGGCATGCCTCGACGCGGGCAATCTGCGGCCGCGAACGTGAAGCGAGGAATTTCGGCGTGGGGCTGCGCGGGAGTAGCCGGCACGGCCGCTTCGGCAGCTCTCAGTGCCGCGGCGATGACGCTCGCGATTTCGCGCAGGCTGGGCGCGGCAATCAGCTTTTCCATCACGGCCTGTAATTTGGTCTGTTCTTCGGCGGTGCAGAGCTGCTGATAGGAACTTAAAATCTCGACGCGCTTGATGGAATCGATGCCGAGGTCGGCTTCGATGCTCGCGTTCACATCCAGGATTTCGGCCGGGTATCCGGTGCGCTCGCTCGCGATGCGCACCACTTCGGCAAGCACGTCGCGCGCCGGCGCCGCGGCAACCGGTACCGGTGTGGGCGCAGGCGTTGACGGAGCGGGCATCGATGAAACGGATACCGCGACGGGAGGTGCCGCCGGAGAAGCGCCGGCGCCCAACGCCGCGATGATCACGCTCGCGATTTCGCGCAGGCTGGGCGCGGCAATCAGCTTGTCCATCACGGCCTGCAATTTGGTTTGTTCTTCGGCGGTGCAGAGCTGCTGATAGGAGCTTAAAATCTCGACGCGCTTGATGGAATCGATGCCGAGGTCGGCTTC
>JASHQT010000674.1 GCA_030039005.1 Bryobacteraceae bacterium
TTGGGCAATCCGCGCGGCGCCGTCAGTTTTACCGTAATGCGATGATGGCGCCCATCGCGCGCGGCGTTGCTGGGCGTGTACCCGAGCAAGTAGCGGTTCCGCAGATCGATCACGATTTTGTCCGCGAAATCCCCCAGCGACATGCCTACCGCCCGAAACATTCGGCCTCCGGTCTGGTCCGTCAGCATCCTCAGAACATATTGATCGCTGTAGTTGGAGCCCATCCCGTTCCCGAAAGTGCCGATCGCATAGATCAGAACATCGCTTTCCTGAACCGCGGACCTTACTTCTTGCGGCGTATAGCGGCTGTGATTGTCCCCGCCGTCGGAGATAATCACCAGCGCCCGTCTTAAATTCCTGGATTTCCTGATTTCATTCAGGCCCAGATAAACGCCATCGAGGAGTGCGGTAGACCCTCCGCCTTTGCTGAACATCAGTTGGTAATCGACCTTGGCCGCATCCTGCGTCAGTGGGACAGCGACCTGCGCCGTGCTCGCCAGTTCCACCAGGCAGAATTCATCGCCGGGATTGGAGGTCTTGAAAAAATGCGCCGCGGCATGGCGCATTCCCGGCAAGTCTCCGGCCATGCTTCCGCTGATGTCGAAAACCAGGCAAACCGAGATGGGATCGTCCTCCATGGCGAAGGTGACGATCTTCTGCTCGGCATCATCGTCGAAGACGCGGAAATTCTGTTTTTCCAACCCGCTGACCGGCCGGCCGATGCCGTCGCTCACCTCCACGGGAACCAACACCAGGGTGGAATCGACGCGCAGGCGGTCCCGAGGAGCCTCGTCCTGCTGCGTATCGAAAGCCACGCGGGGAGCAGTTGAGACTTGCTGACCCGAAGCCGTCCCAATCGCGAGGGCCACGGCAAGCGTTCCGCTGAGCGCGCGCCGCATGATGTTCTTTATTTTAGTCGAGCGCCGGGCATCACCGGATCGATACTCGAAGCGCCTAGATCGGCGATTACATCGTGAGGACCGCGCGGAAGCGGGCCTTGCCCTCGGCAACCCGGTCGTACGCCTGCGCTGCCTGGGCCAAGGGATATGTCTCGACGATCGACTTCACTTTTCCGCGTGCTACGAAATCCAGCGCTTCGTACAAATACTCGGGTCCGTTTTGCTGACTGCCGATGATCCGAATGCGCTTGGTGACGAAATCGGCGAGGGAGATGGAAAGCGGCTCCGGATCGAGGCCCATCGCGACCAGCCGCCCGTCAGGCCGCAAGCCCTGAATCGTGTCTATCATCGACCTGGTGGAGTTGGAGGTACTCAAGATAACATCCGCGCCACCAGCCGCAGCCAGGCTCTTGCCGTCACGGATAATCTCATCCGCGCCCAGATCGCGGGTCATCTTGTCTTTATCCGGAGAATGCGAAACCGCGATGGTTTCGAAGCCCGCAGCCTTGGCATATTGGATCGCCAAGTGCCCCAGCCCGCCGACCCCAAGCACTGCCACGCGCTCATGCGGTTTGGGTTCCGCCCACCGCAGCCCGCCATAGACCGTGTAACCGGCGCAGAAAATGGGGGCTGCTTGCTCGTATGAAACGTTGCCGGGAATTAGATACGTTGCGCCGGCATTCATCGGCATGAACTCCGCGTTCCCGCCCTGGGCATCGATTCCGGTGCCTTTCAGATAGGGACAGAACATTCTGCGGCCGCGCTGGCACCATTCGCAGGCGGCCGCATGTGGATTGAATCCACGCGGTGCCCACGCGGTCGCCCACCTTCCGCGTCGTGACGTCGGGAGCCACGGCGACGATCTCACCCACCGGCTCATGGCCTAAGACTCGGGGAAACGGTCCTGGAAAGTGTCCCAGGGTTAGGTGCACGTCGGTGTAGCAGATCCCGCTGGCATGCATCTTCACTAGCACTTGATTGGGTCCGGGTTCAGGTTGCGGAATCTCTTTGATCTGCCAGGGGCTGCTCGCGGCGGGGACGACGGCAGCTTTCATTACATTTCCTCCCGGAATTTCCATGCCAATGCCCTTTCCGTTGGTGCAGGATTTCCGGCCGCCGGGCCCGTCAAGCGCTGGAATTCACTCGCAAGTCAATACCGCGGAGAGCACACCCACACGATTCTCGCGGAGGTTGCGGGCGAGATTGCCGGCCATGGCCGCAAACTCCGGACCCATCACCAACGCTAGGCTGAGTCCGCTCTGCGGCGCGCCGCTCATGACAGCCTGGAACCATTCGCGCGCGGCTGGGGTGTCATCGCACCAGAGCACCGCCTGGTATCCGGCCTGTTCCAGGGCCGTGCGCGTGTCGCCCTCGGTCAGGAGGAAACTCGCCGCGGGGTCGCGCGCCCAAGGGACGGGATACACGACACCGCCATCGCGAAGCACCACGTCGAAAGTGGCCAAGCGGCCGCCTGGCGCGAGAACCCGGCGCACCTCCGTGTAGAGCGCCGCGCGATCCTCGATGTTCATCGCGACATGCTGCAGGAACACGACATCAAAGGAAGCATCGTCGAAGGGCAGATGCAGAGCATCGCCGGCCTGGAACACCACGCGATCGGACAGCCCACAACGCGCCGTCAGATAATTGGCGGCATCAATGAATTCCGGACTCAGATCCACGCCCGTCACCTTGCAGCCGAAGGTGGCGGCGAGATAGCGCGCGGGGCCGCCGATTGCGCAGCCGAGATCCAGCACGCGGCTGGACGGCGATAGCCCAGCGGCGCGCGCCAATGCGGCGGTAGCAAGGATGCCGCGGGTATGGAATTGGTCGAGTGGAGCAAGCTGAGCGACAGTCAGGATCTGGCTTTCCGGCGCCACTGCCGCGAGCGCGGACTTGATCCGCTCCGTGAGGCCGAGGGATTGATAATGCTCCAGCACCTTATTGGGCATAGCGTTTCTCCAGAAAAAATCGTTGCTCGGGAGCGGCCGGCGATTCGGGCTCTCGAGCGCTGCCGTGTTCGCGCCGCCAGACCTCCGAATCGGGAGCGAACCGCGGTTCGGAGGGGAACGGACGCCGCAATTCGCGATCGTAGCCGTCCAAATGGAAGCCAGGGCTGAGCGGAGTCACCAGGAATTGTGCGAGCTGGCGCAGCCCGTTACCGAAAGTTCGCTGGTTGCCTGGCTGAGCAGCATAACGTCGGGCGATGGTCTCGAAGTCCTCCGGCGGGCGTCCGGTCACATCGAGTACGTCAGTAGTGGGCGCGCCCACTTCGAAGGCGCCGCGCCGGTGATCCTCAATGTAGTAGCGAGCGTTGCTGATCAGCTCGATGGGCAGGCCGCGCATGCGAGCTGTTTTCAGGAACAGCCACACCGGCGTCGGCACAACCCGGACCGCTCGCCCGACGGCGCGTCCGATTGCTCTGGCCATGTCTTCGGCGCCCAGAAGCTCCGGTCCCGTAGGGCGATAGCGCTTCCCGGCATGCCGCGCCGGATCGATCAGGGCCGCGGCGGCCACTCGCGCGATGTCCTCATTCGAAGGCGGTGCGTTGCGGGTGTTGCCGTACATCCAAGGAAAGATGCCGAGATGCGCGGCCGGGCCGATGGTCAACAGATAGGAGTCGGCAAAGAAGCCTGGATTGACGATGGTATGCGTGACTCCGGGTAGCATCGAGAACAGATGATCCACCAGCCAGCTCTGGCGCGTGGTGAGCGAGGGATGCGAGGGGCTTGCCAGCCATTGGCTCAAGCCGACGATGTGTTCCAAGCGGGCTTCCTTGGCGGCGATCGCGAAACCGGCCGCACCCTGAATCATGTAAGGATCGTACGGCGGACAGAAGTACGCGCGCTGGACATCGCTGAGTGCGGCGGCCACGCGCTCAACATCATTCAAGTCGGCAACCGCGATCTCGGCGCCCTGCGCCCTGAGCCGCGCGCTGCGGT
>JASHQT010000675.1 GCA_030039005.1 Bryobacteraceae bacterium
CGCTAAGCTACGCGATCCAAGCAAAGACATCACCACCGGCCTCAGAGAGCCTAACGCCGACTATAATGTGCCGATCTTGAATGACAGCGTGACGGTTGTCACGCTGCAAGGCCAGCGCATCACCGGTGTTGCCAGGAATGAAGACACATTTTCTCTGCAAATGATGGGTTCGGATAACCAGCTCCACCTGTTTCTCAAGAAGGATTTGAAGGAAGTGATCCATGAGCGGAAATCGCCAATGCCGGCCTATCCCAGTCAGGTGCTGGGCAATGCCGCGCTGAAGGACCTGCTGGCTTACCTGGCGAGTCTGGAATAGTTGCGATGGAAAAACGCCCACAAAAAATGAGCCGCCCAAAGATTGCCGTTCTCTTAGTGGCGTCATTCGCCGCGATGCAGCCGCTCTGGCCACAGGCTGCTTCCCAAGATGCAGCCGACTGGCTCACCTATTCGGGCAATAAAGCAGGCTGGCAGTACAGCGCGCTGGACCAGGTCAACACTTCGAACGTAGGGAATCTCGCGCCGCAGTGGGTTTTTCAAACCGGCGACCTCGGCAAATTCGAGACCATGCCCCTGGTAGTGAACGGCGTGATGTACGGCACGGCCCAGAACAACCGTGCCTTCGCATTGGACGCCCGCACCGGCAAAGCCATCTGGCGATATGCGCGCGCGCTGCCATCCGACCTTCGCGCCTGCTGCGGGAACGTAAATCGCGGCTTCGCGATTCTCGGCAACAAATTATTCATGGCCACGCTGGACGCCCATGTCATGGCGATGGATACCAGAACCGGCAATGTCCTGTGGGATGTGAAGTCTGCAAATTACAAGGAAGGCTACAGTTTCACTGTTGCCCCGTTGGTCGTCAAAGATAAGGTGATCGTTGGCGTTTCCGGCGGTGAGTTTCCAATTCGCGGCTTCATCGACGCATACGATGCAGCCACTGGAAAGCTCGCGTGGCGCTTTTACACCATCCCTGGTCCCGCCGAACCGGGCCACGAGACCTGGTCGGGCGATTCCTGGAAGGTGGGTGGAGCGCCGGCCTGGATGACGGGAGCTTATGACCCCGGCCTGAACCTGATCTTCTGGGGCATCGGCAATCCCGCGCCCAGCAACAATGGCGGACAGCGCGAGGGCGACAATCTCTACAGCAATTCCATGGTGGCTCTGGACGCCGATACAGGAAAGTTGAAATGGCACTTCCAATTCACCCCGCATGACATGTTCGACTATGATTCCACCCAGACTCCAGTGTTGATCGATGCCGTTTGGAAGGGCCAGCCTCGCAAGCTGCTGCTGCAAGCAGACCGCAATGCTTTCTTCTACGCGCTGGATCGCACCACCGGCGAGTTCCTGTTCGCCAAGCCCTTCGCCGGACAGAATTGGGCCAAAGAAATCGGCCCGGATGGCAGGCCGGTTCGCATACCCGGGATGGTTCCTACGCCCGAAGGAATCAAGATCTGCCCCGGATGGGCGGGTGGTGTCAACTGGTATCCGCCTTCTTATAGCCCCGAAACCAGGCTATTCTATGTGAACGCACGCGAGAATTCTTGCACGCTGTTCGGCGCCAAGGACGAGAAGCCTGTCTCCGGCCGCTATTTTTACGGCAGCACCCAAGCAGACCCTGTGAACGAAAAGGACTGGGGCGCCGTGCGAGCCATCAATCCGCTGACCGGCGATATCAACTGGGAGTTCAAGCTGTATTCCGCGGGCTGGAGCGGAGTTCTTTCCACCGCCGGCGGATTGGTTTTCGTTGGCGATAACGAAGGCAATCTGCTGGCCCTCAACGCCGGCAACGGGAAATTACTGTGGCATTTTCAAATGGGATCGCCTGTTTTCGCCTCGCCTATGACCTACTCTGTTGATGGAAAACAATACATCGTTATTCCCGCCGGAAGCGCTCTCTTCGCCTTTGGCTTGCAGGGCGGGAGCCGCTGATTTATCCACCTCGCGGATAGTTGCATGTTGCGCAACAAAAGTCGCGCGTCCTCGTATTGCAATCCCTTCCGGTGTAGAATACTCGAAACCAAACCATCATGAGCATAATCCGCAGACTCGGTCCTCCCATCGTCCCGCAGATCGCGGTCTTGACCTTGCTCGTGACTGCCACTTCTGCGAGCGGCCCAGGTTCGGTGCCGATTCCCACGGTGGAAGGACCGATTTCGATCACAGCCACTTCGCACATCTGGAACGGAGCTGAGTGGCAATGGGTGCCGATCCACCTTGCCAAGTACGGCTACGTTGAGGAGGAATATTACGTTAGCGGAGTCGCCAATGTGTACGAGGTGGTGCCCAATAGCGATTATCAGGTCAAAGCCCTTCGCTCCGGACCTTACAACACTCGCATCACAGTTCGACGTCCGATAAATATGCGCCAGTGGTCGGGGCGCGTAGCGGTAGAAATCATCAACATGTCCGCCGGTTATGACTGGACTGCCAACTGGGCCGCGTTGTGGGAAAGCATCGTAGAACGGAAGGACATTTATGTCGGGATCACCAGCAAGCCAAACGTGCTACCGGGGATGGTGAAGTTTGACGCCGCACGTTACGGCCGGCTGTCTTTTGCGAATCCACTTCCGCCCGATCAGCAAACCTGCGGACACCTGCCTGGCGAAAGTGGATACAATCCGAATCTCTCCAAGCTCTACGAAAACGGGCTGGCCTACGACATATTCTCGCAAGTGGGCGCGCTGCTGAAGAGCAGCAGTCCGATGAATCCGCTAAAGACGCCCGCGCGCCGCGCGTACCTGGTGGGTGAATCCCAGAGCGGCGGCTACATTTATCTCTACTACAAATGGATTCATCAGATCGCTAAGCTGCCGGATGAAAAGCCGGTGTATGACGGGTTTCTCATCGAGGATTCGGGGACCCAGCCGCAACCGTCCGCGATCCTGAATCAGTGCGCCGCGCCCCTGGCGAGCACCGATCCGCAGCGCGTCATCAATCATCACGCCGAACCGCTGGTGGTGGTGAATTCGCAGTTGTTCTACCCTCGCACTGGCCGGCCACCGAATAGCGACACCGCCGACGACAGGTTCATGCTATGGATGACCGCGGGCGCGAGTCACGGATGGACCGAACAGTACGACTACAGTGACGCCGCCCACGACGATTTAGTCAAAGCGGGATTTCTCACGCATGGTAGCGAGTTCGGCCATTTCACGTGCAGCAACCGGCAGCCCGAGATCCAGCTTTACATGTTCGAGAAATCCATGTACGCATATCTGGATCGCTGGGTCGCCACCGGGAAGGCGCCTCCCACAGCGCCGGATCCAAAGATCGTGATGGGCGAATACGTTTTCGATCCCGATGGAAACATCCTCGGCGGACTGCGTATGCCTGAAATGCAAGCGCCCATCGCCACGTACCGTCCCGTCCTTACACCCTCCGCCGATTGCACCAGCGCGGTGTCGCCGTTCAGTCCGGAGCGTCTCAAGCAGCTTTATCCGACGCACAAGGACTACACCAGCGCCTTTGAACGTGCCGCCGATAAGCTGGTTGCCGCGGGCTTCCTCGCGCGCGGCGATGCGCAGAAGCTGATCGCGAGAGCCAAGGCGGCGCCGGTCCCGTAGAGCGCTGTTCTCGGTTACGGATTCAGTTCGCACTTGTGATCCAGAAGCATACCCCTCCATCACACGAAAAATGTTCTGTCCGACGTCATCCTGCCGCGAGGAGTGATTCTTCCGACGGTGGCGTTCGGCGTTCTGGGGATGACTAAGAACACCGTATTCATGGGTTCGGTTTACCGAGCAACGACGAGGGCGCGCCCCAGATGAGCCGACATTGCCAAGCCATTGAAAAGGCCTGCGTCTTGGCCAGCACACCAGCTTTCACGCTAGTCCTCGCCAAGTGCGCGACCTCAACCAAAGAACGCAGGTACTAACAAGGCGATCGCAGTCGCACTGTTCTGCGTCTAAGCTCCTTGATTTCCTTCGCAGTGTCGTGCTTGGCACGAGCGATAGGCCCGCCCTTCGCCGATCGGCACGATAAGTTCCCGTTTTGGCTCGCCCACCGGCACGCTCGCCGAAGTGTAACGTGCACAGTCCCGACGCAGCGGCGAAACGCCTTGGGTGCGAGCCAGCCGCTATTTCAGTAGCGTACAGGGCGTTGATAACGGGTGCGGGTGGCTCGCTCCTGGTTGTCGAGGTAAATAGCGATTACAGCATACACTTCTGACAATCGAAGGTTGGGATGCAGTACATGGATCTCATTAGGATCAACTGGCTCATGCTGCGGTGAAAAACAAGGGAGCTATTTTCAAACCGTATTCCTTCAATTGATGCCGCGTTTGGGGTACAAGAAGGCAGTTTGGGCCATCGCCCACCGGATGTGCAGACTAATTTGGAAGCTCCTACACGAGGGGGGCCGATACGTCGAACTTGGCATCCTGACCAATCCCATTGCTTCCACGCGACGGCGTAACAAGCTTGTCGCAGAGCTACGAAAGCTCGGTTATCAAGTCGAACTGACTCCGCTCCAAGCTGAGCCGAGCAGTTGATTTTCGACGGTGCCCTGCAAAAAGTCGAGGCGCGACGCCAGAAGAACGACGACTCCAGCGCGAGGGCGTCTACGACCAAATCCGGGAGCTGATGTCGATGCAAGGCAAACTGAGTATCGAGCGGATGTGTCAGTTGGCGGGCGTGAGCCGCGCAGGAGTCTACCGGTCGCTTCAGGAACGCGAACCCGTCGAAGAGGCTATGCAGGTGCGGTCGACGATCCAGCAGATCTTCGCCGAACACAAGCGTCGCTACGGCTACCGCCGGGTGAGCACTGAGCTCCGGCGCCGTGGAATGCTGGTAAACCACAAACGCGTGGCGCGGTTGATGCGCGAAGACAACCTGCTGGCGATCCAGCCGAAGGCGTTCGTGGTCACGACGGATTCCGATTACCGATTGGAGGCCCATCTCAGCCTGGCCAGCCGGATGAAGGCTGACCGGAATTAACCAGCTCTGGCTGGCGGACATCACTTACGTCCGGCTACATCGCGAGTTTGTATTCCTGGCGGTGATCCTGGACGCGTTCTCGCGCAGCGTGGTTGGGTGGGGAACTGGACCGAACGCTGACCGCCCGGTCGCCGATGACGGCACTGGAGAAGGCGATCGCGGACCGAAATCCCCCACCTGGTGTAGTACATCATTCCGATCCCGGCGTGCAGTACGCATCCGACGCTTACGTCGCCGTGCTGCGGAAACACGCCATGATTCCGAGCATGAGCCGGCCGGCGAACCCCGAGAGCTTCATTAAAACTCCTAAGCGGGAGGAAATTTATGCCAACGAGTACCGTGATCTGGATCATCTCCGCGACAATATCACGACGTTCATCAATAACTATTACAACCGCGTGCGGCTCCACTCGGCGCTCGGCTACAAACCGCCGGAGGAGTTTGAGCGGCCGCCACAGCTGCGGGAGCATCGCCGGGAGCGACGATGAGTTTTTTCAGGCATGAGGAAATCTATCGTCCGATGTGGGATTCTTCTTCTCAAGTTTGGGGGCGACTACGTCTGCCGCCCCACCCATCGTGTCGATGAGTTTCCAGCCGGCTATTCCTCGGCGGGTTGGTCTCCACCGGAGCCCGCCTCCGATTCACCGGCCGGCCTGGAATTGAGCCATTTGGCGATGTCCTCAGGTCTGTACCGGACCGCAGAACCGAATCAAAATAGCTCCGATAATACGCCTTAACGCCACCTCCGCGAGATAGCGGCAAGACCTCCAACCAAAAAGGAGTGATTCGGCGCGTGAATGCCGGCGAGCGGCAGGATCAGGGGCGCCGCTCAGAATATCAAACGGGCTATCCTCGACAATCAGCAATTCGACCAGGCCCAATTTCCACAGCCTGGGGTCCGCGCGGGGGCCTCGGATTGTAGATACAGGCTGTCTTGAAGTTATTCTGCCGGATCGCGACTATTTGAGGTCCGCTCGCCAACGTGCGGAACTGATATCGCTCCATTCTCACGGCGAACCCGGCCCGCAGGCTTCGGACGACGCGGCCCTCAACGATAAGCTGCAATGGCGTGGTTCCATGCAACCTGGCAGGCCATTCCAGCGAAAGCTTCAGAAGATCGCCTTCCTCGACAATGTACTCGTCGGAAGCGATGAGCAGCCCGTCGCTGCTCACATTCACGGTGTGGCCAGTTCCCACCCTCGCAGGAGTTCGGTATCGGACGTTCAGCGCCAGCGGGAAGCGCTCTTTAGACCGCCGCTCCAGCGCCAGGGATGTTGGGTTCGCTGCCATGTTAACTCATTTCCTGCGCGCACTCGTAGCCCATGATGGCGCGCATGTGACACCTCTTCGTGAGCTGGAAATCTCGTGAGGCGAACCGATCCTAAGCACGACCAAGTTCGCTACGAAGTCATCCACCACTCGGGTCGCCTGCCACCCTTATAGTGAAAGCGGCCGACGAACCGTTTCCTCCGTAAAGCTAGATTTCCACCTCAACCCGACCACGTTGCCGTCAACGGTGATCCCCCGCCGGTGTGCAGTCCCCTTCTTAATGGTCCGGCAGGGCGTGGATTATAAGCCTATCGAATATCCTCCCGGCTGGTTTGCGGACTGCCGGGCCATCGGGGAGCACATACTCCGCGCTCGCCGGTTCCATGTTGAGCAGCGGGCGAAGGCGCGAGCCGTCGAGACCAAGAACCGAATCAAGATAGCTTCCGATAATACCTGATAACGGGTTCCGGCCCGGTTTTCCTGGGTGTTTGCTCGCCGAACGAGGTACTTCTCGCCGGAAACGGCGAAGCAGGCTCATCCGCCGTTCGCCATTCTCCGAGTGCCGGACGATACGACCGATCGACCTCCGCGATCAACTATTAGGAGATCCCCCTAACCTTAACGTATCCCTCTGACCAGGTATAAGGTGGAGCGGATAGTATTGTTCACATAGACAATCGTCTGCCCGTCGGGAGATACATCCGCATTCAGCACTCCTCGCAGACCGGCGTCTGGCGTCTCTCTCAAGAATGTCCGCATTCCTGTTGCGGGGTCCAGCTTAGTGAACCGCACGCCTGACTGGGTTTGACCTCCCACATATACATCCGTTCCGCCGGAGGCGCCGCTCAGAATGGACTCTTGCGGCTGAATGCCTTTCACAGGCATCGGAGTGCCTTGCGGCAGGGCGAACTCCATCCAAGTCTCGCCGACTAACCCAAAAAGTGAATGGCCATCCACGGATGCGACTAGTGAATTCTGCAAGTTTAATTCGGAAGATATGGGACGAACCGTTCCCGTATCCATGTTGTAGACAATCAGGCGCCGTAAATCGTGACCTGGTAGATGGGCCGCAGCGGCAATCTCCTTCTCACCAGCCAGCCAAGCCATAGGAGCTCCAGGGCCAAGATCATAGCCTGGGATCTGAATCGGATGCTCCTCGCCTGCACCCGTGGGAACGA
>JASHQT010000676.1 GCA_030039005.1 Bryobacteraceae bacterium
TCCCTTAACCCTGGCCGTCTCCATCCAGGTCAATTTCGCTCCGCCGTCTCCCCTCGGGACCTGGCAAAGCGTCACAGCCTGGCTGGAGATCCCAGATCAATCCTCCGGCAGCAACGGCGGCATCACGACCGGCTCTGGCGCAACCGCAGGCAGCGGCGCGACCGCCGTAGGCACATGGGCACCTATCGACATTGGTAACCTAAGCGCCTCCGGCACGCTGGTAACCGCGTTCCCGCTCGGCAGCGGAGCCAATCCGAACCAGAACACGACGTGCAGGCTGTACCTCACATCCAACTCAGCCATCACGAATAACCCGCTGGTGCGCGCGACGCTCTCGGGTGCCAGTCCCAACGTGACGTTTACGCTGGTCTCGACCGCCAGCGGCAAGCCTTCCTCAGCCTCGAACGTCACAACGTTCTTAGCGCAAGGACTGACGCTCACCAACGAAGGCAACCAGACGGTCTCGGCAAGATGATTACTGGGATCTCGGCCTTGGTGGGCAGCGTGCCGTCTAATCCGCCCGCCAATTGGGGCTACGTCCTGATCGGTGTGCAGGGCAACAACAGCCCGACCGTAGCGAGCAATCAGCAGACGCTAACGGGCGTACAGACGGCCGCAGGCATCGTACCCGCGCCGCCGAACGGCGACGGCTTCAACGGCCAGTCTTCCTTCGTCTTTCAGACCCCGACAACAGGCACGCAGTGGACGGTCTACCTGGTCTCTGGTCTCACCGTCAGCGGCAAGTTTCAGCCGAACAACATCGTCCCAAACATCACGCCGTCCGCGGTGATTACAATCGGCAGCAGCACGGGGGTTATCGACGCTTCGCAGGCTATCGCGACCAGCATCGCCGCGCAACTGAGTGTCACTGAAGGACAGCTTGGGATCACACCGGCGTCGCTAGATGCTAGTACCTACCTGGTTGACGGCACTATCGTTGCTAATTTGCTGGCTTCCAGTAACCTGATTACGCTGTCGGCACAGATCGCTAACGGCATCATAGGCACGGCCCAGTGCGGACAGATCTCAGTTAGTGTCCTTACGGCTGGTACGGCGACCTTCAGTGGCACCGCGACTTTTGAGGCTGTCTCAAGTGGCCCATCCGTCGTGATCGCCTCAACAGCGATTGAGTTGACCGGGGCTTCTGGTTATTCAGTTGAAGTTACGTCTACGGCCGTGACGCTCTCGGGCGGCGCGTCCAGCGTGACTATTAACAATTCGGAAATTGAGATTCAGAATGGGTCTAACACCTTAACGGTTTCGTCCAGTGAAATCGAACTTGTCAATGGTTCGTATTCGGTAACCGTGGAGGCATCACAGATCCTTCTGGAGTACAGCGGTGGCCCGAGCCTTGCCTTGAATTCGGGCGACATCGTAATCACAATCCCGTCCGGCGCCACCATGACCGCCTCCGGCACGACGCTAGAGTTAGCCTACGGCAGTACGTCCACCACCATCGACGGTTTCGGGAAGATTACGGTGGCAAGTCCGAGTAGTGCAGAAGTGGAACTCACAGACGGCGAAATCACTCTTGTTTCGGCGAGTGCCGCGAATACCCTTGTCCTTGCCGCTGCAACGGCAACAACCGCTTCAGCAGGCAGCGAAACCCTTCCGAGTGCTCCGCAAGGCTTCCTAGAAGCGACACTCAATGGAAACACGATAAAAATCCCCTACTACGCGAACTAACTACCCATGAAAAAACTTGCTTATCTTCTGTTCTGCGCTACCCTTCTACTCGCACAGGACAGTGCTCTGCCCTTCAATGAGCCGTTGGAACAAGACGGAAACACCGTTGTCATCCAGCCCGACAACGACGCGCTGAAAATCTCGATAGCCCCAACTAATCTCCAGGCGTGGCGGCTCACGGTGAACGCCCGCGTGACCACTACGGACGGTCAACGTCTAGACTGTCGCGTCAGCGGTTCTGTACATGAAAACAGCGTTTGAGCGCACAAACGGAAAATGTCGTGGAGAAGACCGACGAAACTAAGGGCACGGGCCGAGAGCGACTCATCCAAGCCGTCACTACACCGCTAGCATTTTTTACATTGGGGGTGCTTATCGTTGAAGCACTCCTAGGGGGATTGGGAGGTTTCCGACTTTCCGGAGCAGATCGTACCAATGCTTTTTACTGGATGGTTACGATCATCGTTTTCCTGATCTTGCTTGTGGCCGGACTCGCGGTTTTTCGCCCTGAAGCCCTTGCTGGGGCCCGTCCTGACAATGGACTCAAGGCAGAGAATCAAAAGATTAAAGACCAACTTCGCCAAAGCCAGGGTGAAAGAACCCTTCTTCAAGCCAACGTACAGCAGCTGGAGGAACGCAATCGCGTTCTGGAAATGGAGAAAGATTCCTTGGCGACTAAGTTGGCGAAGCTTGACTCACTGAAATCAAGGATTGTAGCGATTCTGGTCGCTCGCGGGTCCGCGGAATTAGTAGAGATCAACAACGCTTTGGGCATCGTGACCGGAAGTCCTGAGCACAACCTGGTGCTAGCCATAATCGGCAGATTGGCGGAAGATGGAAAAGTTGTTCGCGATACAAGTAAGGGCGGCTATTACTACGCTCTGAAGGGATAACGAGAGGGCTCTGCGATCCGGGTATCCGAGCCCGTTATCCAGCATTATCGGAGGCTATTGAGGTTCCTCACCGACGCCCAGGCCAAAGACATCCCGGGCTACAAACCCGCCCCGTCGGTAGGCCTATGGCGCCGTCAGCTTATCGAAATAAGATTGGAAGAACGCGAGCTGCCCCTCGGTGGGCGACTGCGCGCCCTCGGGCGGATCGCCGAGCACCATCACGGTCGGGATCTTTCCGTCATACGCTGGCCACTTTGCCAGACCTTTGCCGTTCGGGTTGCCGTTCTTCGCGAAATTCACCCAATAGGACGACATCTCGTCCGCCACCTGCCGGTCACTATCGGTCCACGTCCGGCTATTGTCCAGATGGCCGAATGCGTAGAGAATCTCGGAAACATGCGTGGCGCTGCCATGCGGTCCTGGCGCGAACGGACCTCTTGCGTTCGGTAAGCGGGGTGGCTGCTCGGTGAAGAAGTACACGAACGCTTTCGCTTTGCCCGGCTTCTCCGCTAGCCGGGCCCAGTTGCGCATAACGAACGCCATTTCGTCGCGCCCCGAATAGAAAGCCGATTCACGCGCTTGTTCATCCGAGCCGGCCGGATAGAGTTTCAAATAAGCATCGGCCAGGTCGCCGAATCGCGCCCGCGCTTGCTCCATAAACTCGGCCGCCGATTTCGGATTACCTCCGAAGGACTCGTCTCGGTTCGATCCAGCAAGCACCGGCAGCTCCATCTGCTTACCGGCGGCGAAGACTTTTCCCGGATCCTGGGGAATCAGCCATCCATCCACCACCGGACCCGTTCCGCGTCCCGCTTTCTGAATCGCGTCGGCAGGCGTCGCCCGTAGATCCGCGAGCGACTTTGCTCCCAGTTTGTCTGCCAGCTTCACGCCCTCTTGTTCGGCATCCGCCAGCGTGCCCAACGGGGCGATCCGCGCAGTCGACCAGGCGCTGCTTTCGCCGATGGCGCGTACGAACAGGCCTTTCGCCGCTGGTATGGTCATTAAGTTCGCCACCATTCCAGCACCGGCCGATTCCCCGAAAATGGTGACGTTCTTCGGGTCGCCGCCGAATTGAGCGATGTTGCGCTTTACCCATTCCAGCGCCACGATGGAATCGAGCACGCCAAAGTTCGCCGCGCCGCGCCGATCCGATTCCTTGGTCAGCTCAGGATGGGAGAAGAAGCCGAGGGCGCCGAGCCGGTAGTTGAAAGTCACCACTACCGCGCCCTTCTGCGCCAGCGCCGCACCGTCATACATGGGCTGCGATCCCGAGCCGCCGTTGTAACCCCCTCCGTAGATCCACAGCATAACCGGGCGCTTTTCGCCGGCCGCTTTCGCACCCGTCCATACGTTTAGGTACAAGCAATCCTCATTCATTTTCTGATTGCCGCCCTGCATACACACTGGGCCGAACTCATCGGCCTTGCGCGTTCCTTCCCAATGCGCGGCCGGCTCCGGCGCGCGCCAGCGAAGATCGCCGACCGGCGGCGCCGCATAAGGAATGCCCTTGAAGACCCGCACCTCCGGGCTTTCCGCTGTGGTTCCAGAGATCAGACCGGTGTCGAGTCGCACGGCATCGTCAGTCGCCGCGCTGGCCGTACCGAACGCGAATAAGACAGTCGTAACAAACGCTACTCGATTCATCTTGCATCCCCCGCGTTCAAGCAGTATATAGGATTTCTCTGGTAGGAGCTGAACGCTATGCACGCACCGACCGTTAGCGCGCATTATCGGTATTATCACTGCTCCACTTTCCCCAGAGACACCGCTCGTGCGATAAGGCAATTACGCGCCCTGGAGCAGCGAATCTGCTGGAGCTAGGGTCGGTGGAGAGGGCGGCCGCCGCTGGGAACCGTGTTTAAGTGCAGGACACGGAGTTGAAAACGCTTCGGATCTGCGACTTGAGTGCTCTAGATCGGAATCCGCTTCGGTGAAGGCATTTTGTTGTTGACCACAACGGGCAGGAGTGATATCCTCGATTACATTCGTACTATAAGTTCTGGGAAGAAAGTACCAGGGGCGAAAGGTGTCTTGTGGTTAAGACAGACTTGTAGATCGATGAAACAATCGGATCGGGCCGCCGTGATGCCAAGGTAGTTCTCTGTAAGGCGGCTCTGCGTTCGGCCCCAAAAAAACTCGTCAATGCAGCTGCCGGCCGCTACTAGATGTACGCGCCTGTGTATTAGCACGAGTCACGGGACAGGTTCCGATGCCACAATCCTCAAGACTGGGAGCAGGCTTTCGTTAAAGCCGCAAACCTATCGGAAATGCACCAGATTCACCGCATCGCCGCGGCGGAAACGGGGCCGACCCCGCGCGAGTTGGAAATAGAGGACCTTCTCTGCCGCGGTTATTCCCAGCAGAATATCGCTGCCATTTTCGGCCGCTCCGTAAGCACCATCTCAGTACACGTCACGAGCCTTTATAGAAAACGTGGTGTACACACTCAGGTAGAGTTGCTTTTAGCGTACTTGGAGCGAAAAGGGATCTTCGTTTTTCAGGATGGAGAAACTGATAGCTGTTGATTTGCAGCCTGTCCCAAATCTCGCAAACGCCTTGAGGACTTAACCGGGAGGTGTTTCACCCCTGCTGTTGCTTCGCCGCTCTCTGTACTTTTTCCCCTCCTGTTTTTTGTGCGCCGTTCCTTGCGGAGTGCTAGTCTCTTTGCAACGTTGGACTCACTCACCGGCGTCGATCGGTCAATCCACTTTCATAGTGAACGTACACTATTGGCGGTCCCGGCAGACTGTGATAACTTTCTCAAAAGTTGAAAAGAAATACGACGGGATAATGTAAGTAATTCGCACAGCTTTGCGCGCGAAAAAACTCTCGCTCGTGCTCAGACACAGGAGGGGGCGGCTTCCAGAGGCCGAGTCGCAACCGCTGTAAAGCACTCCAGGCAGCATTCATACGGCCTCAGGGTGTAGGTACTACAAATCCTAAGGAGAGATCGTCATTATGAGGAAACTGGTGTCAGCTCTCACATCGTTGGTATTGCTTCTGGCCGAATTGACAGTCGCTCAGACCGACCCCGGAGTCCAGCGTGGCAACCGCGGCACAGGCGGGACAATCATTAATCCGGCGGACGACCCGAAGGGCTTCACTGGTTTTTTCCAGGACGGGCTCAATCGGTTCCAGGAAACGGAGACCGTCTCCAACTCGGCGAACGTCGGATTGGGACCACGGTTTAATTCAAATCAGTGCAGTTCGTGTCACGCACAACCGGCGGTTGGCGGGTCAGGTCCAGCCATCAATCCCCAATTCCAGTTCGTTGGCAACGGGGTTGCACCCGGCAACGCCATGCCGTCGTTCATTACCCCTAATGGTCCGACCGTCGAGGTGCGATTTCCGTTCTTCTTTGACTCCCAAGGCGGCGTCAATACCAACGCTCCCAATGGGGGCGTGGAAGACCTGTTCACAGTGGCAGGCCGGCGCGATGCCGGTACTTGTAATCTGCCGCAGCCCGACTTCGCCGCGGCAGTGGCGGCCAACAACATCATCTTCCGAATTCCCACGCCGGTCTTTGGCGCGGGGCTGATTGAGAACCTCGATGATTCAACGCTGCTGAAGAATCAAGCCGCGAACCTCAACAACAACTTTGGAATTGCTGGAACCTTTAACCGCAGCGGCAACGACGGTACGATCACTCGTTATGGCTGGAAGGCACAGAACAAATCGCTGCACATTTTTGCGGGTGAGGCATACAACGTTGAGATGGGCATTTCGAACGAATTGTTTCCTCAGGACCGGCCTTTGCCGGAGGAAGATCAACTGGGCACGGGGCTGCCGACGAACTGCTTGAATCTCTCCGGCAGTGGGTATCCAGAAGACACTTCGAATCCGAACTCAAGACCGAGCGCGGCTGTTCTCGATGATGTTTCGGCCTTTGCCAATTTCATGCGATTCCTGGCTCCGCCGCCCACCGGCTTGGTTGTCCTCAATGGACATCCGGTTTCCACCCAGTCAATCTCGGCCGGCAATTCATTGTTCAGCGCCATTGGCTGTGCGACCTGTCACAATCCGGCGCCAGGCAAAACGCAAGCATCGAATTTCGTCCCGGCGTTAAGCAACGCACCGGTTCCGGCGTACTCCGATCTTGAAATCCATCATATGGGCACGGGTCTGGCCGACAACGTTTCGCAAGGCAGCGCCGGTGGCGATCAGTTTCGCACAGCTCCCTTGTGGGGATTAGGACAACGGATATTCTTGCTGCACGATGGCCGCACCACGAATCTGATCGAGGCAATCGAGGCGCATGCGAGCTCTGGCAGTGAGGCTACTGCCGTAGAGGAAAACTTCTTCAACCTTACCCCGGCTCAACAGCAGGAGGTGTTGGACTTCTTGCGCTCGCTGTAGGGTCTTGGTGGAGCGCCGGCGAGATAGGAGCGTAAAACTCTGCGTCTTGCAAGCGGAGCACCTCTGATTCACCGGCGTTTCATTCAAAAGCGCAAAATGCTCACGAAGGATAACATGTGGTTTCGATGGTCGCGAAGTTTGTTCGTTCTGGGATGCTCCCTTTCGTTGCCGGCTTGGGGTCAAGGCGCCAGTCAATCACTCACCAGTAACAGCAACCCTTCCAGCAGTCTACTGACCAAAGTTCCCAGCGGGGTCATCCTGGTAAAGGGTGCTTGGTCGAGTGCAAGTGATTCGGTAACGCCGCTGCCGGAGGGCGGGAACGTAGCCAACGCCGCTTTCAGTGATCCGTACTTTGGAATCACTTATGCGCTCCCGCCGGGCTGGACCGAGAAATATAATGGCCCACCCCCATCAGAAACCGGCCGCTACGTACTGGCACAACTCAGTCCTGCCGGCACAACCAAAGGTTCCAATCGGGGAACCATCTTGATAAGTGCACAAGACCTGTTCTTCGCTTCGGCGCAGACGGGCAGCGCGATGGAATTGATCAACTTCGTTAGAGACAATTTGTCCAGCGGCTATAGAGTGGAAACGCCGCCCGAAACGACAAAGATCGCCGGCCGCCCCTTTATATATTTTGGGTATTGGTCGCCGGTGGCACAGCTGCACTGGTATGTCCTTGCGACCGAAATCCGCTGCCACGCAGTGGAGTTTGTGCTCGGCAGCCATGACACCAAACTGCTGCAAAACCTTATGCAGGGCTTGAACAAGATGAAAGTGCCTGCGGAGACCAATCCCGTAGGAGGAATCGCTGGAAGCGACCTCCCGTTTTGCGTCAAAAATTACGCACGCGCAGAAAATATGGCCGCACGGGTTGATCCTGTTTTCACAGACCATAAGTTCAACCCCGTTCCCGTTCGAATCATCATCGATAAAGAGGGAGAGATAAAACACATTCACTTTCTCAGCGCATTCAGTGATCAGGCAAAGGCGATCACGGATGCCCTTGCACAGTGGAGATTCAAGCCCTATTGGCGAGACGGAGAACCGGTTGAAGTAGAGACGGGCATCATATTTGGGCCTGGAGCGTCCACAGGTGCGGCGCAGAATGCAGATGCAGCGATCAGGTAGTCTCAGTGGCGTCCAATGATGCCTGCGGTTCAGTATTAGCCTTCAACAAAGCTGGCCGCAAGTTAACTGCGCCTGTCTTAGATGTCCGGTGCGGAGCCGCTATTCTGCTTCGGCTTGTGCCTTGAGCAGCGCCGTGAGGAGGAATGCCGCGCCATCGCCCCTCAAACCACGCAACATCGGGGCCGTCTATGACACCTGCGATTTGCGTGCCATCGAAGAACTAAGTGCACTGGGGCCTGCGCACGACCTACTGATCGCCACCGTCACCGTCGCACTCACGAGTCCCGCCGCCGTCACCGCTACCGGTACCTTCGCTCTCGTCACTCTGGCCGGCACGGTAACCGCGAGGCCGGATCGATTATTTGGCGAGCGCATTTTATCCTTGGCTGCGGACCAAACATGTGGGATGACCAAATTCCGTTAAGGGAGGATTACAAGGCGTCTATCGGCGCGCTCGCCTCCGGGGGGAGCATCGTGAAACGCCGGTAGAGAACGTAGCCCGATAAGTGGCATTATCGGCGACCAAGGGACCAAGCTCATCTGGAACGGATCGCTTAAGTACCAATGACGACGCGCCATTCAGCGACTCGGCCGTTTCCCGTCAAGTTGACAGCGGCTGCCCAGCTTCGAAGTGGCGCATCGTCGAGAAGCATCTGAACAGGCGGGCCGCCGGGATAAAACCGAGGCTCGCGCTTCAAGGTTTGGTGCCGGAGACAATGAATGCCATGAAGCCGTAAAGGAACGTTCCTTCAGCGTTTGCATCAGCGAGATGGCTCCACCACTGATGGGCTTCCCAGCACGACAGGGACCCATGATTGTCGTTCAGAAAGCGACCTCTGGCTCGGCAGGCCG
>JASHQT010000100.1 GCA_030039005.1 Bryobacteraceae bacterium
GCGGTTCGTCTCCTCCTCGTGCTTCCGTTTGCGTTTTTCATGGCGAAAGGAGACCGGGAATCCGCTATTTTCGCTCTCGTCGGGTGGGTGGTGGCGTTGATTACCGATTTTCTAGACGGTCCGCTCGCACGCCGCAGAGGAACCGTCACCGCATTCAGCGGGACCTTCGATCACACCAGCGATTTTCTGTTCGTCACTTCCGGATTGTATGCCGGAGCGCTGCGCGGCGCGTTTCCGTGGGTTCTGCCGGTCCTGATCACGGCGGCATTTGCCCAATATATGATCGATTCCTACTGGATTCATCGACACGCGAAACTTCGGGGAAGCAAGCTCGGCCGCTACAATGGCATCCTTTACTTCGTTCCATCGCTCCTGGACATCCTCATCCGCCTGGGACTTCACTTGCTGCAGCCCTTGCTCACCATCCTGGTCTGGCTGCTGGTTCTGACGACGCTGCTATCGATGGCTGAACGGCTGAGGTTCAGGAAACTACCCGAACAGCTCCCGAGTCGCGCGCCGGAGAAATAGCAGACCCACCGCGGCGTTAAAGAAGATGAAGAAATTGTGCATGACGAAGCCGAAGGCGGTCATCTGGCCGGGCCGATCGGGGAAGAGCAAGACCCAAAAAAGAATCGCGACGGAGTGCATGGGTCCAGGTATTGCCGCGCCAAAGAATATCACCGGCAAAATCCCCAACATCTCTCCAAAACCTATCGAGCCGCCAAAGAGCCTCAAGGCTAGCGTATATACGACCACGCCGGCAAGCACGGGCGGCGCGCGCAACGCGATCACCACCGCGTAGTGCCACACTTTCGCGAGCCGGAACGCCCGGAAGATCGGGCGGTCGCGCAGGGCGATTCCGGGAGCGATTTTTCCGCTGAAGAACAGTTGGAACAGCGCGAAGAACACGGCCGCGCCCAACGCGATCCAGGGAATGATGTGGAAGGCCGGTTGGAAGCTATTCCAGCGCAACAATACGCCCACCGTGGCCCACAGGATCAGGCTGTAAAACTCGCAGAAGATCAGAAGGATCATGCTCGATCCCACTTCCCAGCCGGGCACTCCATCGCGACGATTGAGATAAACCGCGATGGCTCCCTTACTGACCTGCTCGTTCACCAGCGACAGGATGTACGCGCTGGCGCGAATGGGTAGGATGTCGGCATAACGTATTTTGGCGTTGAACCAATTGATCGCGCACCAGACTCCCAGGCTGTCGAATATCAGATAAAGGAAGCAGTATGGAATCATGAGCGCCAGCCAATAAAGCCAGTTCACATTTTCAAAGCTTTTTGCCAGATAAGTGAGCAGCCCGGTGCCTTGGGCAGTGGCAGCACGGTTGAGGGCGAAATAGAGATAGGAGAAACAGGCCAGCGTGATCAGCAATGGCAGCAGCCGTTGCCACGGCGCGGTTTTTTTCGCGCCCGCGGCGGAAGGAAGGGCGGCGGATTTGCCGGCGGTGGTTTGGCTCGTGGTGGACTGGCTGGTCTCGTTCATGTTTTTCGCCTTTGGCCTAAACTATTCTGGATCATTTCTTCGATGCCAGTCAGGCGGATCCCCAATTCACTCGCGCCAGGCCGGGGATCCAGACGCGTGTCGGCGGTGATCACTTCGAGTGCATCCGTCGAAAATCCGGCCCCAAAGACGCGCTGACGAATGGTAAGCGCGAACGAAAGCAGTCCCTTGGGGATCGAGCTAATTTGCACCTGGTGGCCGAGCAGGCGAGCAGCTCGCTCGACAAGTTCCCGCTCCGTCAGCGAAACGGGACCAAGCAGGTCCAAAGTGCGATTGCGGGCAATCGAAGGTTGGGCCGCAATCAACGCCGCCCGCGCCAGATCGTCCACATAGAGAGGCTGCTGAAAATTGCGTCCGCCGCCGATCAGCCTGGCTTTGGGCCCGCTCGCATTCCGCGCAAGCGCCGCCGCTCCTTCGGTTGCGGGCCCCAGCAGGAGCGGAGCGCGAAGGATGGTGTAGCACAGGCCGGAGGTACGCACCAGAGCTTCCACCTCGCCCTTGGTACGGTAGTAGCCGTTAGAAGATTTCTCATCGGCTCCCGTGGCACTGACCAAAACAAATTTCTCGACCGCGCACCGCTTCGCCGCTTCCACCACGCTGCGACCCGGCGCAACATTCGCCTGTTGATACGTTGAGCCCGGGCGTTCGACCAGAATTCCCGCCAGGTGGATAATCGCATTCGCCCCCTGAAACGCCCGGTCCAGACTGCTGGGGTCGTCGTAGGAGATTCGAACCGCGCTATTCGTTTCGCCGAGCAGCGTCCGAATTTGCTCCGCGGCTCGTTCGGAGCGGACCGCGGCGACCAGCTCGTTTGGCGCCGCACCATTTTCCGATGCACAGCGCAGGATGGCTTGGCCGGTGGCGCTATTGGCGCCGGTGATGACGATTCTCATGTCCTCTATTCGCGCGACCGCTGGCACTAAGCATCGCAGATCACGCTGCCAAACAAGCAGAGATGGCTTGGGTGTAGAATCATCCGGTAGGTAACGCCAAAACGGCCCTAGGAGCCCCGTATGACAAAACTAGTAAAAATTGTTGGAGCAACAATCGTTGTCTTGGTCGCGCTTCTGCTGCTGGTGAGCTTCACTGGTTTCGAACCTGGGGGCTGCCCACCAACCGATCGATCGTTGTCGTGCAGAGTGCCAGGGCTTTGGATCAAGGGGCAACCCGTCACTACACCGGTCTCCGACTGGTCGTTTACGGACAAGATTCCCGAGATCAAGATTCAGACCCAGACCCGGTATCTGCTGCCTCACTCGGTAACCATTTGGTGCGCCGTATACAACGGCAATCTGTATGTGACCTCTTATCGCGGCAGAATGTGGGTGGAGGATATTATCCGCGATCCCAAGGTGCGCCTGAAGATCGGCGACCAGGTGTTTGACCGTACCTTGTCATTGGTCAACGACCCGGCTGAAAAAGCGGCCGTGCTCCAGGCTAAGGGGAAAAAATATCCCCAATGGAAGGTGCCATCGGTTGAGAGAGCGACCGTCTTTCGTGTGAACCCTGCGTAACGCAGGCGCGTCAACCCTGAGTACGCTCCGTGCGATCATTGAGACACGTGAAATAGGTGCATGACCGGACCATTGGCGTTGGAAGCCAAAAGCTGCGGATTCTGTTGCGCCCTCGGTCCGAGCACAGCCGCTCTTTCGTCCGGATCGGTTACCGGGGACAAAACACAATCGTATAAATTGTTCCCGAACTTCAGGCGGACGTGGGGATCGCGCATCACATTCTTGACCCAACTCTTGCCTTGCGGAAAAGGCATCCCCGCGGGGAAGAAAGATGTAATGTAGAGCTGGCCATTGTGAACGATGTGTCCTGTCGTTACCGAATGCGGAATTAGGTACCAGGTTCGCGTCTGCAGCTTGTCTGTCTTATATTGGTCAGCGAAAGACCAATCGGTGACCGGGGTCGTCACGACGTTTCCACTCAGCCATAAGCCCGGGTAATTCCCGCGGCCGGGTGTGTCTCCCGTCGGGTTAAGGCCGGTGATACGGAGCACGACCAACGCCACAACCAGGCAGACCAGGATGGCTCCAACAATTCTTGTTAACGTCTTCATCGTACGCTCCTCAATGCAAAGGCCGAGTTCTTTTTTGGGATTCCCATAACTGAGTCATTGTATACTCTACCGTCCAAGGCTCACTCTCGGCGACACCGAACGCCTGGGGTCCGGCGCGCCGCGACGAAACAGAAGCGCCTGCCCATGCGAACTTTTTCGCATTGACAAAGTTGCCTGGGCGCAACAAAACGAACACGGGAGTAGACTGAAATCGATGCCGAACACCGCCGAGACCACGCTTCCACCGCCCGCGCCCCTGACCGCGCTCACTGATGAGGAACGCCTGTTTCGGAACACCGTGGCCCGCTTCGCGCGCGAACGCATCGCGCCGCTTGTCCGCGAAATGGACGCCGCTGCCGTCTTTCGCAAGGACCTATTGCGCGAAATGTTCGCACTCGGGCTCATGGGCGTCGAAATTCCCGAAGAATACGGCGGGCAAGGCGGCAATTTTTTTCAAGCCGTGCTGGCCGTCGAAGCGCTGGCAGCCGTGGATCCCTCGGCGGCCGTGATCGTCGACGTGCAGAACACCATCGCAAATAACGTGATCATTCGCTGGGGCAGCGAATCCCAGAAGAAACGCTATCTGCCGAAACTCGCGTCCGAAATGGTGGCGTCCTTTGCGCTGTCGGAAGCGGGCTCCGGATCGGACGCCTTCGCGCTCGCTACGCGCGCCGTCAAGCGGGGCGACGAATATTTTCTCAACGGCCGCAAGCTGTGGATCACCAACGCGGGCGAAGCCGGATTGTTTCTGGTATTTGCCAACGCCAATCCCGAGGCCGGCCATCGCGGCATCACGTGTTTCCTTGTCGAGCGCGATTTTCCCGGGTTCCAGGTGGGCAAGAAAGAAGATAAGCTGGGCATCCGCGCGTCATCCACCTGCGAGCTGATCATGGACGATTGCCGGGTGCCCGAGGGCAACCTCCTCGGCGAACTCGGCAAAGGCTACAAGATCGCCATCGAGACCTTGAACGAAGGCCGCATCGCGATTGGCGCGCAAATGACCGGTTTGGCCCAAGGCGCGCTCGATCATGCCGTCGCCTACGCCAAACAGCGCCAGCAGTTCGGCAAACCGATCGCCGAATTTCAAGGCGTCCAATTCGAGCTGGCGCAGATGGCCACTGAAGTGGAAGCCGCGCGCCTGCTGGTCTACAACGCCGCGCGGCTGCGCGACGCCGGGCATCCCTTCGTCACCGAAGCCGCCATGGCCAAATACTTCGCCTCGCAAGTGGCGGAAAACACCGCCTCGCGCGCGGTGGAGATTTTCGGCGGCGTCGGCTTCACCAAGGATTATCCGGTGGAGAAGCTCTACCGCGACGCCAAAATCGGCCGCATTTACGAAGGCACCTCCAACATGCAGAAGCTGACCATCGCTAAGCAGATTTTGGGCTGAACGTGACGAATCCCAGAGTGCTGCTCACCACCACGTTGGCGATCTCGCTGGCCTGGAGCGCGCCGCCGGCGGCCATTTCTCCCTACATCGACGCTCATACGCATTTCGACGAGCGCGATCCCGAGGGATCGGTTCGCGCCCTCATTCAAGCATTGCCAAGAGAGAACATGGTCAAAGCGTTTTTTCTCATCGCACCCGATGCCAGCAGCCCTCGCGGAGCGCGGGATGCGGCAGGGATTCTCGCGGCCGCGAAAAGCTCTCCGGGAAAAATCGGCGTTCTGGCGGGGGGCGAGAGTCTGAATTCCATGATCCAGCAGGCGGTCAGCGCGGGCAACGCCGGCCCGTCGGTCCAGCGCGAATTCCGCGAACGCGCGGAGGAACTGCTGCGCATGGGCGCGGTTGGATTTGGGGAAATGGCCGCAGAACATTTTGCTGGCGCCACGCCTTATCAATTCGCGCCGCCGGACCATCCTCTTTTTCTGTTGCTGGCCGACATTTCCGCCGAGCACGATGTGCCGATTGACCTGCACATGGAGGCAGTTCCCCACCCGATGCCGCTCCCGCCGGAACAGAAATCTCCTCCCAATCCCCCGCGGCTTCACGAGAACATCCTGGCTTTTGAGCGGCTGTTGGTGCACAATCCGCGCGCGAAGATCATCTGGGCCCACTTAGGATCGGACGGGACCGGCTATCGCACGCCCGACCTCTGCCGCGGGCTGCTCCAGCGGCACTCCAATCTCTACATGGAAATTAAACTGGACCCTGAAGCGCCGGGCAAGAATTATTTGTTGATCGGCGAGAAGATTAAACCGGAATGGCTGAAGCTTTTTGAAGATTTCCCCGATCGATTCATCATCGGCAGCGACCAGCATTACCCGGAGCCGCACGGACCCGAGCGTTGGGCGACGGTTGTCCTTCTTTTCAATCAGCTCCCGCCGGATTTGAGAAAACGCATCGGGACAGAAAATGTCGCTCAGATCTATGACGCCGGGCGGCGATCAGGTGCGAACCACTGAGATCACATCTGTCTGTCCCGTCGCCAGTCTGCGCCAACTGCTCGATCGGCGTGTCGTCAAATCGCCGCCTTCCCGATGTAGGACACGCAACCCATGGTTGAGACAATCCGTCTAAGGCTCCTGATGAACTCGTACGGGAGATCCTGGAGGCAGGCGACCGTGGTCGTGGCGCTCAGCGTTGTCGTCGCGGGCGCGCCCCACCTGCACGCCGAGGACATCCAATGGGGCACTGCAGTGTCCGGTCTGCGCCTCGGAGTGAGCATCGCACAGGGTGGCTCTGGCCGAGAATTGCACGTCATTTTTCGCAATGACAGCCCTTGGCAACTACATTTACTAATCGCGCAACAAGGCGGTGGTCCCCCTGTCATCGGCTACGACTTCGATGTCCGTGCCGTTAGTCCGGATGGCAAAGCGGACGATCGATTGGGCTATTGGATTTCCGGCGATCTCGGCGTGCTCGTCCCGATCGGGCTGGTGACTCCGTATGTCGCTGCGCTTCCTCCCGGAAGGATGTACCGGGTCAGCATGCCGATAAGGATCTTCTTTCGATTCCAAGCAGGCGGCCAACTTGGGCTGGAAGAACGGCTGCGCCAGGGGTACAAGGTCCGGGTTTCCTACGCGATACCGGCTGGGAACAGGACGATCACCAAAGTGATAGACCGGTATCCCGACCTTTGGGCTGGTGAAATCACGTCTGGTGAAGCCGGCACTCAATAAGATCGGCTGGTTCCACCCGGGACAAATGGAATGTTCGCCCCCGAAAAACGCAGCGCCGTGGCGGCTTGATCCCACGCCCTTTTTCGCGGCGGTACACTGAAAAATAAGAGGCCACAATGCGTTTCGTCGTCACTTCCCTTCTTCTCACTGGCGCTTTCGTTACCGGCGCGGCTTTTGTTACCGGCACAGCGGGCGGCGCCACGCTCACCGATCCCGACTCCTCTCAGATCGATCAGATCATCGCGAAGTTCGCGGCCAAGGAAGCCGAGTTCGCCAAGGCCCGCAGCAACTACACGTACAAACAGACCGCCAAGGTGGAAACGCTCGACGATGGCGGCGGCGTCACCGGCAGATGGGAAGAGGTGACCGACATCATCTTCTCGCCCGAAGGCGCGCGCATCGAGCGCGTCACCTACGCGCCGCCCAACACGTTGACCGCGATTTCGCTCGACCCCGGCGACATCCAGGATCTCCGCAACGTGCAGCCGTTCGTGCTCACCACCGACGAACTGCCCAAATATCTGATCCGCTACCTCGGCCGCGAGCAGCTCGACGAAATCTCCACCTACGCCTTCGCCGTCAAGCCGAAGAGGATGGATTCCGGCCAGCGCTATTTCGAGGGCATCGTCTGGGTGGACGATCGTGACCTGCAAATCGTCAAGAGCTACGGACGCGGCGAGGGCGCCAAGCAAAATGCCGATCATCAGTATCCCAAGTTCGAAACGTATCGCGAGCAGATCGACGGCAAGTATTGGTTCCCCACGTACACGATCGCCAATTCGACGCTGCACTTCCGCGATAACGACCAGCGCATCCGCATGGTGGTCAAATACGAGGACTACAAGCAGTTCAAGTCGAACGTGCAAATCAAGTACGACGTGGACGATCCGTCGAAGACGCCTTCCACCACTACGCCCCCGAACAAGTAGCGACCAAATCATTGACGCTCGCCCCGCTTCCCATCGACGGTCTGCTGCCGTCGATTCGAACTTCACTGGCGAGCAGGCCGAATCTGGTGATCGAAGCGCCCCCCGGCGCCGGCAAAACCACGCGCGTTCCTCCGGCTTTACTCGAGATCGTCCGTGGCGACGTGCTCGTGCTCGAGCCGCGCAGGCTCGCCGCTCGATTGGCCGCACGCCGCGTGGCGCAGGAGCGCGGGGAAAAGCTCGGGCGTACGGTCGGCTATCAAGTCCGCTTCGAACAGGTCGCTGGCGCCGGCACCCGGCTCCGCTTCCTCACCGAAGGCATTCTCACTCGCCGTCTGATTTCCGATCCGCTGCTCGCTGGCGTCGATGCCGTGGTGCTGGATGAGTTTCACGAGCGGCATCTCGAAACCGACCTCGCTCTCGCCCTGCTCGATCGACTGCGGCGCACCGCCCGGCCCGGCCTGAAACTCGTGGTGATGTCCGCCACGCTCGATGCCGCGCCCATCGCGGCGTATCTCGGCGGCTGCCCCATCCTTCGCTCGGAAGGCCGGCTGTTCGATCTTGAAATCGCCCACCAGCCTTACTCGGCGCTGCCGCTCGAAAAACAGGTCGCCGCGGCGCTCGAAACGTTGCTGGCGCAGCCCACACGTCCGATGCAGGGCGACGTTCTCGTGTTTCTGCCGGGCGCCGCGGAAATCCGGCGCGCCGAGCGCGAGTGCCGCGCGATCGCGGCGAAATGCAGCCTGTTGGTGCTGCCGCTCTATGGCGATCTTTCGGCCGCCGAGCAGGACCGCGCCATTGCCCCGGCCCCGCTGCGCAAGGTGATCCTCGCCACGAACGTCGCCGAAAGCTCCATCACCATCGAAGGCGTCACCGCCGTGATCGACAGCGGGCTCGCGCGCATCGCGAGCGATTCGCCGTGGTCAGGACTACCCAAGCTCGACGTCGGACGCATCAGCAAAGCTTCAGCCACGCAGCGCGCCGGCCGTGCCGCGCGCACCGCCCCGGGTCGCGTGATCCGCCTTTACACCCTTGAAGATTTTCACCGCCGGCGCGAGCAGGATCTTCCGGAAATCCAGCGGCGCGAACTTTCCGAATTGTGCCTCACGCTGCGCGCGATGGACATTGGCGATCCGTTGAAACTCCACTGGCTGGACCCTCCGCCCACAGCCGCGGTAGCTCGCGCCGAAGACCTGCTTTCGCGGCTGGGCGCGGTTGGCAACCGCGCCGGCGAACTTGCCCGTTATCCACTCCACCCGCGCTTAGCGCGCCTGGTCGTCGACGCTTCCGAGCGCGGAGCAAGTGAAGAAGGTTGCCGCGCTGCCGCGATCCTAAGCTCCGGCGCTCGCACGCCTTCCTCGGACTTGATCTCCATTCTGGATGCACCCTTCGACCCGGCCACACAGCGCCATCTCGAACAGATTCGCCGTCTCGTCAAACCTTCGAAATCCCTCGTGCACGATCCGCATGCGATCGCGCTTTCCGTTCTGACTGCGTTTCCCGATAGAGTCGCGCGGCGTCGCAAAGACAATCAGTTGTTGCTTGCCTCGGGCGGTTCCGCGCTGCTCGAAGGCGAAACGCGCGCCGAATTTTTGATAGCCATCGACATCGAAGATCGTAGCGAGCACGCTCTGCCACTGGTTCGCCTGTATTGCGCCATCCAACCGGCCTGGCTGCTCGATCTGTTTCCCGATCGCATCACCGAACGCGCGGGCGTCGAATGGAACCGCTCGGCCGAGCGCGTGGAAGCCGTGAGCGCGCTGCTGTACGACAATCTCGTGATCGAGGAAACGCGCAGCGGCGCGCCCGATCCCGAGCAGGCGGCCGCAATGCTCGCCGAGCGCGCGCTTGAAGCCGGCGTCGAGCGCTTCGTCGATCGCGACGAACTGGAGCAGTTCCTAGCGCGTCTTGCATTCGCCTCCGAGCACGCCTCGATTCCCAAAGTGGATGCCGAGGGCGCGTTCCGCGAGTTGTGCCGGGGCCTGAAGAGTTTCGCGGAATTGAAAGGCGCGGCACCGTCCTTGATCCCCGCGATCGAGCAGCTCGCGGGGTCGAGAATCCTCAACGAAATCGCACCCGCGCGCATTCGCCTGCCCAACGGCCGCCAGACCAAAGTCAATTACGAATTCGGCAAGCCGCCCTGGATCGCCTCGCGCTTGCAGGACTTTCTCGGCCTCGGCGAAACGCCGCGCATCGCGCGCGGCAAAGTCCCGCTTGTGGTGCATCTCCTCGCGCCCAACAAGCGCCCGGTGCAAACCACGACCGATCTCGCTGGTTTCTGGCAGCGTCTTTATCCGCAAGTGCGGCGCGAGCTGAGCCGCCGCTATCCCAAGCACGCCTGGCCCGAAGATCCGTCCCAAGGGGATATACTTTCTGACTGAGGAGACCTCCATGTCTGACGAAATCAAAGATCCCCAGAACACCGACGAATCATCGAGCGATTTTTCGCGCCGTCACTTCGTGACGAGTTCCGTTGCCGGCCTCGCCGCCGCCGCGACCGCTACGGCTGCATCCGTGGTCGAAACCGACGTCGAAATCAAGACCCCCGACGGCACCTGCGATGCCGCATTCTTTCATCCGGCCTCCGGCTCGCATCCTGGCGTTCTCATCTGGACCGACGCGTTCGGTCTGCGGCCCTCTTTCCGCGGTATAGGCAAGCGCCTGGCGGCGCAAGGATACTCGGTCTTGGTGCCCAATCCCTTTTATCGCGTGGGAAAGGCACCTTTCTTCGAAGACGCTTCCACCGTCAATTTTGGCAGGGACCGAGCCAAAATC
>JASHQT010000677.1 GCA_030039005.1 Bryobacteraceae bacterium
CGCGGCGGCTGCGGACGCCTACGGCACTGCCAGGATGAAAGGCCACCCAGTCATCGCTCTGGTCGTGGGCCAGGCCATCTCAGGCGGATTCCTTACCCACGGCTACCAAGCGAATCGCATTCTTGCCTTTGATGACGGTGGAGTCGTAATCCATGCCATGCATAAGGAAGCAGCCGCAAGGATCACTCTGCGGTCTGTTGCCGACTTGGATCGCCTTGGTCATGAGATTGTTCCTCTCTCGTATGACATAAAGGACTACGCCCGGCTTGGCCTGCTTCACAAATTGCTGCATGTGGAAAATCCCGATACGCCTTCGCAGGCCACGATCGCGCAGATCCAAAAAGAGCTGCGCGACGCCATCGCGGATGCCAGATCTGGACCAACCGATCTCAGCGTTCGGATCGAGTCCGAAGGTGCGCAGGAAATGCGCAGGGCGGGGCGAGCCGCTCGCGCGCGCATGCAAGAACTATGGGCATCGGCCTAACAAACGAAGGCCCCGAAGGATAACCCCATGACCAAAACCCTTGCCGACGCGCTGGTGCCCATCTTTGCCGGCCTGCTGCTTGGCTACGTTGGGGGCCTTCGGGGCGTCATGGACAACAAGAATGTCCAGACGCTCATCACCTTCGTAATGAGCTTCGCCATCCCTTGTGCCCTTTTTCTCGCGATGATCAACACGCCAAGGGCAGCTTTGTATGAGCAAGCGCCGGCAGCCGCCGCGTTCACGATTGTTTACGTCATTATTTATGCCGCAAGTTTTCTGTGGACCAACTACGGAGCAAATCTCGACCCCTCGGACAGTTCCGTAGTTGCACTCACTATTGGATTTCCAAACTCGGCCGCCGTCGGATTACCGCTATTGGTCACGGTTTTTGGGCCGAGATCCTTGGTCACCGTGGCGATATCCATTGCAATCGGTTCCATCACGGTCTCTCCGATCACGCTGGCCATTCTCGAAGCAAATCAGGGGGTTTCAAAAGGAGGATGCACGTTCAGGCACATTGTTATGTCATTGGCCCACTCATTGAAGAGGCCTATTGTCTGGGCCCCCATTCTGGGGCTTGTGGGTTCTCTTGCGGGAATGAGCCTTCCCTCATTCATCGATCGATCGGTAGATGTGATGGCGAAGTCGGCCGACGGTTCCGCTCTCGTGCTGACTGGTCTTGTGGTCTCCGCTCAGAGATTTGAAATCGGGGGGAACACGCTCGTTGCGGTTCTCCTCAAGAACGTGCTCCAGCCGGCCCTTGCTCTTGGGGTTGCGATGCTCATCCACCTTTCCGTTGAGCAAATTCGATACATCACGCTGATCAGCGCTATACCCTGCGGCTTCTTCGGCGTCGTATTTGGCAAAGGCTTTGGCTCAAGTCCCAAGATCGCGAGCTCCGGCTTAATCGCCTCGTACCTAATTGGGGTGGCGAGTTTAGCCGCATGGATCGTGATCGTGAACGATCTTCGATGAAAACCCAAGTACACGATCTTCTGCACGTCGATCTGGATTCCGTGAATCCGTGTTGTCCCGCCGCGCGCGCATGGGTGAGGCATGCTCTCGCGTCTTCGCCATGGGTTGTGGTTCGGCGCGATGGGGCTCCTAAAGATAAGATCGCGATCGGAGTCCGAGGCGCCACTCGAGGGGACCGGTGGGCCGGCTTTGTTGCCAAGGACAAGGTACAAACAGTTGTGCGGCCCGAAGAGCTTCTCCTTCTATTCCGGTCCTCGAAAAACGTCTCGCGGACACCGGCCTTTGAGGCGCTGCGGCAGATGGACGAAAGGTGGCACGATCTGGAGTTGTCCTGGGGGCCGGCGGGTAGTGTGGGATTCGAACTTGCGAGCGGAAAACCTGCCACAAACGAATCGAGCGATTTGGACATCGTGGTCCGCGCTCCGGGACGTATCTCGAAAGATCGAGCGCGATCTTTGTGGGATAAGACTAGAGGCCTCGCAGTTCGCGCGGACGTGCGGGTGGAGACGCCCCAGTGCGGCTTCGCGCTTGCAGAGTATGCGAGCGCGCCCAGCACTGGAATTCTTTTGCGCTATCCAACTGGCCCGCGCTTGGGCGACGACCCATGGAGTGAGCAGGAGACTATGGCGGCTATCGTATGAGCGTTGCATTCATCTTTCCCGGTCAAGGCTCACAGACTCCTGGAATGCTGCACCAGTTGCTCGATCATCCGGCCGTTGCGCACACGCTCGAGGAAGTCAGCGAAGTGCTGCACTCTGTTGTCCGGAACCTCGACAGCGAGGAGTGTTTAAAGTCTGACATCTCGGTGCAGATCGCATTGCTTACGGCAGGCGTGGCTACCGGTCGCGCTCTCATAGAGCAAGATGTCCCCCCCGCGGCGGTCAGCGGTCTCTCTGTAGGTGCGTTTGCCGCCGCCGTAATTGCCGGGGTTCTTGGGTTGCGAGATGCCGTGGATCTGGTGCACTTGCGGGCGCAAGAAATGATCAAGCTCTATCCGGCTGGCTTCGGTCTTTCGGCCATCGTCGGGCTAACGGAATCTCAAGTCACTCGGATCGTTCAGGCCAGGACTTCGGGCCAAGCTCCAGTCTTCGTCGGCAATATCAACGCCCCACGGCAGATTGTGATCGCCGGCTCCGATGCCGGGATGGATCAAGTGTTAGATGAAGCTCGCCGTCAAGGCGCCAGCAAGGCGGTTCGGCTGCATGTTTCGGTTCCTTCGCATTGTCGCTTGCTCCAACCCGTGGCCGACGTGCTCGCAAAGCGCATCTCGGCTTTAAGTCTGAGTGCGCCGAACGTGCCTTACGTCGGCAACGTGACTGGGCGGACGTTGCGCACCAAGGAATCGATCGCATTCGATCTCGCGAACAACATTGCTCACGGAGTCCGTTGGTACGACGCAACGACAGTACTCCAAGAGCTTGGCTGCGATCTCTTCCTCGAAATGCCTCCCGGGCATGTTCTCAGCGATCTCGCTAACGAAAGCCTGCCCGGTGTCAAATCTGTTCCAGTTGAAGCTGCTGTGCTGTCAAGAGTGTTGCGTCTAGCGCGGCTGGACGAAGTTCGCTCGTGAACTAGTAAAGAAAGGTAAAAGACAATGTCCAGAAATGTCTCCGTAAGTTCCGAATCGGCCAAGTACGGCCAGTCCATATCGATAGGTCCGCATGTTTTGCATTCCGATGAGCCCAGCGATTATGGCGGCGCCGATGAGGGGCCCAGTGCGGTTGAATTGCTCATGGCCGCGCTGGGTGCCTGTACCAGCACGACGGTGCAAATGTTTGCTGACCACAGACAGTGGCCCCTCCAGGGAGTTCACGTCGATCTGTCTTACGACAGAGTGCCTGCCGACGATTACGGCAAATCCGATTCGAATATCGGGATGGCGGACCGTATCACTACGGCAATTTCCTTCACCGGCGGCCTGTCGGACGAGCAGCAACAGAAGCTACTCGAGATTGCGAGCCACTGTCCGGTCCATCGGATGCTTGTTTCACAAGTTGAAGTTCGCCAAAAGCTGCTGGTTCCCAGTTCCACTCATTCTGCCTAAATGAGCAACGTAACCGCAGAACAGTCGCCCTCGGCATCTCCCAACGGAAACGCCACGCCGACGGGGATCCCTCTCAGCCTGGCAGTTATCGGCGGCGGACCGGGCGGTTATGCTGCCGCCTTCCTGGCCAACGATCTCGGTATGAAGGTTACCCTGATCGATCTCGAGAAGAACCCCGGAGGCGTCTGCGTGTACCGGGGCTGTATTCCATCGAAGACGTTACTTCACGTGGTTCGCGTGATTAGCGACGCACGACGATCGCCGGCGTGGGGCGTCGAGTTCGGCGATCCGAAAATCGACATCGGCAAGCTGCGTTTGTTCAAGGAAGGCGTGGTGAATAAGCTCACCGGTGGTCTCGGCATGATCACCAAGCTTCGCAAGATCAATTACGTCCAGGGCCGGGCCAGCTTTGTCGATTCGCACACGCTGCATATTGAGAGAGTCGGGGGACATGAAGAGACGTGCCGCTTTGACCGAATCATCATCGCGACCGGATCCGTGGCGGCGACAATTCCCGCTCTTAAAACCCAGACCCGCAAGGTGATGGATTCTGATGCAGCCTTGGATTTGGACGAGGTGCCTCAAACCCTGTTAGTTATCGGCGGCGGCTACATCGGTCTCGAGATGGGGACGGTCTACGCAACGTTGGGTAGCAAGGTCACCATGGTGGAGATGTCTGACGGTCTATTGCCCGGAGCCGACCACGACCTGGTCCATCCACTGCACAAACGGCTTGAATCTTTGTTTGCAAGCATCATGCTGAAGACCTCGGTTGTGGGTCTGGCTGAAGATGGCGATGGCGTCCGCGTGAGATTCACCGTTGAAGGGGGAGAGAAAGAGGCGGTTTATGAGCGGGTACTCGTTTCCGTCGGCCGCCGTCCGAATTCCCAGATTCCCGGACTGGAACAGACGAAGGTCGTGGTTGGGCCCAGGGGATTTATTGAAGTCAACGAACAAATGCAGACTGCGGACTCGGCGATTTATGCCATCGGCGACGTCGCGGGCGAGCCTATGCTCGCCCACAAGGCTTCGTATGAAGGGCGGCTAGCTGTAGAACACATGAGGGGTAAGCCGGTATCGTTCGAATCTCACGCGATGCCCGCTGTCGTGTTTACCGATCCGGAGATCGCCTGGGCAGGCCTGACGGAGACGCAAGCTAAAGACCAGGGTCGGGTGGTCAGCATCGTTCGATTTCCTTGGGCAGCTTCGGGCAAGGCGGTTGCTGATGATCGCACCGAGGGCACAACAAAGCTGGTGATCGATCCTAAGTCCGAGCGGATTCTTGGAGTGGGGATTTGCGGACCATCTGCCAGCGAGATGATCGCTGAGGCCGTGCTTGCGATCCAGATGGGCGCCACCGCAAAAGATCTCGCGGACGCCGTCCATCCCCATCCAACGCTGTCGGAAACAATGATGGAAGCGGCCGAGACCTTCTACGGCACCAGCCAAGACATTTTTAGACCGAAACGATAGAGTTGCTCTCACCCGAAAGGAGGCATCCCATGCCGCAAAAGCTCAACATCGACCGGATAGAAAAACACTTTCTCGCGCGGGCGAAGACTAAGCCCAAACTGCATACGGCGATCGTGCACCCGTGCAGCCGTGATGCCTTGCTGGGGGCGATCGACGCGGCGCGGGAAGGATTGCTCGAGCCGGTGCTGGTTGGGCCGCAGACCAAGATACGCGCCATTGCGGAGGAACAGGAGCTGGATATTTCCGGTTACGAAGCGATTGACGTGCCCCACAGCCACGCTGCAGCCGCCCGTGCAGTGCAGATGGCTGCAACCGACGAAGTGGAGGCCCTAATGAAGGGCAGCCTGCATACTGACGAGCTGATGACGGAGGTGGTGAAACACGATGGCGGCCTGCGCGCTGAGCGTCGAATCAGCCATGTTTTCGCCATGGCGGACGAGAACTACCACAAGCCGTTCTTCATCACCGATGCCGCTGTCAACATTGCTCCCGATCTTCCCGCGAAAAAGGACATCGTGCAGAATGCTATCGAGCTGCTACACGATATCAGCGAAAATCCTGTCACCCCAAAGGTGGCGGTGTTGTCAGCCGTGGAAACCGTGAATCCCGCGATGCAATCCACAATTGACGCCGCCTGCCTCTGCAAAATGGCTGACCGGGAACAGATCACTGGCGCGATCATCGATGGTCCCCTCGCGTTCGACAATGCCATCAGCAAGGAAGCCGCCCGCATCAAAGGCATCCGCTCAGCGGTTGCAGGCGACGCCGATATTTTCCTCGCACCCGATCTGGAAGCGGGCAACATGCTGGCAAAGGAGTTGATCCTTCTTGGCAATGCTTCTGCGGCTGGCATTGTTTTGGGCGCACGCGTGCCTATTATCCTCACCAGCCGTTCGGATGGTGTGGAGTCGCGCATCGGCTCCTGCGCCTTGGCGGTGCTCATGGCAGACGCAAGACGAAACAAGCGGCTGCGGTTTACGAAGGTGGCATAGCAGTGCCCCGCTCTTATAATTGGTCTTATCATTCGCGCTCACTCTCGGGTGCGATCGGACTCGCGCTTGTGGCAACGTGCATCTATCCGTCTGGGAAACACCGCCAGACTACGGACCGCAGTATTCCCGCCGCAGGCCAAGCTGAGATCCACACTATCGAGGCTCAAATCGATCGGATAGAAATTGAGACTCTCAACAGAACGCGATCCGCTCCCATGGATTGGTCTCAGCAAACGACTTTACTCGGCAAGCTGCTCTTCTACGACAACGTTCTTTCTGTCAACAGAAATGAGGCTTGCGCGTTTTGCCATATGCCGGAGGCTGGATTCAGCGGAGCGAGCAGTGTTCTTAACCAGACCACCGCGGCGTATCCAGGCTCTGTGCGCACCCGATTCAATAAACGAAAGCCCCAAAGTCATACCTACGCGAGTTTTGCTCCTGTGCTCCATTACAACGTCGAACAAGGCGATTTAGTCGGCGGCCAGTTTTGGGACATGCATGCGACGGGGCTGCGTCTAAACAGCGCTCTCGCCGAGCAGGCCGAGGGTCCGCCACTGAACCCTGTGGAGATGGGCTTCGCTGACGCTGCTTGCATAGTGTTTCGGCTTTCTCGGCAGCCGTACGCTGCGATGGCCAAGAGATTGTGGGGCGCGCAGTCTTTCGCCATACACTGGCCGGCGAACGTGCGTGACGTGTGTGATCGCCCAGGTCCGGCCCCCGATGGGAGTTCATCCGCTCTTCAACTGTCACCGGACGACCGCGGAATTGCGCAGGGAACCTTTGATCACATCGCGGAATCCATCGCGGATTTCGAAAGCTCACCAGAGGTGAATCCTTTCTCTTCGAAGTACGACTATGTCATCACCGGCAAAGCAAAGTTTACGGCGGAAGAACAGGCCGGCTACGATCTGTTCCGCAGCAAGGTCACGCATTGCAACGAATGCCATCGAGACGGAGGCCCCGGTGAGGAGCCGCTGTTCACCGATTTCACTGCGTCCAACCTGGGAGTGCCGCCGAATCTTGCAATGCCTTTTTACAGGGAGAACAGGCCGGATAAATGGGGCTACGACGCCAATCCCGATGGGACCAAGTTTGTCGATCTCGGAATCGGAGGATTCCTTGCTAGTCCTTCAAACCCCAATAGTGAGTGGGCCGCAATGGCCAAAGTTTATATCGGGAAGTACAAAACGCCGACGCTGAGAAATGTGGATCAGCGTCCGCGCCCTGACTTCGTGAAAGCTTACATGCACAACGGATATTTCAAGTCGCTCAAGGAAGTCGTTCACTTCTATAACACGCGCGATTCTCTGCCGCGATGCAAACCGGGCGACCCCGGCGAGAAGACAACCTGCTGGCCGGCGCCCGAGTATCCGGAAACGATGAACAGAAGGCAGCTAGGCAACCTGAAGCTGAACGGAAACGAGGAAGACCTGATCGTGGCCTTTCTCCGAACCCTGACTGATGGCTATTCGCCTTCGAGAGAGAAGTCTCATTAGCATTATGCGAGATCGGCCGTGCTCCGTTTATTTGTACCGCTCTGAATCTCGCGACCAGCCATTGAAAACATCGGAGTAGAAGAATGAGTTCAGATTTACGGGCTCCACGTTCCGCAGGAATTCGATCATTCGCTGAATCGCGACTCCGATCAACACCACCGTAAGCACCAAAGCTATTGCCTTCTTACGATCAATGAATTTCTCTAGTTCAGGCACTTCTGATTTCAGTCGGAAGCCGCCGCCACGCCTTTGGGCGGCCGCAAAAACCCGGTAACCAAAAGGAACATGACCAAGCCAGCCCCGATATTGAGCAGCACCGGCCAGGTATCGCGTGAAAGGCTGATGATTTCACCCAAGCCGTGCATCTCGGCTATATCCTTGAACCAGCTACGGATGAAAATGAGAGATACGAGTTCGTATTGCTTGGCGATGGCTTGCGTTGTGGATTGGGGTAAAGCGCCGATCAGCGTCAGCACTTCGTAAAACAGAAATAAGCTGAAAGGCGTGTAAATGGCCGCCTAGATAGCTCTTTCCCACAGCCGCGATTATTGGGGACGGCGAAGCAATCGTGCGGGCGACAACACCATCATGAGATGCACGAATAGGCCCGCCACGCTCACGTTCACCACAAGCCGACTCAGCTGACTCTGGAGGCGCGGGGAATAGATGTCGTCGAAGATGGCGGCCAGGGACATTTTGCCGTTCGAAGCTCTCATAGCTCCTCACCGATGAGATAAGGCAGTCGTGATTCCACTTTGAGCCATTCACTGACGACATGACAATGATCGGCGGTGGTGCGACATCTTTCTAACTCGCCGGCATCAAGGGCCGGTTTCCGGCAAGCGAAAGGAAGAAGAAATGCGAGGAAGCCTTCCGGAATAGGAGAATCTGCCCCAATGTTAGTCAAGACCGATCTTCAATCGTGTATTGCTGAATGCACTCGCTGTAACGTCGTCTGCACAACAACCATCCAGTATTGTTTGACCAAAGGCGGCAAGCACGCCGCAACCGAGCATATCCGCTTACTGCAGGATTGCGCGGAAATCTGTCTAACCGCTCGTGAGTTCATGCTTCGTGGCTCGGACATGCACGCGGCCGTGTGTGGCGTTTGCGCCGAGGTCTGCGATCGTTGCGTCCGGCGTTGCGAACAGGTCGCCGGCAGTGGAGACAGCCGCATTAACGAATGCGTCGAAGCCTGCCGCGAGTGTGCTCGTAGCTGTCACGAGATGGCTCTTCAAAGGCATTAAAGGTCGGGCGCGCTGTCAAACCGATTCGTCAAGAGAGCCGGCGTATCGACCTGCTGGAGGTCAGGCCACTTGCAAACGCTGCGCCAGCCGGCCTCGATTGCGCCTGTTGAATGGAATTGGATTTGCGTGACCGATGGTAGAGGAGATATGAAACACAATTCAAACGCAGTGGTATTGGACATCCCAACTGGTTTAGGCGAACAGTCGGTGAACGAGATCTCCGGCGCGCTACGGCAGTTGCTCGCTGATGCGTTCAGCCTGTACCTAAAGACCAAGAACTTTCACTGGCACATGACCGGAAAACACTTTCGCGACTATCATCTCCTGCTGGACGAACATGCCGAGCAGATTTTCTCGATTACCGATGAGATTGCGGAACGTGCTCGCAAAATTGGAGGAACTACGATCAGATCGGTCACCGACATCTCGCGGCACCAGCGCCTTGCTGACAACAATGAACAGGGCGTTTCGCCGCGACAGATGCTGTCGGAACTTCGGGATGACAGCTTGCGGTTGACAGCATTCCTCCGTGAGGCACACGAGGTCTGCGCCAAGCACAATGATGTCGCCACAACCAGCCTTATCGAGGTGTGGATTGACCAAGCCGAGCGGCGAACGTGGTTCTTGAAAGAAATCGTCAGCGAAGTCTAGCCAGGGCATAAAGGAGATCCATCGTGAGCAGTATCGATTCAATCCCCTCCTTCGTTTCGGAGACGGCCGACATGCGGCCCAGTTTCCGCCGGCCTCGTGTCGTGATGCCGCTTTCCCCTCCGGCCGTCGGGTTACAAAAGGTCCAACCAGGCGTCCCGAATACACAGTTGACTCGTGAGGCAACCGGGCTCTTGCGCGAGTTTAGTACGCCACTTCTGTTCAACCATTCTCATCGAGTATTTTTTTGGGCTAATGAAATGGGACGGCAGTCTCGACAGAAGTTCGATGCCGAGCTGTTGTTTGTGTGCGCCGCTTTTCACGACTTCGGGCTTCTGAAGAAGTTCAGCACGGCTGATGACCGGTTTGAAGTCGACAGCGCGAACGCCGTTCGTCAGTTCCTGGAGCATCACAATGTTCCCGCCGCCCGCATTCAAGTCGCCTGGGATGCAATCTCGCTGCATACCACTCCGGGCGTTGCAGCTTACAAGCCGATTGAAGTGGAACTCCTATACAAAGGCGTCGGACTGGATGTGTTGGGCATCGGTTATGAGGCGTTTGCCAGCGACGCGAGAGAGGAAGTGGTTGCTCAGTATCCTCGTGTTGATTTCAAGCACGAGATCGCAAGAGCGTTTCTCGGTGGCTTCGCGCACAAAACGCAAACAACGGAAGGCACTTGTAACGAGGACATCTGCTCGCACTTCATCCGCAACTATAAGCGGAGCAACTTTTACAACCAGATTCAAGAGTCGCCGTTCGAGAACTCCTAAACCACAACGATGCACAGACAATTGTAACTGGTGGCTACAAACGGACTCATTTCTGGTTATGGGACTCGATCGCCAGAACTCACGCATTAGTTCCTTGTTCTTCCCGTGATAGATAACTGGAGCGCCCGTAACAAACAAACACCAAGTTGAAAGGAATACAACACTCCAATGAAAGATGATTCAGATTCGCTAGGTGCCGCCTTTGTGCTCGTTTTTGGCCTAAGTGCTGCTCTCGGCGCGCTCGGAGCAGTCACCTATCTCATTGCGTTCTTCATGCGAGGTTGATTTCTAGCCCGCACAATTCGGCGATCTCAGTTATGACTCCTCGACGGTGATGTAACTCAGGGTCGCTTTCAGTGTCAGAAGAAGGAGCGACATTCGAGTGTGCTCGGCGAGAAGCCACGAATAGGCATCGCACGGACCGAAAGGCGCAGATGCCTTTCGCTAGGTGTTGTGACCGGGTGACCCGAACCAAACGCTGACTCCGCCGAGAGATTCGCAGCTACCGCAGCCTTCCAATCCACATGCATCACGATGCAGCGATGATGGACGGGATGTCGAAGGGCACGCTCCAGCTGCTACGCAGTGTTCAAACGGGATTGTCTTACTCGTATTTCCAATCGGGATCTTCGGGATGTTTCAGGTCCCAGAGGGGGCGACGGCTGCGGACCCGGGGAACTGCCGCGTAGTTATAGGCCGGAGGTGGTGAACTGGTACTCCATTCGAGGGTCCATGCATCCCATGGATCATTGCCGGCGGGCTCGCCGCGAAAGTAAGACCATATGAGATTGGCGGCGAATGCCATTATTGCAGCGACCTGAAAAAATGCGCCGATCGTGATGATGACGTTCCAGATGTCCCAACCGCGTCCGGGCTCGTAGGTGTAGATTCGACGCGGCATTCCGAAAACACCAGGGATGTGCATGGTTGTGAAAGTGAGATGAAAGCCGATTACGAATAGCCAGAAA
>JASHQT010000678.1 GCA_030039005.1 Bryobacteraceae bacterium
AGCGCGATGGCGACTCCTCGCCCCACGCCGCGGCTCGCGCCCGTGACCATCGCAACTGGCATCTGACTAGTTTAATGCGAGACTGGAGTCAGACGACATATGCGATTCGCTCTCGCGCTCCTTGGCCCAACGCTTTTCGGAATGACGCTGCTGGCCCAGCAAAAGCCCAAGTTCGAAATCACCGAAGTGCGCGCCACCGGCTGCGTCCGCCGCGCCGCCGAGAAAGATTGCTTATTGCTCGAGACGCTGGACGGCAAAACCGTTTACAGCTTCACGGCCGCGCCCAAGCCCGATCTCGACACCGTCATCACCATACAGGGCAAGTCGCACGAAGGGGGCGGCGCCTGCAAACAGGGGATTCCGATCGATCTGGTGGATTGGGAGCCGACCGAGCAGATGTGCGCGGCGGCCCAGAAGAAGTAGCGCCGGGTTAAAACTGAGCCGCGACCGTGAGGGAGCGCGGCCGCTACAGCAAGCGGAAGTTCACTTCGATTTGCGCCTGCACCGGGACTGGTTTCCCGTCCTTCTTGCCGGGGCTGAACTTCCACTTCTCGACCGCTTCTACGGCTTTCTGATCGAGACCTAAGCCCAGCGGCCGGATCACCTTCACGTCCCGCGGGTTGCCGTGCTCATCCACGATGATGAACAGCAGCACCGTTCCCTGAAACTTCGCCTTGCGCGCTTCCTCGGAATATTCCGGCTCGACCTTGTAGATGATGCTGGGCGGAGAAACACCGCCGCCGATCCGGTACGCGCCGCCGCCCATATTGCCGCCCGAACCCGGACCGAAACCCGGTCCCGATCCCGGCCCCACACCGCCGCCGCGCCCATTGCCCATGCCGCCGCCCGAACCGAACCCGTTCGAAGCGAGGCCGGACTTTGCCAGCGGATCGCCCAGTTGGTCCATGTTCACTTTGGGGATATTGGCATCCGGCTGGATGATGAGCGTCGGATCCATTACCAGCTTGGGATTATCCGGCGGCTTCACCATCGGCGGAACGAACTGCCGGTTGGCCAGCTTGGGCAATTTTCCTTTGCTCACCGGCGTGGGCGACCGGTCACCACCACCGCCGCCGCCGTGCATCGTGTCTTTCTTGACGGTGGGCTTGTAGGGCGCGATGTCGGGAGCAATCAGATCGATCTGCTGCTTCACCACCTGCTGCACTGCCTTATTGGTTCCCAGCAGGAACAACAGCGCGATGACCGTCACATGCACCAGAAACGATGTCATGCCGGCACGTTTTCCCTGTCCCCCGTAAAATCCCCAGATCTCCCTGACAGCGACAGGCTTCGAAGTCACCTCCAAAGGAGGTAGCTTCGGGGGATGGATAATTTCCTTGATGCTCCGCGCGAGAGAACGGAAAAAAGGCTCATCGATTTTGGAACTCAGCAGGAGGTGAAGATCGTCCGTATTGTTGGACGGATTACCCCCCGGATAAGCCATCGGTTGGTCATGACCAGACATATCTTCTACTGCGCCTCGTCTTCTACTACAGCTTCACGCCTAGCACGCTCAGATGGTAGACGTTGCCATGCGACACAAAAGTTGCATTGACAGCCTACGTAGATTCTAGCACTTCCAGCACCACATAGCGCTGGTTTTTAAATTTGGAAGCCAACGTTCCCGGGTTTAGGCCGCCTACACTGGGAAGGTGGCCGAAGAACCGTCGATCGGCGGGACGCTGTCCGCGCTCCCCGCTGGCATCCCCCTTGTTATCTATGACGGCCGCTGCGGCTTCTGCCGGATCTGGGTCGAGTATTGGAAAGCGCTGACCGCCGACCGCGTGGCCTACGCGCCGTCGCAGGAGGTGGGCAGCCAGTATCCCCAAATCCCCGCTAGGAATTTCGCCGAATCGGTTCAGTTGGTGCTGCCGGACGGCGCTGTCTTGAGCGGCGCCCGGGCCGTATTCACAACCTTGACCTACGCTCCGGGCTGCGGGGCGGGGCTGTGGGCTTATGAGCGCATGCCTGGCGTCGCGCCCGTGACCGAAGCCGCCTATCGATTCATCGCCGCCCATCGGACGCTCTTCTATCACCTCACTCGCTTCACCTTTGGCAAGCGCGTTCGCCCGTGGAGTTTCGCGCGCACCGAATGGTTGTTCCTGCGGCTGCTGGCCGGAATTTATGCGATCGCGTTCGGGTCGCTCGCGATACAGATTACCGGGTTGATCGGCGTGCACGGGATTTTGCCTGCCGGCGGATACCTGGCGAACGTTTCCCGTGTACTCGGCACGCGCGGCTATTGGGTGATGCCCACTGTCTTCTGGATCGCGCATGGCGACGCGGTTCTCCAAGGCGTCTGCTGGGCGGGCGTAGTCATTTCGCTCGTGCTGATCTCCGGCTTTCTAAAAGGCCACTGGGAGCGGGCACTGCTCGCGTGCCTATACCTGCTGTATCTTTCGCTCGACACGGCGGGGCAGGATTTTCTCGCGTTCCAATGGGACTCGCTGCTGCTCGAAACCGGCTTCCTCGCCATTTTTCTGGGCAACTCGAAGGTCGTCGTGCTGCTGTTCCGCTGGCTGCTCTTCCGCCTGATGTTTCTCTCGGGCTACGTGAAGCTCGCAAGCCACGATCCCACTTGGCGCGGCCTCACCGCGCTCGCCTATCACTACATGACGCAGCCGCTTCCGAATCGCGTGGCCTGGTACATGTATCAGTTGCCGTTCGATGCCCAGCGCTTCTCCACAGCCGCGACTTTGTGCATCGAACTCGCCATGCCGTTCCTGTTCTTCGCCCCACGCTTGTGGCGCAACGTGGGAGCGGCGGCCGTGCTGTTTTTGCAGACCCTGATTTTCGTCACCGGCAACTACACCTTTTTCAATCTGCTCACCATGTCGATGTGCGTTCTTCTGTTCGAGGATGGCGCGTTTTCTTGGCTGCGCTTGCGGGCGCGCGCCGCGCGGACCGGCACGGTCGCCGTTTGGGCCGTGGCCGTAGTGATCCTCGCGATCAGTGTTTCCGAGCTCGACGAGACATTTTTCGACGCGACGCCTGAGCCCATGAATGCGCTGGTGCGCCTTTCCGCGCCGTATTCCATCGCCAACACCTACGGCCTGTTCGC
>JASHQT010000679.1 GCA_030039005.1 Bryobacteraceae bacterium
GTTCGACCCGAATTACAACCAGATTCTCGGAAGCTGGATTTTGCTGCGACAGTTGCTTCATGTCCCTCCGCGGGCCGGACAGGCGGCCGATGCCGTCCAGATCGGCACGCGGCTGTATGATGCCATTCCCCCGCAGGATTGGGCCGCGACGGCCCGGTGGGACTTCGTTTGGGCCCGCGCGCGGGCGAATCCGGCGAGGCCCATTACTTCCACCTCCGGGCGCTGAGCGGAACAATGCGGTCTAGAGCTAAAGTCAGGGCGCGATTTGGAACTTCTCGTAGTCCGTATAGAGTTTTCGGGCTGCTTGTATTGAATCGAGGCACCAGTTTAGAGTTCTAATTATGATCAGCGATTGCCTTTCCGTGGTAATTCCCGCCTTCAACGAGGAAGCGACGCTACCCGGCGTCGTGGCGCGGGTTCTGGAGATTCCTCATCTGCAGGAGGTCGTCCTCGTCGACGATTGCTCGACCGACAAGACCGGGGCCATCGCCGAGGAATTGGCGCGCCTGAATCCGAAAGTGAGAGCGGTACGGCACTCGAAGAACGGCGGGAAGACGGAGGCTTTGAAGACCGGCTTTGGGCTCACCACCGGCGATGTCGTCATCGTCCAGGACGCCGACCTGGAGTACGACCCGGCCGAGATCGCCGAGGTCATCGCCCCCATTTTAGAAGGCGACGCGGATGTGGTATACGGATCGCGCTTCCTGGTCCGACGCGCCGCGCGAGTCCTGTACTATTATCACTACCTGGCCAACAAAGGCCTCACGTTTCTCTCGAATCTCTTCACCAACGTGAACCTGACCGACGTCGAAACGGGTTACAAGGCGTTTCGCGGCGACATCATCCGCAATATGATCATCACCAGCTCGGGATTCGGCTTTGAAATCGAAGTCACCGCGAAAATCGCCAAGCTGGGCTGTGCGATGTATGAAGTGCCCATCTCTTATCACGGCAGGACTTACGAGCAGGGCAAGAAAATCGGCATGAAAGACGGCTTGGCGGCGCTGTGGTACATCCTGAAATTCAATCTGCTGTGCGGCCTCAAGGAATCGTACCGTGTTTTGCCGGAGCGCCGGTCCCCCTTTTTGTCGAAAGCCGAAGCGCAGCCCGGCGAACCGAAATAAAGGCCGCCGATCCAGCGAGTGCCTGAAGCTGCGACGGGCGAATGCCCGTCAGTGTTTAGCCTGCTGCGGCTGCAAACGGCTGCGCCGCTGCTGGTACGCGGCGGTCACGGCGCTCATTTCGGGACCGTTCAGCAAGGAGGGGTCGCAGGCCGGCAGTCCTTGTTTGCAGGCCTCCACGTTGCGGGACCGAAACGCCTCCCGCGCCGCCTCCAGATCGAGGGGAGACAATTCCAGCGGCTGGCAATTGGCCAGGCCCGCCATGCAGACCTCCAGGTTTCTTCTCTGGAACGCGGCGTGGACCGATTTGGTTTCCGCGTCAGTGAGGGCAAGCGGATCGCAATTGGAGAAACCGTCCAGGCAACGGTCCAGATTGCGCCGCACCGATTCTGCCTTCACTTGTGACGCCTCAGCGGATGTCAAGCGCAGCGGATTGCAGGTTGCCGATCCGCCCATGCAGCGGTCGACGTTATCCCGGTCGCGCGCGGTCTGCACCTGTTTGTTTTGCGCGGCCGTTAGTTCCAGCGGATCGCAGGTGGGCGAAAGCGCAAGACATTTCTCGAAGTTGCGCTGGATGGCCGCGGCCCGCACCGCCGAGGCGTCCTTGGCAATCAGCAGCGTGCGATCACAAGTGGGTGAGCCGTCCAAGCACCGCTCGAGATTCCGCCGGTACCGTTCCCCCTTGACCGCGGCGGAATCGGCCTGCTTGAGACGGGTAGGATCGCAGAGCGTAGAGCCTTCCATGCAGTTGGAGACGTTCCGTTTTGACGAGGCCTCGGATACCTGCTTGATCTGTTCGGGAGTGAGCGCGGAGATATCGCAGCCCGGCAAGCCCTTCACGCAGAGCAGTACGTTTGGATCTTCGGCGGGAGGACTAGGAGCCGACTTTCGATTGGCTGCGCGTAGAGGGCCCAGAACTGCTAACACGGCCAAAAACAGAACGCCTTTCGTCACCATTCCCTTCATTTTGCCTTATTTCTCATATAGATTACCAGTAGTTTACCGGTACCGGTACTGTCAAGGAACCCCTAGGACCCCAAGTTCATTGACACTTGTCAGCGGCGTCGGCCATACTCCAGAAAGCGCACCGTACATTTGTCAAAAATGCGACGAGATGTCTCGGGGCGCCTGGAACAGAGTGTTTGCAAAAACTTGTTAGCAGCCTCGAAATGGGACTGAAAGGGCGGTAGCTTGTCCGCCTACATAGGGATACGCCGATAGGTCAGCGAGTACGCAGGTTTGGAAACAACGGGCTAAGGGTTGTAAGGAGGGTTACGGTGGCGGTACTAAAGCCTAGGGAGCGCTTGGTTTACTTCCGGATCTCGGAAGATGAGTTCCGGCAATTCAGCAGCGTCTGCGAGCAGGGCGGGGCACGCAGTGTCTCAGATTTGGCCCGAAACGCCGTCCAACGACTGATCGCCGAGAGTCAGCGGCAGCGGGAAGGTCAGGAGCTGGAAGAAAAGATGCGGGTCCTTGAAGGCCTTATCGCGGCCGTCACCGAACAGTTGCAATTGTTGACCGGGAACCAGGAGCGAGCGAACGCGGCCGCTGAATCCAACGGCTTCCATTCCCAAGCGTCCGCCGAGCCAGCGGCACAGAACGCCGGGAAGGCGGAATAATTCATGCAATTTCTTCCAAACGGTTCAGAAGACGCCAATTCCGACCTGGTTCCGGTGAGGCATGCGGCTGCCGGGGAAGCCCTGCGCGCGTCGTATGTGATGACGGACCCGGAATCCGGCGACCCGTCCAGCCAGATCCAGCCAGCACTCCTGCTACGGAAATACTGGTTGTTGTTATTGGCATTGACGATTGTCGGCGTGGCGGGCGGATTCGTCTCCGTGGTCTTGAGCACCCCCTTTTACCGCAGCCGCCTGCTCATCGAAGTTCGCAACGACACCGGCAACTTGCCGAGAGAAATGGGCGGCAACGATGGCGGCGCCGGGCAAGACAACGACATTAATATCCAAACGCAGATCAGCATTCTGCGCAGCCCGAGCTTCCTAAGGCGCGGCGCCGATCGCATGCAAAGCGAGACCGTACTCCCGGCTCCCACCGGCCGGGACATCTTCTCCCGGCTGCGGCAGCGCATCCACCCCGCCACGCAAGATCCCATACAGGCTTCACAAACGGGATTGGCGGTTGCCATGTCGACCTTCGACGCCCGCCCGGTGGCGCACACGCGGCTGATCGAGCTCATTTGTGAATCCACCAGCCCGGACGTGGCCGCGCAATACTTGAACGCCATGGCGGCTGAATTTCAGGACGACAGTTCCCGGTCCCGCATGCAGACGGCGCAGCGCACCAATGAATGGCTGGCGGCTCAAATCGAAGAGACCAAGGCGAAAGTGCAAGAAGCCGAGGAGCACCTGCGCGATTTTGTGCAATCCTCCGGCAACGTGTTCGTACAGGACGTCACGCTCGAGGACACCAAGCTCCTGGAATTGAAAGCCGAGCTGGCCAAGATCCAATCCGAGCGGATTGCCAAGCAGGCCCGCTATGAGTTGACCCAGAAATATCCCGCCGAGAGTTTGGGCGAGGTATTGGAGGACTCCACATTGCGGGGGTATCAGGGTCAACTCGAGCAACTCAAACGCGAGAAAGCAGCCCTCGAGACCGTCTATACGGACAAGGACGAAAAGGTACGCAAGATCGACGCTCAAATCGCATCCGTGCAGAAGGCCTACAACGCCGAAATCAGCAGCGTGGTGCTGCGCATCAAGAACGATTATGAAGCAGCGTTGCGGCAGGAGAAACTGCTCTCGCAGAACTACGCCGCGCAATCCGGCCGCGTCGGATCGGAGGCGGGCAAGAGCGCGCAATACAATTCCTTGAGGCGCGAGGCGGACATGCAGCGGCAGATGTATCAAAATCTGCTGGTGCAAGAGGGCCAGGTCGGCCTCAGCAGTTCCGTCCCGGTGAATCCGATTCTGGTCCGCGAAGCCGCCGCGCCGGCCGAAGTTCCCTACAAGCCGCAGCCGGTGATTAATATTTCGCTCGGCACGCTATTCGGCGCCGTGGTGGCTGGGGCCTTCGCGTTCTTGAGAGAACGGATGGACAGCAGCATCAAGGCGCCCGGAATTTCCCGGCGCATGTTCAACGCGCCGGAGCTCGGCGTCATTCCGAACATGGCCCAGACCGTCAACGGCCGCGCCGCGAAAGCCGCTTTGAACGGCGCGAGTCACGATCCGGCCACGGCTCTGGCAACCTGGCAAAACCGTCCGGCGTTCATCGCCGAATCCTTCCGCGGAACACTGGCTTCCATCCTGAGGAACCAGGCTTCCGACAAAACGCAGAAGATTGTTCTGGTCACCAGCGCAGGCCCCGCGGAAGGCAAAACCACGGTGGTGCAAAACCTGGGGATCGCGCTGGCCGAAACCGGCCGCCGGGTTCTGCTGGTGGACGCCGATTTCCGGCGGCCGCATCTGCACCGGGAGTTCAGTTTGCCGAACGAGTGGGGACTGATCGACCTGCTGACCGAAGACCAGCCGCTCAGCGAGTATCCGCCGGAGCAACTGGGCGTGTTCACCGGATTGCCCGGTCTTTCCATTCTCCCCAACCG
>JASHQT010000680.1 GCA_030039005.1 Bryobacteraceae bacterium
CTCAGCGTCGACCACCAAGCCGACCAGATCCTCTTTAGCCACGTCAGCGGCAACTATTTTTCCGGACTTGGAGTCAAGCCGCTGCTCGGCCGCCTCATCCTGCCGGACGAAGAAAATCAGCCTGGCCGGCAGCCTTCCATGGTTCTCGGCTATTCGTATTGGCAAAAACGCTTCGGTGGCGACCCGCGCGTGATCGGTAGGCAGGTTCTGGTGAACGGGCGCCCGGCCACCATCGTCGGGGTGACGCCCAAGAATTTTCACGGCACGTATTTCATCACGGACATGGACGCCTACATGCCGATTGGCGGCGCGGATCTCGCGGCTCAAGTGACCCAAAATCCGCTCAGCGATCGCAACACGCGCATCTTTCGCGCCGTCGCCCGGCTGAAACCCGGCGTCAGTTTTTCCCAGGCCCAAGCTTCCGTGAACGTGATCGCGGCGCGTCTGGCCCGCGAGTATCCGGCCACCGACAAGAATGTCAACGTCCAGGTCTATCGCGAACAGTTGGCGCGCCCGCAACCGTTGGGAACCAACGTCGTCCCTCTGATTGCCGGATTTTTCTTGTTTATCGCCGCGCTGCTTTTGCTGTTGGCGTGCATGAACGTCGCCAATATCGTGCTGGCGCGCGCCACGGTTCGCCAGCGCGAAATGGCGCTGCGCGCCGCTCTGGGCGCCGGACGTGAACGCCTGATCCGCCAGACGCTCACGGAAAACATCTTGCTGGGACTGCTCGGGGGGGCGGGCGGAGTGCTACTGGGGCTGTGGTTCAATCCAGGCAACATCACCGTGATTCCGGGTCTCGAGTTTCGGTTGAACATGGACTTTAGTTTTGACTGGCACGTCTTTGCTTACGCCTTTGCGGCCGCGCTCTTCACGGGCCTGTTCGTGGGCATATGGCCGGCGCTGCGGGCCGCGCGCGTGGATCTGAACACGGTGCTTCAGGAAGGCGGACGCAGCGGCAGCGGCGGGCGCCATCGCGTCCGCAGTTTCCTGGTGGCCGCGCAAGTGGCCGGATCTCTGATGCTGCTGGTGATCGCCGGGCTGTTCGTCCGCAGCGTCCAACACGCCGGAAACGTGAAGCTCGGCTTCAACCCCGATCACCTCCTCAACGTCACAGTCGACCCCCAGCAGATCGGCTACGACCAGGCGCGCACCAACGAGTTTTACCGGCTGCTCAAGACGCGCGTCTTGGCGCTGCCCGGAGTTCAGTCCGCCAGTTATGCATTCGCCGTACCGATGGGCGCCATCAACACCGTCAACTTGGGCTACGTCACCGTCGAGGGCCAGCAGGTTCTCAAGGACCAGCCTCCACCAGCGGTCTTCTTCAACAACGTCGACCCCGGCTATTTCCAAAACCTGCGTGTGCCCATCCTGCGCGGGCGCTCGTTCACCGATTTTGACACCCCCACCGCGCCGCTAGTCGCCGTCGTGAACCAAACCATGGCGGACCGTTTCTGGCCCAAGCAGGATGCTATCGGTAAGCGTTTCACCCTGAATAATATCGGCCGGCTCCCGCAAACGGTCCAAGTGATTGGCGTCGCGGAAACCGGCAAATATGCATTCATCGCCGAAGACCCCACACCTTTCTTCTATGTGCCGTTGGAGCAGAACTACACTTCTTCGCGCGCGCTGCAGATCCGGTCTTCGGCGGCGCCCGAAAAACTCATCCCGGAAGTGCGGCGTCAGATTCACGCGCTCGCGCCCGATCTGCCGATCATCGAGGCCAAGACCATGCAGCAGGTGGTCGACGGCGTCGACGGCCTGCAGATGTTCCAAATTGTGGCCTACATCGCGGGAAGTCTGGGCGCCCTCGGCCTGATCCTGGCGAGCGTCGGAGTCTTCGGCGTGGTTTCGTTCGCGGCCGAGCAGCGCACGCGTGAAATCGGCATCCGTATGGCGCTCGGAGGCACTCAGCGGGACGTCCTGCGGCTGATTCTGCGACAAGGCACCGGCTTAGTGGGCGCCGGGTTGCTCGTGGGCTTGGTCGCGGCCTTCGCCTTGACGCGTGTGATGACGCGCTTCCTGTTCGGCGTCAGCCCGAGCGATCCGCTAACCTATGGAAGCGTGATTATCCTGCTGGCAGCGGTCGCGTTGTTCGCCTGCTGGCTGCCCGCGCGCCGCGCTACCCGAGTGGACCCCGGCATCGCGTTGCGGTATGAATAGGATTCGGAGGTTACTTATGAAATTCCTTTTTACGATGGCTATCCTCGCCGCCGGCCTGGCCAGCGCCGCCACAGCCGCCGATAAACCCGATTTCTCTGGCGATTGGAAGATGAACGCCGCCAAGAGCGATTACGGCCAAATCCCCGCGCCGGCTACGTTTCTCCGCAGGATCACGCACACCGAGCCGACGCTTACCATCGAAGATACGCAAACGGGCACCGCGCTCGGTGACCAGCACGACACCCGCACCTACACTACCGACGGAAAGGAAATTTCCTATCAGGCGAACGGCGCCGACTTGAAAAGCTCCGCCGCCTGGGACGGCAACAACATCCAGATCAACACCAAGGCGAGCATTCAGGGCATGGATGTGCTCATCAAAGACCAGCTCGCGCTCGCCGAAGACGGTAAAACCCTGACCGACGCGGTGCACATCACAACACCGATGGGCGACCTGGATTTAAAAGTGGTCTTCGAGAAGCAATAGGCTATTTGCGGG
>JASHQT010000681.1 GCA_030039005.1 Bryobacteraceae bacterium
CAACCAGCGAATCGAGCCGGGGATGTCACGGCTTAGCGCCAAGGCTTCAAACTCGACGTAGACGCCGCCGTCGCGCTCCATATAACGGGTGATGCTGAACATCCGCCAGATAATTCCACGGCCTGTGCCCTCAGGCAGGAGTCGCGGATTGTCCGATCCGCGGCCTTCCACTTCCTGGACGCGGGTGCTGCGCGCGATGCTGAACATTCGCCGGTCGTCCAGACGCACATAGTGAGCCTCATAATCGGCTTCAAACGCGGTCTTGAACGAAATGGCCTTGTCGATCAGAGTTAACGAAAAGCGGTCCTGCGCGTCGCCGTTGGCGAGATCGCCAAGCAGGACGGTCCTGGAGTCGGCCACATCGGGCTGGTAGAGGTCGACGTAATGCGTGTAATCACGTACTACTTTCAGAACGTCCGCAGCGGAGACGCGAGGGATGAAGACGGCGCCTACCCAGTCATGAATCAGGCCGGAGGGCACATGCACAGGGTTATGGGCCCCGGCCGGGGCAACCACAATCTCACCTGCTTTAACGCGCGCCAAGCGCTCGGGCTCTTCATCCACCCACAGGAAACAATTTCCGGGACCCAAACGCTGCTCCATCCGCTGGGTGGCGGAGTCGACGTATTCGTCCCATGCTTTCTCTGTGACTGGGTCCAGGGTAGCCGCATTGGCCGCCGCCACGGTGAACAACGTAACTAACGTGATGCCCCGCACATCGTACCCCCTGCGATTTTGATGCCACAGGCCGGCTCCGGGATGTGCGTTAACGCGAGCTCGGGCGAAACTAAGGATTCAAGGGAGGCGGCGGTGAGGGCTGTCGGATCTTCAGGATTGTGATGTCCCCGACGCCCATGCGCGCGTACAGCTTCTGTGCACCGGCGGGAGGCGCTTCGCTAATGAATGCATGGCCGAGGTCGAAATATCTGCCGTGCTCGGGCCCTGCGAAATCCGAGTCCACGGCGCCCAGGCGGGTCTTGGCGTCGATCGCATAATGACCGTCCTGCGGCATGTGCAGCGTGATCTGCCCGAATCCATTCTTTGCGTGAACATCGCCGGTCACGTCGTCGATATGTACGTTACCGGAATCATGCTCGACGAAGACGCGGGCGTTGCGCGGCACCTTGATGACGTATTGCAGCTCAAAGGCGCTAACACCACGCAACAGCCGCATCGGCAGCACGTGCTTGGGAAATTGGGTGGTGATCGTCAGTTCGTCGCCCTTGCGGGCGGTGACCAGTTGAATTCGATCCAGGCTCTGTGCCGCCGCCTTCCGGTCTTCGGGATGGTATGACTTTGTCGATTTGACCGTGGTGATCTCCATGTCGGAGCGATCCCAGCCCTCGATCGTCAGGTCGCCGGTGGATTTCAGCATCCTCAAAGTGCCGCCGGACGGGAAGTCCATGCGCTCTGTGTGCGTGACTTGCACCTGCTCGACCGGTGCATCCTCACCCGCCATGAGCATGCAGCTGGCCGCCGCTCCAATCCATACGAGCTTGATCATTGTGAATCTCATCTCACGCCGCCTGGGGAGTACGTGCATCGTTCACTATCTTAACGAAGCGGCGGCCCAATTCGAGAATCCAGTCGCGATCGCGCCGGCGGACTGCTTCCGGATATACCAGGTCCCTGCCCACGCCGACCGCCACCGCGCCCGCTTGAATGAAATCCGTGGTAGTTTGTTGCGTCACGCCGCCGGAAGCGATGAACGGCACGTTCGGGAAAGGCGATTTGAGCGTCTTGATGTAACTCGCGCCGCCCAGCATGGAACAAGGAAACACTTTCACGAAATCCGCGCCCGCCTTCCATGCAGCCATCACTTCACTGGGTGTCATGACCCCGGGAAACACCACCACGTTCTGTTGCAAGGCGAATTCAACCACCTCCACGTCCACTCCGGGACTGGTCAGGAATTGCGCTCCAGCGTCCAGGCAGCGGCGTACGGACTCCACGTCATCCACGGTGCCGGCGCCCACGATGAGTTCCGGATCTTTTTTCACCAGTTCCCGAATCATTTCCACGGCGCCCGGGATGGTCATCGTCACTTCCACTATGGGAATCCCGGTCTCAGCAATCGCCTCCACCGCAAACCACGCGTCTTCGGTTGACGTGAAGCGAATGGCAGGAACGATTCCGACCTGCTCAATACGACTGCGAACAGACTCCTTACTCATCAAGCCTCTTCACCCGACTCGTAGACGCTTCTGGACTCCTCGATGGGAGGCAGGCGGTCCGTCGGGCGCGCCCACCAGGCGTAGAACGTCGGCAGCAGGAAAATACTCATGACCAAATCGAAGATGAGCCCGCCGACGATCACGATCGCAAACGGCCGCTGCGAGTCGGAGCCGATCTTGTGAGACAGCGCCGCCGGCAGCAGACCAAGCGTGGCCACCAACATGGTCATCATGATGGGCCGGAAGCGCCGGACCGCTCCTTCGATGGCCGCTTCGATAATCGGCATGCCTCGGGAACGCAATTGGTTTATATACTCGACCATGATCACGCCGGTTTGGATGGAGGCGCCGAACAAGGCCATGAATCCTACGCCAGACGACACGCTGAAGTGGGTGCCGGTCACCAGCAACGCCGTCAGCCCGCCCAGCCGCGAGACCAGCACGTTGACCAAATTGAGACAGGCCCACTTCGCAGAACCGAAGGCCGCATAAATGATCAAAAAGATCAGGAACACCGTCAGCGGGACGATCACAAATAGGCGCCTTTCGGCTCGTACTTCGCTCTGATACTCGCCTTCCCAACCTAAGCGATAGCCGGTGGGCAGTTTCACTTCTTTGCCCACCTTGTCCATCGCTTCACGCACGGCGCCGCCCAGATCCCGCCCGCGGACGCTGTATTTAATGGGGATGTAGCGCTGGCTCGCTTCGCGGTAAATCTCAGAGCCACCGTCCGGCTCTTGCGTTTTTGTGAGCTGAGCCAGTGAGACGCGTTCGCCGGAGGGTGAAAGAAGACGAATTTTCTGGATCGCTTCCTTGGTGTCGCGGTATTGGGGCAGATAGCGCATCACCAGGTCATAACGGCGCTCGCCCTGTAGAACCTGCGTCAGGGCGTTCCCTCCTACCGCGGTCTGAATGGCGTCCTGCACGTCCGCCACGTTGATCTGAAAGCGCGCGGCCGCCTCACGGTCAACCGTATAAATCAAGTTGGGTTGTCCGAGCACATGAAAGACCCCGAGATCCTCAATTCCCGGCACTGAACCCATGACCTTCATGATCTCTTCCGCTTTGTCTTCCAGAACGTGCAGGTCGTCACCATAGATCTTGGTGGAAAGCTGTCCTTTGACGCCGCTGACGGCCTCCTCCATGTTGTCGGAGATGGGCTGCGAGAAATTCCAGATTGCGCCCGGAATCTTCTCCAATTCGCGATTCATGGCCGCAATTAATAGGTCCTTGTTCTGATGAAAAATAGGACGCCATTGCTCTTTCGGGTTCAGGTCGACGAAGTACTCGGTGTTGAAGAAGCCGGTGGTGTCGGATCCGTCATCGGGGCGCCCCTCCTGGCTGGAGCATTGAGGAACTTCGGGGAACGAACAGAGAATGATCCTCGCCTCGGTGGATACTTTGATGGCTTCAGCGGCCGAGGTGCTGGGCGGCAGAGTGCCGCGCACCCACAGAGCACCTTCGTCCAGATGAGGCAGAAATTCCGACCCGATCGGCCCCTGCCCAAAGAGATTTGCCAGATAGCCGCTTCCACACAAGGCCATCAATGCAACGGCGACCATCGCCCACTTATGATGAACCGTCCAAGTGACGGCGTGGCGATAAACTCGCGTCAGGAATACCACCACCGGATTCTGCCACTCCCGGGTTCCTTTGCGGAAGAAGAAGCTCGCGAGAACCGGCGCGATGGTCAAGGAAAAGACCACCGCGCCCAGGAGCGCAAACCCCACGGTCCAGGCCATGGGGCGAAACAGCCGGCCCTCGACGCGCTGCAAGGTGAAGATCGGCAGGTAAGCGGTAATGATGATAGTGATGGCGTAAAACACCGGCCGCTGCACCTCATGCGCGGCGTCTCGAATGCGTTCAGCCACCGTTTTTGTGGTTTCCTCCCGCTGGCCCAGGTGGCGCACGATGTTTTCCACCATCACTACCGCGCCGTCCACCACCATGCCGAAGTCCAGAGCGCCGAGCGAGAGCAGATTGGCCGGGATGTGGCTGGTGTTCAGAAGAATGGCGGCGAACAGCAGGGAGAAGGGGATGGTCAAGGCGACGATCAGCGCCGCGCGGAAATTGCCCAAGAAGAGCATCAGCACAATGGTCACCAGAATGAATCCTTCGGTGAGGTTGTGCAGCACCGTGTCGGTGGTGAAACGCACCAGATCGCTGCGGTCGATCATGGGGTCCACTTTGACGCCCGGCGGCAGAATGCCGTGATTCAGCTCGTCAACCATCTTGTGAATGCCCACCAGCGCCGGGTCCGCGTCTTGTCCTTTTCGTAAGAGCACGATTCCGGAGCAGACATCTTCGTTGTCGAGGATCGTTCCGTTGGGTAAATGCGTGGCCCGGGCGAACTGGCCCAGCCGGATCTTGGGACCCTGCGCGACGACGGCGATATCCTTGAGACGAATCGGCGTTCCATGGGCCGTCGAGACCACCGTATTGGCCAGGTCTTTGACGTTCCGCACCAGGCCCGCCTCGTTTACGTTCACTTGCTGCAAGCCCTGATCGACAAAGCTGCCGCCGCCATTGGCGTTGTTGTTCGAGATTTGGTTTTCGATCTGCGAGAGGCTCAGTCCGTAGGAGATCAGCTTGTTGGGGTCGATGCGAACCTGATATTCGCGGGTGGGGCCGCCGAAGCTGGCGACGTCCACGATTCCCGGCACCTGTTTGAAGTACTTCTCCACCACCCAGGTCTCTTCGCTGCGGAGATCCATGGGATCGTACAGCGGATTAGTGGAGCGTAGGGTAAAGAAAAAGATTTGGCCCGCCGGGCTCCAGTCCGTCTGGATCTGCGGAGTTACTCCGGCTGCCACCGCGGCCGGCGGCAGATTCACGTAAGAAATCCGCTCCAGCGCGCGCTCGCGGTTCCAATTGTTGTCCGAACCGTCATCGAAGATCAGCTTAAGGTCGGAAAGTCCGAATAGCGAAAAGGATCGCAGCGCCGTGAGCTGTGGAATACCGTTCATCACGATCTCTAGCGGGATTGTGATCTGCTGCTCCATCTGTTCCGCTGAAATGCCGGGCCATTGTGTGACGATTTCCACATAATTGTCGGCCACGTCGGGGTAAGCATCGATGGGCAGTTGCTTGAAAGCGACGATACCCGCGACCATGAGCAGGAACGTGATCGCGATTACGAAAAGCTTGTGAGTGAGCGCAAAACCGACCGCGCGACGTATCATCTATCTCTCCGCCGTATCCTGAAGAATCAAAGCGTTGGTCACTACTCTTTGTCCGGGCTGGATGCCTGAAATCACTTCCTGCATGTTGTTGGGCAGCATGTCTCCGCTCACCACTTCGTATCTTCGGAAGCGGTCGCCGTTGGGAGAGTAAATCCACTCGCGATCGTGCAAATGGAGAATCGCGGTTGCCGGGACCACGGCGTGCTTTTCGGCGTGCTGTCCGTGGAACGTCGCGGTCACGAACATGCCCAGGCGCATGAGTCCAGGATTTTCCACTTCCAGCCGGACCTTCGCGGTGCGAATGCTGGGGTCCAATACAGGCAGGATGTTGCTGATGCGGGCTCTGAGAACCTTGCCGGGATAAGCGTTCAGGTGAATGTCGGCAAATTCCCCCAGGTGCACCTTGTCCAAGTCGTTTTCATACACGTCACACATGATCCAAACGTGCGACAGGTCGGATATTGTGAAAGGATTGGGCGGAGTGAGAGCCTGCACGCCGGCCGAAATCGTAATCTCCTGGTCCGTAATGACGCCGTCCGCCGGAGAGTAGATCGAGACGGTTCCTTCGGGATGATCGGGATCGGAGCCAAGCTGATGCAAGTGCTCCAGTGCTGTATCGAGCACGACAACGGAGTCTTCCTCGGCGTTCTCCGCGGTCTCCAGGGTGCTCTTGGGATACGCGCCGGTGTCATAGAGGAGCTTGGCGCGATCCAACTGGACCTTGGTTAATTTTTCGTTGGCGACCGCCTGGCGGTAATCGGAGAATGCTTGCGCGATATCGGTGCTGCGAAGCTTGAACAGCAGTTGCCCTTTCTTCACCTCGTCGCCCAAGCGTGCGTCGATCTCGGTGACGCGGCCTGATCCCAGCGAAATCACCGGCACCTGGCGCGACACGTCGGGGCTGACAACTCCGGTAACGTTTAACTCGGGCGCTGAATCGTGCTCTCCGGCCGTCGTGATGGGAAATTGCTCAGGATGGGCCACTTTGAAATTGTTAATGTCGATTTCGGGTTCGACGACGGGCTTAGGCGGCGCCATCGCGGCTGTAAGGTCCGATTGGGCATTGACTTTCTTTTCGCACCCGGCGAGCAGGAGACTCAAACCAACCGCCAGACCTGTTGTCAATAAAAAAGTTCGATTCATTCGATCACCTCGCGACCTACGGCCTGATCCAGTTGGGCGACCGCGGTTAAGTAAGAACCGATCAAATTCAGGTAAGCTAGTTGCGTATCGCGGAGCGCCTTTTCCGCATCCAGGTAATCCAATAGAGAGTTTCCACCGTTGAGATAAGAAATCTTCATTTTGTCGCGGATTTCGGTGGCCATCCCCAAATATTTTTCCTTGTATGGTTTCAGAAGATCCACGTTGCTTACCACGGTGTAATAGGCCGAATCGACGTCGTTGAAAACTTGTGCCTGCGCGGCATCGCGCAATTTTTCGTTGCGCCCGATATCGAGCTGCGCTTGCACTTTCTGGCCCTGGTTCCGGTCGAAAATGCGCAAAGGGATGCTCACGCTTGCGCCGATGGTGTTGTAATCGTAGGGATTGCTAAAGGAAGGATTATGCGTCCACCACACGCTATAGGTCGGATCTGTTGAGCCGTTCGAAACAGCCAGTTGATAAGTGGTCTTCGCCAGTTCCACGTTCTGCATCGCCTCTTTCAGGTCGGGCCGGCTCTCCAAAGCGGTGTTGCGAAATTCTTCGAGCGACGCTAAGCGCGTGCTGAACTCGTAGGGCCCAGTGACGTCGAATGTTTCGATCGGCGTTCGATCGTTTAACAACTGGAGAAGCTGAATCTTGGCCGTGCGCAGATTTACCAGCGCCGTCTCATAGTCGGACTCGAATTGGACGCGCTGCAACTCCAGACGGTCGATATCCAGCTTGGCAAGGTCCCCCGCCTGAAAACGTACGCGATCGACGTTCAGTTCGCGATCCCAGTACGCCAGGTTCTCTTTGGCGTTCGCCAGAAATGCCTTGGCCTGCAAAGTGTTTACGAATGCGCTCTGCAGACTAAACAGCAGGCCGCGCTCCTGATCCGAATAGGCGGAGGCCGCGACCGCAGTCGATTCCTTAGCTTGCGCCAGGCGTAATTCGCGCTTGTGCTCCCGTTCATGCAGGTAGCTGATGGCGGGCGAAAACTGGGTGCCGGTGAACGGACGCCAGACTCCTTGGTACGGCGTAAGCTGCGTCCCGTCGGCGGAGAACGTGAAATCGGGATTCGGACGAAGATACGCGGTGATTTCCGCCGCCCGGGACTCATCGATGTTAATCTGGGCCGCTCTCAACGTTGGATTGACGGCCTCGAACTTCTCCTTGATCTGTTGCCAGGTGAAGGCGGTCTGCGCCCGGACTCCGGTCGCAAGAAATCCGATCGCCAGAATTGGCCTGAGAACATACCGCCAGGATGGCGACGGCGTCGCTGTTTGGCGGGGCGTGGTAGATGTGACGGTCCTCATAGCGTTGCAAAATTCTGCTCAAACAGATTCCTGAATCTAGCGTCGTTCGGATGGCGATACCAGCAATTTTGCGCTCAGAACCACCATTCTTTTGACTAAACCGTTCGATTGGCGCGTTTGCCGGATAGGTCTTCTTTTGTCTTTTTGATGGATAGTTACTTCTTTAGACAATGCCCTAATCTTGTGGGCAAGCACCTTTTCCTGAAGGAAGATTCAACGTAGCATTGTTTCAAATATGCGGCTCCGGGCAATTCTTTTGCCAGGCTATGCAGTTAAGTCATGACAGGTGAACAAAACAACGGGAATCCAGTTCGGCTGCTCTTAGTCGACGAGTTTGCGCTGTTCCGGGCTAGCTTAGGGCGATACCTCGCTTCGGAGCTTGGCCTCGAAGTCGTCCGCGAATGCGGGACTCGCGAGGAGGCCCTGGCGGCGCTAGCGAATACAACCGTGGATGTAATCTTGTTCGATTTGGATGCGGATGTCGAACATGCCGATGACTTCATGCCGGCCGCCCGCGAAGCAGGCTACGAGGGCCGATTTCTGGTCCTGGCCGGTAGTCCGGACGTGAGGAGGTTGGCGTTGGCGCTGAAGCTGGGGGCCACGGGTATCTTCCTGAAATCCGAAGCGCTGGAACGCCTGGGGCCTGCCATTCAGCTGGTCGCCAAAGGCGAAGTCTCGATCGATCAGAAGATCATTCGCTTGATCGCCGAGCAGATTCTCTTTCCCTACAGCCGTTCGGAGGGCAAAGAAGCCTTGGCGCCGTTGGGCGAACGCGAACGCAATGTACTGGAGGGCATCGTCCAGGGTCTATCCAATCGGAAGATTGGCGAGAGTATGGGTCTATCGGAAAGTTCAGTAAAGAACATCGTTCAACGTCTGTTCGGAATCGCCGGCGTGAATACGCGCAGCCAGCTTGTGCGAGCGGCCTTGGAAGGATCTTTAGATACAAAGGAGCTTGTCAATCGGCAATCCAAGGACGGCACGCCTCTCTCCCGCTCAAAGCCTGAAAGTTCGCAGCAGTTAATCGGCGCTAACCTCCTGGATTCCAGCCAATCTGATGACTAATCCTTCGGCTAGGCCTGAGCGATGGGCCTTGTAGGTTCCTAATTCGGGCGCCACCGGAACCAGATTGTATTTTCCATCACACTTTCCTGGATCCCTGGGCAATACCTCAGATGGTCGTCGCGCGGCCAATGCTTCCTGCAACGGCGCGAGCGCATGCTCGCTAGCCCATAGAGGCGCGGGCGCACCTCAATACGGGAAAGTAAGCTCGCTTGTGGGCGAGTCATTTAGCGCGCGGCGCGTTCGCCTTCCAGGCTGGCGATTAAGTGTGTGTGCTGATATTCGCGCGCCAAATCGAGCGCGGTCTTCCCGTCCTTGGTGCGCGCACTCGCCCGGGCGCCGGATTTGAGCAGCAACTCGATCATCGCCGAATCGCCGAAATCGATGGACGCCGCGTACAGCAGCGGTGTCATCCCGTGTTTGTCGACGTGATTCACGTCCGCCCCGCGCTCGATCAACAGCCGCGCCATGTCCACACGATTGGCAAGGGTAGCCCAATCGAGGACGGTCATGTTGTCGGAATCCGTCTCATCGGCCTTGGCGCCCGCGTCCAGCAGGGCTCGAACGGATTCCATCCGGTTTGTCGTGGCTAGTTCCAGCAGAGGCGCCGTGGGGAACATTCCGATGAGATTCATCTTCTCGTCTATGCGATCGCCTTGCTTCACCAGCCTGGCAACAATGCCGGCGTTGCCCGAGAAGGTGGCGAGAAACAAAGGCGTGGCGTTGAACATCGCCGCGCCTTGTCCCTGCGGCAGCCGCACCTCGGCGCCGTGATCGAGAAGCAGCTTCATGGCGGCAACTGAATTGGGATACTGCGCGGTAACCAGGAGAGCGGAGAACCGGTCATTGGCACGTGCGTTCACGTTGGCGCCGCGATCGAGCAGCAACTTCATTTTCTGGACGTCCGGCGCGGCCAGCATCAGCGCTGTAACGCCGCCGGCCTTGGTCACCGAGTTTGGATCGAAGCCGCTCGCCAGCAGCTTCGTCACATCCGCTGTGCTGCCAAACAGCAGCGTCTGGGCCCACGGCTCGATGCCATGGGGCTCGGCTTCGGTGAGCACCGGGTGCACTTCTTTCGTCGGACCCAGCGCGGTCGCCAGCGCCATCACGGCCAAGCTGTCGCCCATCATCGAAATGAACTGATCGTGCCCGTAAGGATGCCCCGTCTCGAAATACGGAGGGCTTACCGGCGCCGGGGGATGCAAGCGCGACACCACGTGCCAGGAGCCGTCGGGCATTTGGGTGTGCAACAGATATTCGATGCCGCGCGTCCAGGCCGGATCGGTAATCGCGACGCTGCCCGCTTCGTGCAGCGCCACCAGTGTCTGGCCGGTGGAATAGGCATCGCTCTCGCGCCCGTCCAGCGATGCCCATCCACCGTCGGGGCGCTGCATCGCCGCAAGTTCGGCTGCCAGTTTCTTCAAGTCCGCCCGATCAGCGCCCGCCCAATATGCGCCCATCAGTTGATAGACGCGCTCTTCGGTGGCGTGCGGCTGATGCGAAAGGAGCCAGGCTCGCGCTCGCCCGACCCGCGCGGCGACGTCGGCCTTTTGGCTCGGATGGGCATAAAGCTGGATGGCGCGCAGCGAGACCGCCGTCGCGCTGAACGCGCTATAGGATTCCGGTGGGCGTTCGTCGGCGGTCTCCCAGTGGCCGTCGGCCTCCTGGCGCGCCCCGAGCAATCGCGCGTATACCGCCGTCACCAGGCTGGGACGCACGCCCGCCGCGTGGGCCGCGAGCATCGCGTAACCATCGTTCATGGATGGATCGATGACGTGCGTGTACTCGACGGCGCGCGGGAAATTGGAGAAATAGCCCAAAGCACTCGCCGCATCGGCACGGGCGGCCTGTTCATCCACCGGAATGCCGTGCTCGCGCGCCGCTCGAAGCGCCATCTCCGGGAAAACCTGCTGATGGCAGGAGATGCAGCTCTGCTTGTGATACCAGTTGCGCTGGCTCGATTGAATGATCGTCACGCCTTTTGCCGCGGCGTTTTGAATTTGGCCCACGGAAGCGTCTCCGGCGCAGAGCGCGGACACTGAGCACAGCAGCGCGAACCAGAGTTTCACGGCCACCTCCTCCAGGGAATGAAGCAATTTTACCTTAAACGTCATAGACAACGCCGTCGATGCGCACCTTGGAGCACCAGAAGCAATGGTGAATGGTTTTCCCCGGAACCAACTCACTCAGGTTCAGAGTACGCCAATAGTGAATGCGCAACATACACAGAAACGATGCGAGGGCGACGGATTCGTGCTTCCGGTGCGGCCACAATTTCGCTACCCGCCGCGCTAAATCGTGATCAGGCCCGTCCTGGCTTTTCTGTTCCCGTGGAACCTGCATAAGCTAAAGCTCCCTCGCGAAATTCCCCGCGACCCACCGCCTGAAAGCCCTTAGAATTACTCCATGGCAAGTCTCGCGAAAATTCTTTTGTTCGCAGCCGGCGCTCCGGGCGCCATTTACGCCCAAACCGCGTCGCCGCCGCCGCTTGCGCCCGCGATGCAGAGCGCCATTCACCGCATCATCCATGGAACGCCGAACCCTCCACCCATCCAGCTCACTGGCTCTCCGGCCGCCGGGCTCTGCTCCGTTCCGTTGCTCGAAATGCGCGTCGAGCATCCCGAGCGCTTCGCCATCAAGTCCGCGCCCGCTCCCCGATCCGGCGATGCGATCCCGTCGGTGAAGGGACCCGCTCCGTCTTGTAAGGCAGTGCAATCCGCCCAACGTCCCTAACATCATTCTTGTGGAACGAACGGCGACTTCGCGCCGTACGGCAGCGCCGTCATCAGCGCTTCCACCTTGCGAATTTTGCCGTCCTGAATGCGAAACGCCTCGCCCACGTCGACACTGAACGGCCGCTTGGCCGCGCCCGGCATATCGTGCTTGCCTTCCCCTGGTGCGTTCACCCACAGCACATCGCCGCGATGATGGAACATGAAGAATCCGAAGACCACCTGCCGGTCGGAGTCCACTACTAAGAATCGCCGCGGAAAAATCCGGCTGATGTAATTGAATACCTGGGTGTCTAGCTGCGCCGAGCATCCCAGCGCACCGCTGGTCTTCATTCCATTTTCGAACCGATTGCAATCGGAATCGAAGTCCGCCACCTTTCCGTTGCCCTGCTCGATCGCCTCGAAATATTGATTCGTGATCGCGGTGAGCCGGCTCCGCGGCAGCCGCTCGGATTCTGGCACGGTTTCGAGCAGCACCGGATCGGGCGCGCCCGCCTTTTCCATCAGATCGAACGTCCGCGGATTTCGCACCACCACGCTTTCGGCTTCCCTGACGCGATGGTTCTCGATCTTCAGCCGCAGCGCCAGGGCGATGCCGTGGCCGTTTTCCTTCATTGTTCCGAAGAAAGCAGCCTGTCCAGCTTCCGGATCGTCGAAATATTCCTTGTATATGCCGCGCGCGCTGGCCGCGGCCCATAGCCCGTCGCCCGGTTTCAGCGCCACGTCGTTCTCGGTGAACTGGACGTCCGCCGTGACAGGAATTCGCGAAGGATCGTGCGCCACCATCGCGTCCAAATACCGGTTGACGAAACCTTCGAGACAAACGCGATCGCAGGAAGAATCCGGAGCGCCCGCCGCGTGCGCGCCGGGAGCGGCGGCCACGAACGGGCTCGGCGTCCGATAGGGAATACTGGTCTGCAATGCCTCCACTTTGAGGATCTTGCCGTTCCTGATCTTGTACAATTCCGCCACGTCCAGCGTGACGGGCGCTTGATAGGGCAGCGGAATGGAAACCGCGCCGTGGCCCGCGATGTCCACCGATTTCACCGTCCCCGGAATGTGAAACAGCAGCCAACCCAACACTAAACCGCGCTCTTCGTCGATCACCAGAAAACGCCGTGGCTCAATACTCCGCACGAAGCTGAAAAATTTGGTGTCGAGCTGGTCCTTGCAACCGAGCGACGCGAAGGTCCAGGAGTCCCCGGGGTCCAGCTTCAGGCTAGGATTGTTAGTCGTCTGCACGCCATTCTGCACGCGGTTGCACGTCGCGTCGAACGGGACCATGGCGCCAGCGCTGTGTTCGATGCCATCGGAATATTGGCTCGCGATGGCGATCATCTGTTCGCGCGAGCGGCGTTCGGACTTTGGCAGGACCGTGCTGAACAACGGATCCGGCTGGCCCATGGCTTCGATGGCCTGCGCCGCGCCCGGATCGCGCACCACGATGGTCTCCGCCTCGCGGATCAGCCCATGTTCGATTTTGAGGCGTAGCGCGAACGCCACCGGGTTGCCGTTCTCGCGCAGCGTTCCCAGAAATCCTGCTTGGCTGGCCTCGGGATCGGCGACATAAAGCTTGTAGGTTCCCAGACCACTGGCCGTCCCCCAGATGCCTTCGCCGAGCGGGATCTCCTGTTCGTTCTCGGTGAACTTCACCCGCGAATCGAGCGGGAGCGAGTAAGGATTCCGCGCCAGCATCGCATCCAGATACTGATGGATGTACCCCTCCAGGCACGCGCGGTTGCAAGCTGCAGTGGAATTCGCGGCGGGCGCAGCCTGAATCGAGATCGCAGCCAGAGCGAAGCAGCACCACACAAGCAGAACGCGACACGCGAAGACCCGCATATCGGGTCATCATATCCGATCCACGGCCAGCGTCGCTTCATTGCAAAAGTGTTTCGATTCAGGCCATGTGACGTGAAAGATACAGCAGTACGGTTTTGGTCCATGCCAGGCGTTTTGTCGTTGACCCGGCGCTCGCCTGGATGGTATAAAAAACTTTCCTTTTGTTGCGGGTGTTAGGCAACCAAAATGGGCGCTGCAGGGGTTGCAGCGTGATCCTTGTGTCTTCGTAGTGTCTACATGTTTGCATCGGAGCGGCGATCTCGTCAGCGTTTTCCGCTCGCCTTGGCCGTGGAGTACCGTCTGCTCGGCCAGCGCGCGAGCTCGGGCTGGGGTTGGACTTCCAACATCAGCAGCAGAGGTGTGCTTTTTGAAATTGCCCAGCAAGACTCGCTTTCGGGGCTGATTGAAGTTGTGGTGAACTGGCCTTACGTGCTGGACGGGGTGTGCGCTTTGAAGCTCGTGATGAGGGGGCGGGTAGTGCGTATCGGCGGGCGCACCGTCGCGGTGGAATCGACGCAGCACGAATTCCGTACTGCCGGTCCGGTAAGCACGCGGCGTGAAGAACCGCGCTTTAGGACCGCAGCCTTGTGAAAACCAATTCTTTTTTTTACCAGTAAGCACGCCCAAAAGTACTAGTACCCACTTGATTACTTTAGCCGCTTAGTCTCTTCCACTGCCAACCAAATGCTTCAAAATAGGATCAAGCACATTTAAGACTTGGATTCGCATTTCCAGGAGTATGTTTGATTTGTCTCCCGCGGCTGGACGAAAAGCTGCGGCGTCTCCGGGGATTGGGTGGAGGATTCAAAGATGAGAAGAATGTTTGGACTTTGCCTGGTGCTGGTGGCCCTCGTGCTGGTCTCGATGACCGCTTGCAGCACCAAGCGTGGGTATGTCGAGAAGGGCAACGCGCTGTTCAAGGAAGGGCGCCTCGACGAAGCCGCCCTCAACTACCAGAAGGCCATTCAAAAGGATCCCAAATACGGTGACGCCTACTATCGCCTGGGCATCCTGGCGATGAGCCGGAACGACTATCCGACCGCTTTCAACGCCCTGTACCGAGCCAATCGGTTGCTCCCCAACGACACCGACCTCCAGGAAACCTTCGGGGCGTTTTGCCTGGATTATTACTTGAAAAGCCCGCAGCGCCCGCAGAGGCTCTACCAGCAAACGGCGCAATTGGCCTCCCAACTCCTCGCCCAGAATCCGAATTCAGTGCAAGGCTTACGGCTGAAAGGCGCTTTGGCCCATGAAGACCGCAAGCCCGACGAGGCCATCTCCTACTTCCGCAAAGCGCTCGCGGTGCAGCCCGGGAATGCACCGGTGGCCGCGGAATTGGTGCAGACGCTGTTCGAGCAGGGAAACTATCCGGAAGCGGAGAAATCCGCACTCGAATTGATGTCCCGCGCCAAGGACTACGGGGCCATCTACGACATCCTCTACAATTTCTACTCCACGGCGGGACGCGCGGCCGACGCCGAGAACATCGCCAAGCTGAAGGTCGCTAATAATCCGAAGCAGGCTAGCTACCGGATTGAACTGGCCGCCCATTATGCACGGACCAAGAACCCGGCCGCCATGCAAGCGGCTTTGCAGACGCTGTTGGACGATCCCAAGGACTTTCCGGACGCGCAGCTTCGCGTGGGCGATTTCTACCTGACCCAAAATGACTACGCCCAGGCCGTCCGCTATTACCAGGCAGCGGAAAACGCGAAACGCGAGGATAAGATCGGAGCGCAGAAGAGAGCCCTGGCGGCCATGCTGGCCGGCTCCAAATTCGACGACGCCACGAAAGTAATCGATCAGATCCTCAAGGAATCGCCCGACGATGAGCTGGCGTTGCGCATACGCGCCGATCTGCTGATCAATACGGGGAAGCGGGAAAATGGCGCGGCCGCGGTCCAAATCCTGCAAGCGCAGTTGAACGCCAACCGCAATCAGGTGGATCCGGCCTTGCGCTTGAACTTAGGCCGGGCCTATCGGCTCAAAGGCGATCTGGAAGCAGCTCGCGCGGAATTTGAAGAAGCGCTGCGAGAGCGCAAGGATTTTCCCGCGGCCGACTACGAGCTCGGCAGAGTTTATCTCGCGGAAGGCAAGAGGGCGGAAGCGCTCCAGGCCGCGAATGCCGCGGCGGCTCTCACGCCGTCCAATCGCCGGACTCTTCTCTTGGAGGCGTGGACGTTAGCGAGCACTGGCCAGCCGGATAAAGCCCGCACGATCTTGGAGCAAGTGCTCAAACAATCCCCCAACGATCCGCAAGCGTTGCACCAGCGGGCGCTGATTTCTCTGCAGCAGGGAAATTTCGCCGAAGCCGTCGTGACGTTGCAGTCTATCCACCGCAACACCGATCCCAGCATCAGCGCGGCGCTCTCCGCCGCGTACATCGGCTTGCGAGACTTTGACAAGGCGGAGGCCACATTGACCGACGCCTTGAAGCAATCGCCCGGTTCGCTGCCCTTGCAAGCGCAGCTCGCGCGAACCACGGCGCTGGCGGGCGATTATAATCTGGCCATCGACCAGTATCAGAGGGTGATCTCACAGGATCCCAAATCGGCGCCCTTCCAGTTGGCGCTGGGCGAAGTGTATCAGGCCAAGGGCGATCTCAAAGATGCCTCCGCGGCCTACCAACAGGCGCATCAGCTCGCCCCCAACGAATTGACGCCGGCTCTGATTCTCGCTGATACCTTGGCCCTGATGGGCCGTAATGATGAGGCAAAAAACCTGTACCACCAGATCGTAAGATCGCACCCCGACGATCCCCCGGCGCTGAATAACGCCGCGTATTTCTTCTCCGAACACGGCGAGTTGGATGAAGCTCAGCGACTGGTGGAGCGGGCTCTCCAGAAAGTGCCCGGCCAGCCCGGCTTCTCCGATACGCTCGGTTATGTGTACCTCAAGAAAGGCGACCACGCGGACGCGATTCGAACGTTTAGCGACCTGGTGCGCCGGTACCCGGCCATGTCCATGTTTCATTACCATCTGGGCTTGGCGCTTTACCAGCAAGGCGATCAATCCGCGGCCAAGAAGGAGCTGCAACGGGCGCTGGCGTCGCACCCCGCACCCACCCTGGAGCCGAGCATCAAACAGTTGTTGGGCAAGTTGGGCTAGCCTGCCCACGAGTCGCCATCGTCATCTCAGGCATCACTACGTCGCGGCCGGTGAAGCGTGGTGAATTGTGCGGAGATCTCGATTAATTCAGGGAAACGGTACCGCGGGCCCACAGTAGCGATGGGCTGCACCTGCCGAGCTCCTTTTGGCCCGCGAGCCTGACTGGGTATTCCTTCGCGGCGATTTCTCGCAAGAGCGGTTCGAGCTCCTTGCGCTCGGTTTCGGCGACAATCTCGCGCCCGTCGGGTCGATCGACCATCACGGTGGGCCATCCGAAGCATGTCCGGCCGTCGGAGAGCTGGATGCGGTTCTTACCGAGCTCGATGCAAGGGTCAGTGACGTCGATGAAAACTCGGCCGTCCGGCCCGATCGGCA